>NZ_JBEZLV010000001.1:0-428700 GCF_040652335.1 Streptomyces sp. NPDC048270
GGCGCCCGCCACATCGTCATGCCCGCCGCCCTCCCCGGCTACCTCGCCGGACTCAAGCAGGGCTGGGCCTTCTCCTGGCGCTCCCTGATGGCCGCAGAAATCATCGCCAGCTCCCCCGATCTCGGCCTGGGCCTGGGCCAACTCCTGGAGAACGGCCGCAACAACATCGACCTGCCCGGCGTCTTCCTCGCGATCATCCTGATCCTCGTCGTCGGCATCGCCATCGACCTGCTCATCTTCAGCCCCATCGAGCGGTGGGTCCTGCGCAGCCGCGGCCTCCTGGTCAAGTGAGTCCCATGGCCCCCGCACCCGCCCTCCTCGTCATCGCCCACGGCAGCCGCGACCCGCGGCACGCGGCGACCGTGCACGCCCTGACCGGGCGCGTGCGGGCCCTGCGGCCCGGGCTGCGGGTGGAGACGGCCTTCCTGGACTTCAACACCCCGACGGTCGGCCAGGCGCTGTCGTCGCTCTACCTGTCGGGTGTCCGCGAGGTCGTCGCGCTCCCCCTGCTCCTCACCCGGGCCTTCCACGCGAAGTCCGACATCCCGGCGGCGCTGGCCGAGTCGACGGCCCGGCTGCCGGGGCTGTCGGTGCGGGTTGCCGATGTCCTGGGACCCTCGGCGCTCCTGCACTCGGCCCTCGACCGCCGGCTGGCCGAGGCCGGACTCACCCCGGCGGACCGCGCCACCACCGCGGTGGTGCTCGCGTCCGCCGGATCCACAGACCCGGAGGCGATCGCAGCGATCGCTGAAACCGCGCGGGAGTGGCGGCGCACCGGTTGGTGTGCCGTGCGGCCTGCGTTCGCCTCCGCTGCCCTTCCCCGTACGGAGGACGCCGTACGGGCGCTGCGTGCGGAGGGCTTCGCACGGGTGGCGGTGGCGCCGTACGTCATCGCCCCCGGGCGGCTGCCGGACCGGATCGCGGCGGGGGCCGAAGCCGCCGGTGCGGACGTCCTGGCCGATGTCCTGGGCCCTGCCCCGGAACTGGCCCGCCTCCTGCTGCGCCGCTTCGACGCCGCCGCGTGCGCGCCCGCGCGGCGCCCGTCCCTGACGGCCTGACCCCCGTCTCCTGGGGCTCCGCCCCAGACCCCGCGCCTCAAACGCCGGCGGGGCTGGATTTTGGCTGATGCCGCCTTCCGAGCGCGGCCGGAATCCCGGAGGGCAATCTCCGGCCGGGCTGGATCTTGGCTGGTGCCGCCTTCCGGGCGCGGCCGGAATCCCGGAGGACCATCGCCGGCGGACTGGATCTAGGCTGGTGCCGCCTTCCGGACACGGCCGGATGGCCGCTGGGGCGGCTCAGCTGGAGCCGGGTCGCAGCCGGAGCTAGGAGCGGGCGGCGGCCTCGTCGGCCAGGGCGGTGAGGTCCTCGATGGACATCGCGCCCGGCGGGAGCCCCTCGCGGGCGAAGATGTTGGCCGCGTGCCGCAGCACGTCGTTGACCGGCGTCGCGACACCGTGCAGGCGGCCCAGCAGCGAGATCTCCCCGTTGAGGTAGTCCGCCTCCACCGAGCCCGTGCCCCGCGCCAGGCTCTGCCACGAGGACCCGCCCCGGACCCCCGGCGGCTGGTCAACCTTGCCGTCGCGCGCGGCGGCCTGCTCGGCGTCCGAGGCGTACGCGATGCCGGCCGCCCCGAAGACCGCCTTCGCCTCGCGGACCGCCCGCAGCAGCAGCGCGCCCTTCGCCGGCCCGGGCTCCGGACCGGTGGTCGCCTGGACCGCGTTGCCCAGGTTCCCCAGCAGCTTCGCGTACTTCCACCGCATCACGTCCTCGGTCAGCGGCGCCTCGAAGCCGGCCTTCCCGAGGTCCGCGGCCACCGCCCGCGCCAGCGCGTCCGTACCGCCCGCCGCCCGGCCCAGGTGCAGGATCCCGGTCAGCGGCGCGCACAGCGCGGAGACCACGCCCGGCTCCAGGAAGGTCGCGGGCAGCCATACGCACACCCCGTACACCCGCGCGAAGCGCCGCAGGGCCAGCCGTTCGCTCTCCACGCCGTTCTGCGCACACAGCACCGGCAGCCGCTGCGCCGCCGTTCCGCCGCCCGCGACCTCCGCGTCGCCCCACTCGTCGAGCGCGGCGATCGCGTCCTGCGTCTTGACGGCCAGCAGCAGGACGTCGTCCGGGCGCAGCTCGCCCAGTTCGGCCGGCCCGGTGACCACGGGCAGCCGGTGCACGCGGGTGCCTGCCGCCGTGGTCAGCCGCAGGCCGTCCGCCCGCAGGGCCTGGGCGTGGGCTCCGCGCGCGACGAGGACGGCCTCGCCGCCCGCCTCCGCGAGCCGTCCGCCGATGGTGGCGCCGACCGCGCCCGCGCCGATGATGATGTACCGCATGCCCACGAGCCTGGCACATCCCGGCTCCCGCGTTGCCGTCGGGGCATGGCGCAGGAGATATGCGAGCTCGGCGGGGACCTGCCCGTACGGCGGCTCGGTTTCGGTACGGGCGGCCTGGTCTGGCCCGAGTACTGGGGCCCGCGCGGCCGCGCCGAGGCCCGGGACCTGCTGCGGACGGCGGTGGAGCGCGGAGTCACCCTCATCGACACCGCCGACGACTACGGCCCCGGCCTTTGGCGGAGGAGCTGATCGCCTGCGACGGCTGCGCGTGGAGCGGATCGGCCTCTACCAGCTGCACCGCTTCGACGCATCGGTCCCGATGGCCGAACAGCTGGGAGCGTTGGCGGAGTTGCGGGCGAAGGGCAAGATCCGGCACATCGGCCTGGACGCGGTCACCGCGGAGCGGTGTCGCGTCCCGGTGGACCCCTCCGGTCACAGCACCAGACGTCAGGGGAGGTTCACCGCCACGTGGTCGACGACTGCCTGGAACTCCTTCGTGGGTGAGAAGTCCAGGTACTCGCAGTCCTCGAGGGCCTCTGGGGCGTGGCCGGGTTCCCAGTAGAAGGCCTCACCCTCCTCGTAGACCCGGTCCCCGTCCTTGAAGTGCAGCTTGACCTTGCCCTTGAACACGTATCCCCAGTGGGGGCAGGTGCACAGGTCGTCCGGCAGGCCCTTGAACGCCGGCGTCATGTCCACGCCCTTGGCGAATTTCACGAAACCGACGGTGAAATCCCCGCCGAGCTCCTTCATGCGCAGTTCCACACCGTCGCCTTCGAAGGCCACGGGCGTCTGCTCGCGCTTCATTGCCGTCATGGCTCACTCCACGCTGATCCGCTCCGGCAGTCCGGAGCTTCCCTCCTGCCCCCGGTATCTTCACTGTCCCACCGGCCCGCGCCCCCCGCGAGCGCTCGCGAGACGGCACGCGGCCGGCTCAGCTACCGGTCAGCTCCACCAGTTTGGCGACGGTGTTCCAGTTGCGGGTGGTGGCGTCGATGCCCTTGGCCCGGGCCGGCCTGGCGAGGGCTTCGGCCAGCTTGGAGCGGCCCAGCCCGTCCGGGGCGTAGAGGTAGAGGACGTGGTCGCCGAGCCGGTACTCCTCGGGGAGGTACGCCTGCCGGTCCAGCCCGGCGAAGCGTTCCGGGCCGGGCTGCTCGGAGAAGAAGGTGGCGTGCAGCTGCCTGCCCTCCAGTTCGGCGGCCGGGAACGGGCAGGCGTCCGCGACGGCCTTCAGGTAGGCCCCGTCCACGACCAGGCACGCCACCCGGAAGCCGAAGTGGGCCTCGATGGCCGTCTCCAGCTCCCGGGCGAGCGCCCGCGGGTCCTTCTTCGCGCTGCTGAAGACGGCGTTGCCGCTCTGCAGGTACGTCCGCACGTCGTCGTGGCCGAGCCCCTCCAGGACGGAGCGCAGCTCCGCCATGGGGACCTTCCTGCTCCCGCCGACATTGATCCCGCGCAGCAGCGCCGCGTATTTCCTGGCCATGGGGGCAGCGTAGGCCGGTCCTATGACAGTTCGGCCTCGATGAGGTCGGCGGCCTGCCGCGTACCGCCCTCGGCGGCCATCCGGGTGCGGACCTCCGCGCAGCGGGCCGCGACCGCGGGGTCGCGGACCAGGGCGAGGACAGCCTCGCGGAGGGTCGCCGCGTCCGCCTGTTCCATCGGGACGTGCCGGGCCACGCCGAGCGAGACCAGCATGTCGGCGTTGCCGAACTGGTCGACGGCCTGCGGGACGGCGACCATCGGGGTGGCGGTGGCGAGGCCCTCCTGGCTGCCGCCGGCGCCCGCGTGGGTGATGAAGGCGTCGGCCTGGCGCAGGATGTCCAGTTGGGGAACCCAGCGGTGGACCTCGACGTTGGCGGGGATCTCGCCGAGTTCGGCCTCGTCGGTGAACTTGCCGATCTGGAGGACGACGTGCCAGTCGGGCAGGCCCCCGAAGGCCTCGGCGCAGGCACGGTAGAAGGCGGGCTGCTTGGTGAAGGCCGAGCCGAGGGAGACCAGCAGCACCTTCCTGCCCGCGGCCCGCTCCGGGCGCTGCCAGCGCCCCTGGACGGCGGTGCGGTCGCCCTGGCAGGCGCCGACGAAGGTGTACACGGAGGTGTCGACGCGGTCGGCGTTCGGCTGGAGCACCCGGGGGATCAGGACGAGGCTGCGGCGCGGGCGGCCCTGGAAGCGGTCCACGTCGTCGCCGAGGCCGTTCTCGCGCAGCCAGGCGGCGAAGCGGGCGTAGTAGGCGCGGCCGCGCTCCGATGCCTTCAGGTCGGCGAACATCGGCGCGGCCACTTCCTCCTCGTAGCCCGCCCAGGCGACCAGGTTCGGGGAGAGGGAGACGGCGGGGACTCCCCAGCGGTGCGCGAGCACGGGCGCGGGGTAGGCGGTGATGTCGTGGAGGACGAGGTCGGGTTCGTCGCCGTCGAAGGCGGCCGCGAGCTGCGGGAGCGCCTGGACGGCGTCGTTGAGGAAGGGTTCGAGGTTCTCGATGAGTTCGGTGCCCCAGGCCTCCGGTTCGTCGTCGGTGGGGAGGGTGGACTTCCAGAGGACCGGGGTGGCGCCGGTCTCGGCGACCTTCTCGGCGAAGGAGGCGGGGATCGCGTAGCTGACGCGGTGGCCCCGGGCGACGAGTTCCCGGATCACTTCGATGCTCGGGTTCACGTGCCCGTGGGCGGCGATGGAGAACATGGCGATGTGGGCGGGCTTGGCTGAGGTCATGAGCCGACCATAACGAGACGAGACGTCTCGTGCAATCGAGATTCCCGCCCCGCCCTACCTCTGGTACCGCGCCAGCACCCGGTTCCCGTCACCCACCAGCCGTTTCTCCAGCTCGGCGAGGTCGATCGCCCCGCTGTAGAACTCCTGCAGCGCCGGGGTCGCGACCTTGTCCTTCCACTCCGGGTAGCCGCGCACGGACGGGGCCGGCGCGGGCCGCAGCCCGGCCGCGAGCGCCGCGCCGGTGGCCCAGCCGAGTTCGGGCGTGCGCAGCGCGGGGTCGGCCAGCGCCCGGGTGCCGGTCGGCAGCATCCAGTCGCCGCGGGCGAGGCGGACCATGTTGGCCGGGCTCAGCAGGAAGTCGATGAAGGCCGCCGCCTCCTTCTTGTACGGGCTGTCCTGCGCGACGGACAGGGTCTGCGGGCTGACCCCCTGGGACAGGCCCTCGGCGCCGGCCGGGGGCGGCAGCACCTGCCACGCGAAGCCGGGCGGCGCCTGGCGCACGATCTGCTGGCGGTAGGAGAACCCGAGCGGCACCATCGCGTAGCGGCCGCCGAAGAATCCGGGCAGGGTGTCGGAAGCGCCCATCCCGAGGGTGGCCCGGGAGGCGCTGCGGTCGGTCTCGGTCTGGGCCCGGATGGTGGCGGGGACGACGCCGTCCCCCTCGGACCAGCGGATGACGGCCTTGCCCCCGGCGTCACGGTGGAAGAGCCGGCCGCCCGCGGACAGGCCGAGGTTGAGGGTGGCGGAGACGGGGTCCTTGAGCGGCCAGGCCACCCCGTACCGGCCCTCGGCGGTCAGCTGCCGGGCGGCCGTACGGAACTCCTCCCAGCTCCACGGGGCTTCGGGGGTCGGGATGCGCACCCCCGACGCGCGCAGCAGCTCGGTGTTGGCCATCAGGACCCGGGGCTCCTGGAGGAAGGGGACCCCGTACACCCCGCCGTCCGGCCCGAAGGTGACGCTCTCCCAGGAGGCGGCCGGGATGTCGGCCTTGAGGCGCTCGGAGAGCAGGGGCCGCAGGTCCGCGAGGTAGCCGCCGTAGGCGAAGTCCGCGAGGTCGTCGGAGGCGTCGTGGATGACGTCCGGGGCCTCGCCGCCCTCGAAGGAGGTCAGCAGCTGGTCGTGGACGCTGTTCCAGCTGCCCTGCACGTACTGGACCTGGACCTTCGGGTGGGCGGCGTTCCACTCGGCGACCAGGGCCCTGTTGGCGTCGACGGACTCCTTCTGCCACGCCAGGGACTGGAAGCGCAGCCGCACCACGCCGTCCCAGGCGGCGTGCGGCGCGGAACAGCCGCCGGCCGCGGCGGCCAGCAGCACGAGCACGACGGCCCAGACCCGGACCCGGGCCGGGAGCCGGGCCGGGAGCCGGGCCGGGGCCCCGGCGCGTGCCCGCCGTCCCCCACGGCGGCGCATCAGCTCTTCACCGCCCCGGCCAGCATGCCGCCGGTGATCCGCTTCTGGATGACGGCGAAGACCACCAGCGAGGGCAGGGTCGCGAGGAAGGCCGCGGCGGCGAGCGGGCCGAGGTCGGCGGCCCCCTCGGCGCCCAGGAAGTGCGTCAGGACGACCGGCAAGGTCTGCTTCTCCGGGGTCTTGAGGAGGACGAGGGCGAAGAAGAACTCGTTCCAGGCGGTGATGAAGGCGAACAGGGCGGTGGCCACGATCCCCGGCGCCAGCAGGGGCGCGACCACCGAGACGAGGGTGCGCAGCCGCCCGGCTCCGTCCACCGCGGCCGCCTCCTCCAGCTCGGGCGGGACGGCGCGGACGTAGCCGACGAGCATCCACAGCGCGAACGGCAGCGACCAGACGACGTACACGAGGATCAGGCCCGGAACCGAGTTGACGAGGTGCAGGTTCTTCAGCACCAGGAAGAGCGGGATGATCACCAGCACGAACGGGACGGCCTGGCTGATCACGACCCAGCCGGTGGCCGCGGTGGCCAGCCTCCCCCGCCGGCGGGCGAGGACGAAGGCCGTGGGGGTGGCCAGGGCGACCGCGAGGACGGCGGCGCAGACCGCGGCGATCAGGCTGTTCAGCGCCGCCTGCGCCAGCGGCTGTTCGGCGAAGGCCTGGCGGAAGTTGCCGAGGGTAGGGTCCTCGGGGATCCAGGCGGGGTGCAGGCTGCCGAGCTCGCGGGCGGGCTTGAACGCGGTGGAGAGCAGCCACAGGAACGGGAACGCGAGGAAGACGAGGTAGCCGGCGAGCGCTGTGTACTGGGCGGCCCGGGCGGCCCGGCCGCCCCGGCGCGTGCTCCTGCGGCTGCGCGCGGGTCCCATCAGGCGTCGCCTCCCCGGAGCCGGCCGGCCAGGTACCCGGCGAGCAGCACCGAGATGACCGCGATCATCACGCAGCCCATGGCGGCCGCGTACCCGAACTGGCCGTAGCGGAAGGCCTCCTCGTAGGCGAAGAGCATGGGCAGCCGGGTGCGGCCGCCGGGGCCGCCGCTGGTCAGCACGTAGACCAGGGCGAAGGAGTTGAAGTTCCAGATCAGGTTGAGCGCGGAGATCGACAGCGCCACCGGCCGGATCGCCGGCCAGGTGACCGCCCGGAAGCGGCGCCAGGCGCCGGCGCCGTCGAGGGCGGCGGCCTCGTGGAGTTCGTGCGGGGTGTTCTGCAGGCCGGCGAGCAGTGCGACCGTGGTCTGGGGCATGCCCGCCCAGATGCCGACCACGACGACGGCGGGCAGGGCGGTGGCGAGCCCGCTGAGCCAGTCGGTGTCCCCGGCGAGCCCGAGGCCGGCCAGGGTCTCGTTGAGGACCCCCGCGTCGGGGTGGTAGACCAGCCGCCAGATGATGCCGACCACCACCTCGGGCATGGCCCAGGGGATGATCGCGAGCGAGCGGGCCAGCCACCGCAAGCGCAGGTTCTGGTTGAGCAGCAGGGCCAGCCCGAGGGCCAGCAGGAACTGCGGGACGGTGACCGCGACCGCCCACAGCAGGCCGATCCGGAAGGACTCCCAGAACAATCGGTCGTGGAGCAGGTCCTGGAAGTTGAGTGCCCCGACCCACTGGGTGGGCGCGGTACGGCCGGACTGGGAGTCGGTGAAGGCCAGACCGACGCCGTAGAGCAGCGGGCCGACGCTGAGCAGCAGGATCGGAATGAGCGCGGGCAGGACCAGGAACCAGGCCCCGTGGTCGGCCCGGCGGTCCTTGTGCGCCGGGGCGGCTGCGGTCACCTTCACCCCTTCCCGTCGCGGTCATCGTGCGCAGGGCCTGATGGCGCGTCAAGGCAGCGCACATCCGGATGGGAGACTTGGCGCATTCACGACGATCCGGATCCGGAGTACGAGATGGACGAGGCGCGGGCCAGGTACGTACTGGCGGCCGCGGGCCTGGGCGGCGAAGGTGCCGCCCTGCTGGCCCTGGGCGAGAACGCGGTGTTCGCGGCCGGGGAGCTGGTGGTGAAGGTGGGCCGCGCGGACGGGGCCCTGGCGGCGCGGGCCGGGCGCGAACTGGCCGTCGCTTACTGGCTGGAACGGGCCGGCGTCCCGGCGGTCCGCGCCGCCGAGCCGGAGCCGCGGCTGGTGGCGGGGCACCCGGTGACGCTGTGGCACCGGCTCCCGGAGGCGGTGCGTCCCGCGGGTCCGGAGGACCTCGCGGTGCTGCTGCGCCGGATCCACGCCCTGCCCGAGCCGCCGTTCCCGCTGGGCGCGCGGGACCTGCTGGGCGGGGTCGAACGCTGGCTGCGGCTGGCCGGCGACGCGATCGACCCGGCGGACGCCGCGTACCTGCGGGCCCGCCGCGACGCCTACGCGGGCGAGGTGGCGGGTCTGGTGCCGCACCTGCCGCGGGGTCCGATCCACGGCGACGCCCTGCCCCGCAACGTGCACGTCGGCCCGGACGGCCCGGTCCTGGTCGATTTGGAGACCGTCTCGGCCGACCTGCGCGAGCACGACCTGGTGGTCATGGCCCTCTCCCTCGACCGGTACGGGCTGCCGGCCGCGTCCTACGGGGCGTTCGTGTCCGCGTACGGCTGGGACGTCCGCGACTGGGAGGGCTGCGCGGCGCTGCGCGGGGCCCGCGAGACGGCCAGCTGCGCCTGGGTCTCGCAGCACGCGCCGACCAACCCGAAGGCGCTGGCCGAGTTCCGCCGCCGGGTGGACTCCCTGCGCGAGGGCGCGTCCGAGGTCCGCTGGCACCCGTTCTGAGGTGTCCGCCGCCGGGCGGCGGACCGCCCCTCGCGGTCACGCCGGCCGCGGTCGGCCGTCAGACCGGCGTGCACCCGTCAGACCGGCGGCCGCCCGTCAGACCGGCGTGCGCCCGTCAGTGCGCCGGTCCGGACGTCTCGCCGACTGCCAGGGCGAAGGCCTCCGCCTGGGCGGAGGGTCGCGTGCGGTGGCGGATGAGGCCCAGTTCGGAGTCGGGCAGGCCCTGCACCGGGACGAAGGTGAGGGAGTCGCGCCGTCCGTGGTAGTCGGCCGTGGACCGGCACAGCAGCATCGCGCCGCGGTTGGCCGCCGTCAGACTCAGGCCCTCCTGGAGCGTGTTGACGCTGGGTCCGGCCGGTACGGGGAGCCCGCCGGGGGTCAGGCCGGGGGCCTGGGCCTGCCGCCAGTACTCGGGGGCCCCGCCGTCGATGCCGATGAGCCGGCAGTCGGCGAGCTCCTCCGCGCAGAGCGACTCCCGCGCGGCGAAGGGGTGCCGGACGGACACGGCCAGGGTCTGCGGCTGCCGGGAGAAGACCGGGCCGAGGACGAGGTCGTCCTCGGCCACCGGCAGCAGGACCACCGCGCAGTCCACCTCCTGGCGGCGCAGCGGCCCGAAGGGGTCGGAGAGCGGGATCTCGACGATGTCGATCGCGCAGTCGGGATACCGGTCGCCGAACAGGGCGATCGCCCGGCTGAGGTAGTCGTCGACGGTTCCCTGGAAGCCGATGCGCAGTTCCCCGCCCATGCCCCGTGCGGCGGCCCTGGCCTCGTCCACCGTGGCGCGCAGCGCGTCGTAGGCGGGGCGCAGGCCCGCCAGGAAGCTCTCGCCCAGCGGGGTCAGCCGCACCCGCCGGCTGGTGCGTTCGACGAGCGGTGCGCCGATGCGGCCCTCCAGGGAGCGCAGCAGCTGGCTGACGCGGCTCTGCGAGACGTACAGCCGCTCGCCGGTCCGTCCGAAGTGCAACTCCTGCGCGAGCACGAGGAACGTCTCCAGCTCGCGTATCTCGACACCGCTCATGGTTTCCTTTCTACACCGCCGCCCCCGCGCGGCCGATCGAGTAGCCCTGCTTATCGAAGGATGAGGGATCGGCCGTTGTTCCCGCTGGTCGGGGCGGGTTGGCTGGTCGCATGGCACAGACTGAGGAAATTGCAGACACCACCGGGGTGCCGGAGCGGTCCGCGGCCCGCGGCTGGCTCGGCGTCGCGGCGGTCGCGAGCGCGACGTTCACGGTGGTGACGTCCGAGATGCTGCCCGTGGGCCTGCTGACGCCCATCGGGGACTCGCTGGAGGTGACCGAAGGCACCGCCGGGCTGACCCTGACCATCACCGGCCTCGTCGGTGCGGTGTCGGCGCCGCTGCTGACACCGCTGTTGGGGCGGTTCGACCGGCGGGCGGTGCTGTGTGCGCTGATGGCGGTCCTGACGGCGGGCAACCTGCTCGCGGCGTGGACCCCGGACTTCGCGGTGATGGTGGCCGCGCGCGTACTGGTCGGCGTCGGCATGGGCGGTGTCTGGGCGATCGCGGCGGGCCTGGCGGTCCGTCTGGTGCCGCCGAGGTCGGTGGGCTCCGCGACCTCGCTGGTCTTCAGCGGCATCGCGGTGGCTTCGGTGCTCGGCGTCCCGGCGGGTACGTACATCGGCGAACTGGCCGACTGGCGGACCGCGTTCGTCACCGTGGGCGTCCTGGCGCTGCTGGTGCTGGTCGCCCTGGCGGCCCTGCTGCCGCGGCTGCCCGCGGAGCAGGAGGTGCGCCTCGGCGGTGTGGTGCGGCTGTTCGGCGAGGCGCGGGTGCGGACCGGGCTGATCGTGGTGGCCCTGCTGGTCACCGGCCACTTCGCCGCCTACACCTATGTGCGCCCCGTGCTGGAGGAGGTCTCCGGGGCGAGCGCCGGGATGATCGGCACGCTGCTGCTGGTGTACGGAGTCGCGGGCGTGGCCGGCAACTTCGCGGCCGGCGCGGGCGCCGGGCGCTCCCCGCGCTCCACCCTGCTGGTGATCAGCGCGGTGCTGGCGGCCACGGTCGCGCTGGTACCGCTGCTCGGCGGCTCCGTCCTGACCGCCGGTGTGCTGCTCGCCGTCTGGGGACTGTCGTACGGCGGCGTGTCGGTCAGCACCCAGACCTGGTTGCTGGCTTCGGCCCCCGAGGCGCGCGAGGCCGCGTCCTCCCTGTTCGTCGGCGTGTTCAACGGGGCGATCGCGCTGGGCGCGCTGGCCGGGGGGCTGGCCGCGGACGGCGCCGGGGTCACCGCGGTGATGTGGCTGGGCGGCGGGCTCGCCGCCCTGGCCCTGGCGGTGACGGCACTGGGCAAGGCGCCCGCGTCCGGGCGCCTGTGAGACCGGCCCGGCGCCCACCCCCGGGCCGCGCCGCCCCGGCTTCGGGGCCGGCGGGCCGGGCGCCGGGCCCGCGACCGGCCGCCCCTGCCGTCCGGCCGACCGGGGACGGCGGCCCGGACGGCGGGGGCGGTACGGCTCGGGCGGTACGGGCGGGCCTGCCCGTACCGCCCGTGGCGGTCAGCCCCCGACGCCGTCGAGGAACTCGGTGATGACCGCGGCCCACTCGGCCGGCCGCTCCGCGGCGATGGCGTGACCGCAGTCCAGCGTCGCCAGCCGGGCACCCGGGATGCCGTCCGCGAGTTCGCGGGAGTGAACGGGAGTGGTGAGGAGGTCGCCGAGGGGCGAGACCACCAGGACCGGTACCGCGATCCGCGCCAGGTCGGCCCGCACGTCGATGCCGTCGAAGAGGGCGAGCTGCGCGTCGGTGCCCGGCGGCATCCCGGCGGCGAACAGCCCGAGCTGTTCCTCGACCTCCTCGTGGGAGCGCGCGTCGAGCCAGCGGGTGCCCCCGACCGCCAGGGAGAGGTAGGAGGCCAGGACCCTGCTGTCGCCGTCCGGCGCGCCGAGCGCCCGCCAGGTGTCGATGACCAGCTTGAGGCGTGCGTTCGGACGGGCGAATCCGGCGGAGAGAACGAGGGCGGCAACCCGCTCGGGATGGCGCACCGCGGCCCGAACGGCCACCGTCGCACCCAGCGAGAATCCAGATATGGCAAAAGAATGTACGCCGGATTGCACGGCGCTTTCCACAATGTGGTCGGCAAGCCGGTCGAGTGTCAGGGGAAGGTCGCCGAGGGGGTTATTCCCGGAGCCCGGATAATTGGGGCCGATGACGGTTCGACGGGCGGCGAGACTTTCCAGGACCGGCCCGTAACTGTCCTCGATGTCACTGCCCGCACCATGCGCGAGCAGCAGTCCTGGTCCGCTGCCGCGCACGATGACGGATTTTTGGGAAGGAGGCAGAGAGGTCATGTCCGAGATGTTAGCGAGGGCTCGGGAAAAACCTCGGCGAATATTGCGCGGATCACATATTCCCACCCGTGACTACCTGATCGAGTAGTCATCCTCCACTCATACGAGTAGTGGTGAACCAGATTGGGGGAAACGTAGGCTCCTGAGCATCGGACGGCAAACATTCCGGCCGTCGGAATTAGCGAAGGAAGGCCGATGCTCGCAACACGCCAGCTCCCTCTGTCCGCCTACCAGCTGGACATTTGGGCTGCCGAGTCCACCGCGCCGGGTGACCCCCAGTTCAACGTGGTCATTCATGAGCGGGTGGCCGGCGATGTCGACGTGGACAGCTTGGGGGAATCCCTCGAGGAGGTCCTGCGGAACAACGACGCGTTCTCCCTGCGCTTCGACGAACAGGACGGGATCCCCTGCCAGTGGGTGGCCGGGGCCGAGGCGCGGGAGGAGGCGGGCCCCTGGGTCCAGTACGTCGACCTCTCCGGCGCGGCCGACCCGGCGGCGGCCTGCGCGGCGTGGCGGGAGCACTCCCTCACGCGCCCCTTCACCCTGCGGCGTTCGCGTTTGTTCACGGCCGCAGTGCTGCGCGAGAGTGCCTCGGTCATCCATGTGCACCTCAACGCCCACCACCTGATCGCCGACGCCTGGGCCCTGAACCAGGTCAGCCTGCAGCTGTGGCAGCGCTACGGCGACCGGGTGGCCGTGACCATGGCCGCCGGGACCGGGGCCGTGGCCGTGGACCGTCCCGCTCCGCCGTCCGTCACCGCGCTCGTCGAGGCGGACCGCGCCTACCGCGCCTCCGGCGCCTTCGAAGAGGACCGCGCGTACTTCCGCGACGCGCTGGCGGGCGTGCGTCCCGCCCTGTTCACCCGCGCCACCGCGGCTCCCGCGGACGGCGCGCGGCGCCGGGCCCGGCACACCTTCACCGTCGACGCCGACCTGGTCCGCCGGATCCGCGGCGGCGGCAGCTCCCCCTTCGCCTTCCTCACGGCCGCCTTCGCCGCCTACTTCTCCCGCGTGCACCGCACCGAGGAGCTGGTGCTCGGAGTCCCGTTCCGCAACCGGCGCGCGGACGCCGACCTCGGGACGGTCGGCCAGCTGGCCAACAACCTGCCGCTGCGCGTGCCCGTCGGCCCCACGGCCACCCTGCACGAGCTGGCCGCCGCCGTCCGCCGCGGCACGGACGCGCTGCGCGCCCACGAGCGGCTCCCCCTCGGCGACGTGCTGCGCGACCTCCCGGCCGCCGGCGCCGGCTCCCGCCGCCTCTTCGACATCACCCTCTCCTACCTGCGCCACCCGCGGCCCGCCGCGGTTCCGGGCGCCTCGCTGGAGTCCGTCGTGCTGGCGCCCGTCCACCACCAGGACGCGCTGTCCGTGATGGTGCACGCCTTCGAGGACGACGCCGACCTGCGGGTCGACCTCGACTACGCCGTCGACGTGTTCGACGAGGACTACCCCATCGCCTCGGTCGCGGGCCACCTGCTGCGCCTCGTCGCCGCCGGGGCCGCCGAGCCCGGCCGGGCCGCGGCGGCGCTGCCCGTCCTGGACGAGGCCGAGCACCTTGACCTCACACGGCTGCGGCAGGGGCCGGACGTCCCGTACGCCGACGACCGGACCGTGCACGGCCTGATCGCCGAGCAGGCCGCCCGCACCCCGGACCGGACCGCCGTGACCGGAGCGGACGGGACCCCTCCGCTGACCTACGCGGACCTCGACACCCGCTCCAACCAGGTGGCGCACGCCCTGCGCGCCCGGGGCGTGGGCACCGGCGACCGGGTGGCCGTCCTGATGGACCGCTCGCCGCGGCTGATCGTCGCCCTGCTCGGCGTCCTCAAGGCCGGCGGCGCCTACGTGCCCGTGGACCCGGGCTATCCTGCGGAGCGGATCGGCTTCCTGCTCGAGGACAGCCGGGCCAAGGTGGTGCTGACCGACGGCGGAGCCCCGGCCGGCGCCCCGGGCGTCCCGGTCCTGCGCACCGACGAGCTGCTCACCGGCCCGGGCGGGCCGCTGGACGATCCGGCCACCTCCCGCGACCTCGCGTACGTGATCTACACCTCGGGCTCCACCGGCCGCCCCAAGGGCGTCATGGTCGAGCACCACTCGGTGGTCAACCGGCTCGCCTGGATGCAGAGGGCCTACCCGGTCGGCGAGGGCGACGTCCTGCTCCAGAAGACGCCGATCTCCTTCGACGTCTCCGTGTGGGAGCTCTTCTGGTGGGCGATCGAGGGCGCGGAGCTCGCCCTGCTGCCCGTCGGCGGCCAGCGCGACCCGCGCGGGATCCTGCGCACGATCGCCGAACAGCGGGTCACCACCCTGCACTTCGTCCCCTCCATGCTGGGTCCCTTCCTCGACCTGCTGGAGGACCGCCCTGAGCTGCGTGCCGAAGCCGCCTCCCTGCGGCAGGTGTTCTGCAGCGGCGAGGCCCTGCCCGCGGCGCGCGTCGAGCAGTTCAACCGGATCTTCGGCTCCCGCGGCGACGGTGCCCCGAAGCTGGTCAACCTGTACGGGCCCACCGAGGCCACGGTCGACGTGTCGTCCTACGACTGCCCGGCGGCCGGCGAGGGGCCGGTGCGCCGGATCCCCATCGGCCGGCCCATCGACAACACCCGGCTGTACGTGCTGGACGCGCACGGCGGGCTCCAGCCGGCCGGTGTCCCCGGCGAGCTGTGCATCGGCGGCGTCGGCGTCGCCCGCGGCTACCTGGAGCGGCCCGAGCTGACCGCGGAGAAGTTCACCGAGGACCCCTTCGCCCCGGGCGGACGGCTCTACCGCACCGGCGACCTCGCCCGCTGGCTGGCCGACGGCACCCTGGAGTACCTCGGCCGGATCGACGGACAGGTCAAGATCCGCGGCAACCGGGTGGAACTCGGCGAGGTGCAGAACCGGCTGGCCTCCGTGGCCGGCGTACGGGACGCCGTCGTGGTGGACCACCAGTCCGGCAGCCGGGGCACCCTGCTGATCGGCTACTACGTCGCGGACACCGAGCTCAGCCCGGCCCTGCTGCGCACCGAACTGGCTTCCGCACTGCCGGAGTTCATGGTGCCCGCGCACTTCATCCGGATCGAGGCCGTCCCCCTGACCCCGAACGGCAAGGCCGACCGCCGCGCCCTGCCCGCCCCCTCGGCCGCCGCCGGTCCGAGGTACGCGGCTGCGCGCAACGCCACCGAGGAGACGCTCGCCGCGATCTGGGCGGACGTACTGGAGGCGGAGCGGGTCGGGATCCACGACGACTACTTCGCACTCGGCGGGGACTCCATCACGATGCTGCGCATCCGCGCCCGGGCCGAGAAGGCCGGCATCGTGTTCGACCTGACGGACCTGGTGCAGCAGCCGACCGTCGCCCAGCTGGCCGCCAGGTCGGCCACCGGCGGCGCGCCCGCCGCACCCGCCGCCGAGCTCGCACCGTTCGCCCTGGTCTCGGGCGTCGACCGGGCCCGGCTCGAAGGCCGCGCCGACGCCTACCCGCTGACCCGCCTCCAGCTCGGACTGCTCTACCACAGCCGGGCCGAGCAGGACTCGGCCGTCTACCGCGACGTCTTCCAGTACAGCATCACGGCCGCGTGGGACGAGGAGGCCTTCCGGGACGCCTTCGAACGGCTCGTCGCACGCCATCCGGTCCTGCGCTCCTCCTTCGACCTGGGCTCCTTCTCCGAGCCGCTCCAGATCGTGGACCACGAGATCACCGGCGGCCTCGACACCGTGGACCTGCGGGGCCGCCCGGAGGCGGAGGCGCTCGCCGAGATCCGGTCGCACGTCGACGAACGCCGCTTCCACCGCTACGACTTCGAGCGGGCCCCGCTCCACCACCTGCGCGCCCACGTCCGCGAGGAGACGCTGGAGCTGGTGCTGAGCTTCCACCACGCGATCCTCGACGGCGGAAGCGTGGCCACCCTGGTCGCCGAGCTGCTGCAGGACTACCTGCACCGCCTGGGCCACCCCATCGCGGCCGTGGCCGAGACCGCCCTGCCCTCGGCGGCGCACCACGTGCGCGCCGAACGCGAGGCCCTGGAGTCGGAGCCGGCCCGCGGCTTCTGGCGCGAGCGGCTGCGGGACGCCCCGCTGCTGCGCCTGCAGCCCTTCCGCGGCCACCAGGCCCCGGGCCCGGACGCGCAGATCACCAGGATCGCGGACCTGCCCGCCGAACTCACCGAGCAGACAGCCCTGTTCGCCCGGGAGCGGGCGCTGCCCGTGAAGTCGGTGCTGTTCGCGGCGCACTGCCTGACACTGGGGCTGTTCTCCGGTTCCGACGACATCACCACCGGCCTGGTCACCCACGGCCGCCCCGAGCTGGAGGACGCCGACCGCATCGCCGGGCTCTTCCTCAACACGATGCCCGTGCGGCTCGGCACCGCCGCCGACAGCTGGGCCGACGTGGTCCGGGCCGCCTTCCGGCAGGAGCAGCAGAGCCACGCCCACCGCCGCTATCCGCTCAGCGCGATCCAGGAGGACCGGGGCTCCACCGTCCTGGAGACCGCCTTCAACTACATCCACTTCCGCCAGCTGGCCGCCGTCTTCGAACTGCCCGGGGTCCGTCTGCTCGACTTCCGGACCTGGGAGGAGACCAACTTCCAACTGCTGGTCAACGCCATGACCGACCCGGTGGACGGCTCCGTCCGGCTGCGCCTGGACCACCACGGGCTGACCTTCACCCCGGCCCAGGCCGACCTGTACGCCGAGCGGTTCACCGCGATCCTGGACCGGCTGGTCCACCACCCGGACGAGGCACCCGACTTCGGCTTCCTCGCACCGGAGCCGGTGCCGCGGCCGGCCGCGCCCGAGGGCCTGGCGGACACCGCCCCGCCCCTGGACGTCGTACGGGCCGTCGCGCGGCAGACCGCCCGCACCCCGGACGCCACGGCCGTGGTCTTCGGCGCCCGCCGCTGGACCTACGCCGAACTGGACGGGCACGCGGACCGGGTCGCGCGCGAGCTGATCGCGCTCGGTTCGCGGCCCGGCGACCGGATCGGCATCGCGATGGACCGCTCGCCGGAGACCGTCGCCGTCATCCTCGGCGTCATGAAGGCCGGCGCCGCCACCGTTCCGCTGGACGTCAGCTACCCGGTGGACCGGCTGACCGCGATGGTGGAGCAGGCCCGTCCGTTCCGGGTCATCGCGAACGCCGCGCACAGCGCCACCGTCGGCGGGCCGGCCCTGGTCCTCCCGGCCGAGGAGATCTTCTCCGAGGACGCCGGGCGGCCGTACCTGCCCCGGATCCCGGCGGAGGTGACCGAGGAGATCACCCCCGACTCCCTCGCCTACGTCCTGTTCACCTCCGGCTCCACGGGCGCGCCCAAGGGCGTGGCGATGCCGCACCGTTCGCTGGCCCACCTGGTGGCCTGGCAGAACGGGGTCCCGAGCGGGGTCGTCGGCGGCGTGACCGCCCAGTACGCGCCCCTGAGCTTCGACGTCTCCTTCCAGGAGATCTTCTCCACCCTCGCCGGCGGCGGCACCCTGCTGCTGCTCTCCGAGGACGAGCGGCGCGACATGCCCGCCCTGCTCCGGCTGCTCGACCGCGAGGGCGTGGAGCGCATCTGCCTCCCGTACGTCGCCCTCCAGCAGCTGGCCGAGACGGCGGACGCGCTCGCCCTGGCCCCGCGCTCGCTGCGGGCCCTGCTCTCCTCCGGGGAGCAGCTGCGCGTCACCGACGAGATACGCGCGCTGTGCGCGGCGCTGCCCGGGGTGATCCTGGAGAACCAGTACGGGCCGACCGAGTCGCACGTGGTGACCGCGTACACGATGCAGGGCGATCCGGCCGGGTTCCCGGACCTGCCGCCCATCGGCCAGGCCGTCGCCGGGTCCGCGGTGCACGTCCTGGACGGCCGGCTGCGGCCGGTCCCGGCCGGGGTGCGGGGTGAGCTCTACCTGTCGGGCGCCTGCCTGGCGGAGGGGTACGTGGGCCGCCCCGACCTGACCGAGGAGCGGTTCGTCCCGCACCCGTCCCCCGCGGCCGCCGCGGCGGGGGCGCGCCTGTACCGCACGGGCGACCTGGGCTTCGTCCTGCCCGGCGGTGACGTGGTGTGCCTGGGCCGGGCCGACGCGCAGGTCAAGGTGCGGGGCTACCGCGTGGAGCCGGCCGAGGTGGAGCTGGCCATCACCCGCTTCGCGGCGGGCCACCCGGGCATTGCGGAGGCGGCGGTCGTCGCCCGCCGGCGGGAGGGCAACGACTCCTTCCTCGCCGCGTTCCTGACGGGCGACCCCGACGGCGCGGATCTCACGCTGCTGCGCAAGCAGCTGCGGACGGCGCTGCCGGAGTACATGATGCCCTCGCACTTCGAGTGGCTGGCGGCCCTGCCGCTGACGCCCAGCGGCAAGCGCGACGACAAGGCGCTGCGCGCCGCCCCGCTGAGCACGGGGGTGTCCGCGGACCCCGCCGCGGACCCGCGCGACGCGTACGAGGAGACCCTGGTGGAGATCGTCGGCGATCTGCTCCAGCTGCCCGCGCTGGGCGTGCACGACAACATCTTCGACCTCGGGGCGACCTCGCTGACGGCGATGCGCCTGGTGGTGCAGATCGAGCAGCGCTACGGGATCAGCGTGCCGCTCTCGGAGTTCGTGTCGGCGCCGACGGTGGCGGAGCTGGCCGGACGGCTGCGCTCGGGCGAGGCGATGACGGCCTTCGACCCGCTGGTGCCCATCCGTCCGGCGGGGTCGAAGCGCCCGGTGTTCTTCGTCCACCCGATGGGCGGGAACGTGCTCTGCTACGTCAGGTTCGCCAAGTACCTGGAGGAGGACCAGCCGTTCTACGCCCTCCAGGCGGCCGGCGGCGATCCCGGCACCGAACCGCTGCGCAGCGTCGAGGAGATCGCGGCCAGTTACGTCGAGGCGATGCGCCGGGTGCAGCCGAGCGGCCCGTACGTGGTCGGCGGCTGGTCGTTCGGCGGGTTCGTGGCCTTCGAGATGGCCCGCCAGCTGCGGGCGGCCGGGGAGGAGGTCGCCCGGCTGGTGCTGCTGGACACCACGGCCCTGAACCCGGGCCGGCGCCTGACCACGGACGACGAGGCCCTGCTGGGCTGGTTCTTCTGGGAGCTGCTGTGGCTGCGGCGCGGGGGCGACTCCCCGCTGGAGCTGATCCCGGACCGGCTGACGACGCTGGAGGAGAAGTTCGACTTCATCGCCCAGCTGGCCATCGACGAGGGCGTGCTGCCCGCGGGGAGCACCGGGGCCGTCGTACGGCGCCTGTTCCACGTGTACGAGGCCAACTGGAAGGCGGCGTTCGCCTACCGGCCCGAGGTGGTGGACCAGGACATGGTCCTCATCCACGCGGCGGAGCCCCTGCCCGGGGTCCTCAACTCGATGCACACGGCCATCGAGAGCATGCACGCGGACCCGAGCAACGGCTGGGGCGAGCGCACCAGCGGCACGCTCGAGGTCGTGGACGTCCCCGGCGACCACCTCACGATCATGGAGGAGCCGTACGTGGCCCACATGGTCCGGGTCGTCACCGAACTGATCGGACAGTGAGATGACACGGATGACAGACCGCAAGAAGGCCCTGGTGATCGGCGCGGGGATCGGCGGCCTGACCGCCGCCGTCGCGCTGCGCGAGGCGGGCCTGGACGTCGAGGTCCACGAGCGGGCGGGTGAGCTGCGCGCGGCGGGCTCCGGCCTCTCGGTGATGAGCAACGCCATCGGCGCGCTGAACTCGCTGGGCGTCGGCATCGACCTGGAGAAGCGCGGGGAGGCCCTGCGCTCCTACCAGGTCAAGACGGCCTCGGGCCGGCTGATCCGGGAGTTCCCCTTCCCGGACATCATCGGCAGGCTGGGGGTGCCCAGTGTGCTCATCACCCGGGCGGACCTCCAGCAGGCCCTGCTGGAGGCCGCGGCGGGCATCCCGCTGCACCTGGGCGCGGCGGCCACCGGATTCGAGTCGGAGGGGGTGCCGGGCGGCGGCGTGCGGGTCGCGTTCGACGACGGGACCACCGCCGAGGGGGACGTGCTGATCGGCGCCGACGGGTTCAACTCGGTGGTCCGCGGACAGCTGGTGGGGCCGGAGGAGTCCCAGGACAGCGGCTACATCTGCTGGCTCGCGGTGGTCCGGTTCGCGCACCCCCGCTTCACCCCCGGCTCGGTCACGCACTTCTGGGGCAGCGGCAAGCGCTTCGGGCTCGTGGACATGGGCGCGGGACGGCTGTACTGGTGGGGTACGAAGAACATGCCGGCCGAGCTCTCCCGGGACTGGAAGGGCGGCAAGGCGGAGGTCCTGCACGCCTACGACGGCTGGGCCGACGAGGTGCGGCAGGCGATCCTGGCCACCCCCGAGGAGTCGATCATCGCCGTGCCCTCCCGGGACCGGGCGTTCCTGGAGCGCTGGGGCCGGGGTCCGGTGACCCTGCTGGGGGACGCCGCGCACCCGATGCTCACCAGTCTCGGCCAGGGCTCGGGCATGGCGATCGAGGACGCCGTGGTGCTCGGGCGGGCCCTGAAGGACGCGTCCGACCTGCCGCGGGCCCTGCGCCGCTACGAGGACGAGCGCCGCGAGCGGACCCGGGGGATGGTGGCCGCCTCGCGCGGCATCAGCTCCTTCGAGCAGTCGGAGGACCCCTTCCGCCGGCCGGTGCGCGACGCGTACTTCCGGTTCATGCCGCAGCGCCGGCTCACCCGCACGCTGGAGGACGCCCTCACCTTCCCGGCGGTGGCCGGATGACCGCCCCCGCTTCCCGCAGGAGACCTCTCGTGCCGACCGCTCCGTACCGTGCCGCCCTGTCGCCGCAGGGCCGCTGCGTCCTCGTGACCGGGGCCTCCTCCGGCCTCGGCCGGGTCTGCGCCCTCCGGCTGGAGGAGGCGGGCTTCCGGGTGTTCGCCGGTGTCCGCAGGGAGGCCGACGCCCTGGCGCTCGCCGAGGCGGGCGCGCACGGCCGGCTCGTCCCGGTGCTGGTCGACGTGACCGACGAGAAGTCGGTGGCCGCGGCCGCCGAACGGATCGCGGCCGAGGTGGGCGAGGACGGCCTGTGGGGCCTCGTGAACAACGCGGGCATCTGCGTCTCGGCCCCGCTGGAGTGCGTCTCGCCGGAGCGGCTGCGCGAGCAGCTGGACACCAACGTGGTCGGGCAGCTCGCCGTCACCCAGGCGTTCCTGCCGCTGCTGCGGCGCACCCGCGGCCGGGTGGTCAACGTGACCTCGGGCCTGGGCAGTGTGGCGATCCCGTTCCTCGGGGCGTACGCGGCGGCGCAGTTCGCCAAGGAGGCCATGACCGACGTCCTGCGGCGCGAGCTCGCACCGCAGGGGGTGGACGTCACCCTGGTGCAGCCCGGGGCGATCATGACGCCGATTTGGGGCAAGGTGTCCGACGTGGCGCGGGCGGCGATGGACGGGGTCCCGGAGCAGCTGGCCGAGTTGTACCGGATCCCCTTCAACCGGTTCCTGCACCAGAACGAGAGGCAGGCGCGGGAGAGCCCGACCCGTCCGGAGGACTTCGCGCAGACGGTCCGGCAGGCCCTGACGGCCCGCCGGCCGCGGACCCGCTACCGGGTGGGTCCGGACGCCCGGAAGGTGAGCGTGCTCGCGCGGGTGCTGCCCGACACGGCGCTCGACCGGTACCTGCGGCCGATCACCGAGTAGCCGCGGGAGCCGGCGGGCTCCGGCCCGGGTAAGGGGTGCGCCCGCTGAAGCGGCCGTACAGAACAAGCCAGTTGGCACGCCCGCCGGGGGGCGGCGAGCGGCGGTATCCCGCCAGATGATGGCCGATAGCGGCAAGTTGGGTGTGATATGGCCATCGTCACAGTTTGACCCGTCTGCTCGGCGGGCGTGCCCAACGTCCCAGATCCGGCCCGCGTTTCGCCCCTTCCCCGGCGGGCCGGACGGCCGCCGTGCCCCCGATTTCCCGCACCGCGGTGTGAACGGGCCGTCAATTCCCTTCATGACCTGACTCCGCCGTGGGTGCGAACCAGCCGAATTAGCGTGATCACCGAGGCTTTCCGGACTCGGCGATCCCGGTCCGGACCGACCCCTACCGTTCGACAAAGGATGAGGACCATGGCGCACACCGTGCGGCCGCCCGTTCCCGAAACCCGCGCCGACGGCGGCGCGTTGACCCGATTCACCACCCGGCACGGCAGCACCCTGGAACGGGCCCGGGAGGTGATCCGCACCCGCGGGCACTGGTCGCCGTACGCGGAGGACCCGGAGGATCCACAGGCCTACGGCCGGGGCGCGAGAGCCGCCGGCGAGGCCTCCTTCCGCCGCCTCCTCGGCCGGCCGTTCGATCTCGGACAGCCCGGCCGGGACGGCACCGTGGGCCCCGCCCCGGAGGCGGGCGGCGAGCGCTCCCCCTACGGCGGCCCGCTGGAGGTCTCCTACCCGCACTGCGACCCGGACGTCCTGCTGCCCGCCATGCGGGCGGCCCTGCCCGCATGGCGCGACGCGGGCCCCGAGGCCCGTGCCGCGGTCTGCGCCGAGATCCTCCACCGGATCAACGCCCGCAGCTCCGAGTTCGCCTTCGCGGCCGTGCACACCAGCGGCCACAACTTCTTGATGGCCTTCCACGCCGGCGCCGTCCACGCCCAGGACCGCGGTCTGGAGGCGGTGGCCTGCGCGCTCGCCGAGCAGACCCGGCTGCCGGCCGCCTCGGTCTGGCGCAAGCCCCGGGGCGACGGCCGGGACGTCACCCTGGCCAAGACCTTCACCGCGGTGCCCCGGGGCATCTCCCTGGTCATCGCCAACAGCGTGTTCCCCGCCTGGAACAGCTACCCGGCCCTCTTCGCCTCGCTGGCCACCGGCAACCCGGTCCTGGTCAAACCGCACCCGGCGGCCGTCCTGCCGCTGGCCCTGACCGTCCGGATCGCCCGCGAGGTGCTGACCGAGGCCGGCTTCCCGGCCGACCTGGTCTGCCTGGCGGCCGAACACCCCGGCGAGGGACTGGCCCGCGTTCTGGCCACCCGCCCCGAGGTCCGCCTCGTCGACTACGCGGGCACCACCGCCTTCGGCGAGTGGCTGGCGGACAACGCCCGCCAGGCGCGCGTGTTCACCTCGGGATCCGCCGTCAACACCCTGCTCGTGGAGTCGACCGGCGACTACCGCGACATGCTCGCCAACCTCGCCTTCTCGGTCTCCCTCTACAGCGGGCAGCTGTGCACCAGCCCGCAGAACCTGCTGATCCCGCGGGACGGGATCAGCACCGACGAGGGGCACCGGACGTACGAGGAGGTCGTCGCCGACCTCGGCGCGGCGCTGGACGCGCTGCTCTCCGACGACGCCGGGGCCGCCGCCGTCCTGGGCGCCCTCCTGGGCCCGCCCGTCCTGGAACGGCTCGAACGGGTGATGGCCGGGGAGGCCGGGAAGGTGGCCGTCCCCTCCCGCGCCGTGCGCGACCCCGCGCATCCGCAGGCGGTCGTCCGCACCCCGGCCGTCGTGGCCCTCGACGCGAACCGGGCCGAGGACCGGGCCGTGCTGCTCGCCGAATGGCTGGGCCCCGTGGTCTTCGCCGTCGCGGTGGACTCCGTCGCCGACGCGGTCGCGCTGGTCTCCCGTACCACCCGCGAGTGCGGGGCGCTGTCCGTCGGGCTCTACTCCACCTCGCCGGAGGTGGAGGCGGCGATGGAGGCGGCCTGCGCCGAGGCCGGGGTGATGCTGTCCGCGAACCTGATGGGCGACTGGTACATCTCCCAGTCGGCCGTCTACTCCGATCTGCACGGCACGGGGATGAACCCGTCGGGCAACGCGGTCTACTGCGACGCCGCGTTCGTGTCCGCGCGCTTCCACACCGTCGGCGTACGCCGCTACGGCGGCGCGATATGAACGGCACCCTCACCCACATGCCGCTGCGCGGGCGCGAGCGGGAGATGCGGCTCATCCGCGAGGTCCTGGAGTACGGCCGCCGCTCCGGCCCCGCCGTCCTGTCGATCGAGGGGATGCCCGGCATCGGCAAGACCCGGCTGCTGCGGGAAGCCGCCCTCCTCGCCGACGGCCTGGGCTACGCCGGACACCACCCCGATCCGTGGGCGGACCCCCGGCACCCCCGGCGCCGGGCCGCGCCCGCCCGGCACACCCGGGGCCGGCCCGGCCGCTGCCACGCCCCCTCGGGGCCCGTGCTGGTCCTGGTCGACGACACCCGCCGGACCGTGGACGGGCCGCCGCGGATGCCCTTCACGCCCCGCGAGCGGCCCGGCGGCGACCCCGTGGTCTGGCTGGTGGCGCACCGGCCCGGCGAGGGACCGGCCCTGCCGGCCGGCCTCACGGGCCGCAGCGAGCGGCTGGCGCTCGGTCCGCTGGGCCCGTCCCCCTCGCTCGGCCTGGCCCGCGACCTGCTGGGCGCACCGCCCGCACCGGCCCTGGTCCAGCTGCTCGACCAGGCCGGCGGGCACCCGCGGCTGATGATCGAACTGCTCACCGGGCTCCAGGAGGAAGGCTCCGTGGAGACCGTGGCCGACGAGGTCCGGCTGCTGACCTCGCGGCTCCCCGTACGCCTGGCCACCCGGGTTCGGGCCACCCTGGAGCGGTTCTCCCCCGGCTGCCGCCAACTGCTCTGCGTGGCCTCGGTCCTGGGGTGCGAGGTGGTGTACGAGGACCTGGCGCTGATGCTGCGGACCTCGGTGTCCGCCCTGCTCCCGGCCCTGGAGGAGGTGGAGGCCACCGGCGTGGTGCGGGGCGACGGCGGGCGGGCGGTCTTCTCCAGCCCGCTGCTGCGCCGGCTCATCTCGGACTCCATGCCCGACTCCCTGCGCCTGTCCCTCCAGCGGGAGGCGGCGGCGCTGCGGGCCACGGCCGGACTCGTCGAGCCCCCGGCACCCGGACCGGAGCTGAGCGAGCAGCAGCGGGTGCTGGTCGGGCTGGTGCGCGAGGGCCTCACCAACCAGCAGATCGCCCGGCGCCTCGCACTGTCCCCGCACACCGTCAACTACCACCTCCGGAAGCTGTTCAAGACCTACGGGGTGAGCTCGCGGATCGACCTGCTGACGGCGGCGGAGCACCTGGACGCCGCCGGCCGGGCCGCCCGCGCCCGCCAGAACTGACCCTCACCCGCCCGCCGGTCCGCCCGGCGCCCCCTCGGCCGGCGCCCGCACCCCGCGCACCGGGCCGAGCCGTACGCCGCACCGCACCGCACCGCACCGCACCGACCGTGGAGACCCGTACCCGTGACCGATCCCGATCTCGTCCTGGCCGGCACCTGGCCCCGCCCCGACACCCCGCCCCCGGCCCGGCGCACCGCCTGGCTGCGCGACGCGCTGCACGCCGAGCCCGACGACGGGCGCTCACCGCAGCTGCTGGACGAGGTGCGCTGCGACGTCCTCGTCGTGGGCGGCGGCTTCACCGGCCTGTGGACCGCCCTGGAGATCCTGCGGCGGGCACCGGGCACGGACATCGTGCTGATCGAGGCCGACGTGTGCGGCGGCGGGGCCAGCGGCGCCAACGCGGGCTACCTGATGCCGATGTGGGCCCGGTTCAGCAGCCTCGTCGCGATCGGCGGGCACGAGGAGGCGCGCCGGCTGGGCGAGGCCTCGGCCCGGGCCGTCGACGACATCCTCGCCTTCACCGAGGCCCACGGCATCGACGTGGAGTACACGCGCGGCCCGTGGCTGTGGGCCGCCTCCTCGCCGGCCCAGCGCGGGGCGTGGCGGCAGACCCTGGAGGACCTGCGCCGGGCCGGCACGGAGCCGCTGCACGAGGTGTCCGCCGCCGAGTCGCGGCGGGCGGTCGGCACCCGCAACCACTTCGGCGGGGTCCTCGACCCGGGCTGCGCCACGCTCCAGCCCGCCAAGCTGACCCGCGGCATGCGCCGGGTGGCGGTCGAGGCGGGCGTCCGGGTCCACGAGCGCACCCCGCTGACCGCCCTGCGGAGCGCGCCCGGCGGCGCCACCACCGCCCACACCCCCTACGGGCGGGTGCACGCCGAACGGGTCGTGCTCGCCATCAACGCCTGGGCCGGGCAGCTGGAGGACCTCGGCCGCCGGATGGTGACCGTGGCCAGCGACACCCTGGTGACCGAGCCCGTGCCCGAGCGGCTCGCGGATCTCGGCTGGGACGGGCGGACCTCGGTCTGCGACTCCCGCCGCAGGCTGAACTACTACCGCACGACCCCGGACGGCAGGCTGGTCTTCGGCAAGGGCGGCTCCGGCGTGGCTTTCGGCCGGAGCGGGGCCGACACCCTGTGGGGCGACCCGCTGCGGCCCGCCGAGCTGCGGCGCCAGCTCGCCCGGCTCTTCCCCGAACTCGCCGGCGCACCGGTGGACACGGCCTGGACCGCCCCCGTCGAGTACTCGACCACCTCGCTCCCCTTCGCCGGCTGGCTGAAGTCCGTGCCCGGGGTCTGCTACGCCACGGGCTACTCGGGCGACGGGGTCGGCCCCTCACGGCTGATGGCCAAGGTGCTGGCCTCGCTCGTGCTGGGCACGAAGGACGAATGGTCGGGCTCGGCCTTCACCCGGCCGCCGGGCGGCTGGATCCCGCCGGAACCGGTCCGCTACCCGGGCGCGCGCCTGGTCATCCCGGCCCTGCGCGCGGTGGAGCGGCGCGAGGACCGCGGCCTCGGCGTACCGCCCCTGGTGAAGCGGCTGGCCTCCATCGACCCGTCCGCCTTCCGCCTCTGACCCCGCCCGGACGCGGAACGGCCGCGCACTAGCCCGCCGCGGGCAGCAGGCCGCGCAGCGGCCAGGCGGTGTCGATCACCGCGTCCGGGGTGCCCTGGCGGCGGAGGTAGGACTGGAAGTCCCGGGCCCACCGGGCGTGCCAGGTGCCCTGTCGGGCGTGCAGGTCGGCCGGGGTGAGTGCGGCCACCTCGGGGTGCCGGGCGGCTATCGCGCGGGCCACCTCCACCGCGGCCAGGGCGTCCGCCCCGGCGTCGTGCGCCGCGTCGAGCGTGACCCCGTACACCCCGCAGACCGCCTCCAGCGTGCGCTTGCCGCGCCGGTAGCGGTCGACGGCCCGGTCGATGGTCAGCGGGTCCACGACCGGCCCGGTCGCCTCCCCGCCCAGCCGCTCGGCCAGCGACGGCAGCCCGTGCCGGGCCAGTTCCGCCGAGAGCAGGGTCAGGTCGAAGGCCGCGTTGTAGGCGACGACCACCGCCCCGCGGCGCCAGTGCCCCACCAGGGCCTCGGCGACCTCCTCGGCGACCTCCCGCACCGGGCGGCCCTCGGCGACGGCCCGCTCCGTGCTGATCCCGTGGATCGCCGAGGCCCCCGCCGGAATCGGTATCCCCGGGTCGGCGAGCCAGCCGCGCCGCCCGCGCACCTCGCCGTCCCGCACCTCGACCAGCGCCGCCGTCACGATCCGCGACTCCCCCGGCTCCGTGCCGGTCGTCTCCAGGTCGAATCCGATCAGCACACCGCCGTGCCAGTCCCCCATCACGCGCCCTTCCCCCCGTACACCTTCGGTCAACGACTTTCAGCCTGCCACGGGCCACTGACAGGACGGCCGCCGGGGGCACGGCGCGGGGGGACGGCGCGGGGACCGGCGTCACGACACCGGCCGGGAGTCCTCCCACACCGATTCGAACTCCTCGCGGTAGGTCGTGAACAGCCCGTGGTCGGCGTCCTTGGGCACGCCGCGGCCGCCCCCGCGCAGCACCAGGACGGGCGATTCCATGCCGCGCGCCCGGCGCAGGTACGACTGGACCACCGCGATCCCCGAGGACTGGCCCTCCACCAGGTACGCGGTGAAGCGCGGGGTCTCGTCGAAGACGTGGATCTCGAAGCGCGAGGGGTCCCGCAGGCCCGCCCGGACCCGGCGGACGTGCAGGATGTTCATCTCCACCGAGCGGCTCAGCTCGCCCTTGCGCAGCCCGAGCTCGCGCTCGCGCCGTTTGACCGCGCTGCTCGCCGGGTTCAGGAACAGCAGCCGCACCCGGCAGCCGGCCTCCGTGAGCCGGACGAGTCTTCGGCCCGAGAAGTTCTGCACCAGCAGGTTGAGGCCTATGCCGATGGCGTCGAGCCGCCGCGCCCCGCCGAAGAGGTCCTCCGCGGGGAGCTGGCGCTGCAGCCGCACCCGGTCCGGGTGGACCGAGATGACGTCCGCGTACCGGTCGCCCACCAGCTCCTCGACGGCGTCGATCGGCAGCCGGTCGGCCGACGGGCTGCCCGAGCCGCCGCCCAGCACCTCCAGCAGCCGCGCCGAGGCCCGTTCCGCCTGTTCCAGCACCGGCCGCGACAGCGCCCGGTTGCGGGAGACGACGTTGCGGGTGACCTCCAGCTCGTCCAGGGCGAGCTCGATCTCGCGCCGGTCGTCGAAGTACGGTTCGAAGCAGGGCCAGTGCTGGACCATCAGCTCCCGCAGCTGCGGCAGCGTCAGGAAGCTGAGCACGTTGTCGTCGGCCGAGTCGAGCAGGTAGCCCTTGCGCCGGCTGACCTCGCGCACGGCCACCGCCCGCTGCACCCACTCCTGCCCGGCGGGCCCGGCGGCCGCGACCACCCAGTCGTCCCCGCCGTGCACGGGCTCGTAGATCGGCCGCAGCACCGCTCCGACCACCGACCGCAGCCGCTGTTCGATCAGGTTCAGCCAGATGTACGCACGGCCCGCGCGTTGCGCCCGGGTGCGGACCTCGCTCCAGGCCTCCGCGCCCCAGTCCAGCTCGGCGCCGGCCCGGGCGCTCCCGGCCGCCTGCGGGGCCAGCGACACCGACCCGGTCACGACCCCCGCCGACGGTGCGTCCGCGGGGCCGCCCTCGTGACCGCTGTCACCAGGGGGCAGCTCCAGACCTCCCGAGCTCACCCGTGCACCGCCTTCTGCGTCTGGACGCCCGTCTCCAGTGATCACGGAAGGGTACTCCGCGCGCGCGGCCCGGTGCAGCCCGATGGCCCGTACACCGGCTGTCCGTTGACCCATTATCCGATGCCCCGACAGTCGTCCGACCCGCCTATCAGCTCTGCGGGTCACCCGGAGGGACCAACCCAAGTCCACGCGTGAGGACCCTCTTTCGGGGAAGATCTGGCAGTGACGCGGTCCAGCCGGATCAGCCGGAGCAGGATGGGAAGAGTCGTTATCTATGCAGGTCTGGCCGGGACAGGCGTATCCGCTCGGTGCCACGTACGACGGCGCCGGGACCAACTTCGCGGTCTACTCCGAGGCCGCCCGACGCATTGAGCTGTGCCTGCTCCACGACGACGGCTCGGAGACGGCCGTGGAGCTGCGCGAGACGGACGCCTTCGTCCGGCACGCCTACCTGCCGGGCATCATGCCGGGCCAGCGCTACGGGTTCCGCGTCCACGGGCCTTACGAGCCCGACCGCGGACGGCGCTGCAACGCGGCGAAGCTGCTGCTCGACCCGTACGCGCGGGCCATCAGCGGACAGGTGAACTGGAACGAGGCGGTGTACGGCTACCACTTCGGCCGGCCCGACTCCCGCAACGACCTGGACTCCGCCCCGCACACCATGAGCTCCGTCGTGGTGAACCCGTACTTCGACTGGGCCAACGACCGGCCGCCGCGCCACGAGTACCACCACACCGTGCTGTACGAGGCCCACGTCAAGGGCCTGACGATGAGCCATCCCGACCTCCCCGAGGAGCTGCGCGGCACGTACGGGGCACTCGCGCACCCCGCGGTCATCGGGCACCTGACCAAGCTCGGGGTGACGGCGCTGGAGCTGATGCCGGTCCACCAGTTCGTCAACGACCACCGGCTGGTCAACGACGGGCTGAGCAACTACTGGGGCTACAACACCATCGGCTTCTTCGCCCCGCACAACGGCTACGCCTCGGGCGACCGCGGCCAGCAGGTGCTGGAGTTCAAGTCGGCGGTGCGGGCCCTGCACGAGGCGGGCATCGAGGTGATCCTCGACGTGGTCTACAACCACACCGCCGAGGGCAACCACCTGGGTCCGACGCTGTCCTTCCGCGGGCTGGACAACGCCTCGTACTACCGGCTGACGGAGGACCCGCGCCACTACATGGACACCACCGGCACCGGCAACTCGCTGCTGATGCGCTCCCCGCACGTGCTCCAGCTGATCATGGACTCGCTGCGGTACTGGGTCACCGAGATGCACGTGGACGGCTTCCGCTTCGACCTGGCGGCCACGCTGGCCCGCCAGTTCCACGAGGTGGACCGGCTGTCCTCGTTCTTCGACCTGGTCCAGCAGGACCCGGTGGTCAGCCAGGTGAAGCTGATCGCCGAGCCGTGGGACCTGGGCGAGGGCGGCTACCAGGTGGGCAACTTCCCGCCGCTGTGGACCGAGTGGAACGGCAAGTACCGGGACACCGTACGGGACTTGTGGCGCGGGCAGCCGCGCACGCTGGCGGAGTTCGCCGGACGGCTGACCGGATCGTCGGACCTGTACCAGGACGACGGCCGGCGCCCGCTGGCCTCGATCAACTTCACCACCTGCCACGACGGTTTCACCCTGAACGACCTCGTCTCCTACAACGAGAAGCACAACGAGGCGAACCGGGAGGGCAACCGGGACGGCGAGACCCACAACCGGTCCTGGAACTGCGGGGTGGAGGGGCCGACCGAGGACCCCGAGGTGCTGGAGCTGCGCGAGCGGCAGATGCGCAACTTCACGGCCACGCTGATGTTGTCGCAGGGTGTGCCGATGCTCAGCCACGGCGACGAGTTCGGCCGCACGCAGGGCGGCAACAACAACGCCTACTGCCAGGACAACGACCTGTCGTGGGTGAGCTGGCCGGAGCCCGGCAAGCCGGCGCCCGCGCTGCTGGAGTTCACCCGGCGGATGGTGTGGCTGCGCCGCGACCACCCGGTGTTCCGGCGGCGCCGGTTCTTCCACGGGCGGCCGGTGGAGGGGACGCACGACGAGCTCTCCGACATCGCCTGGTTCACTCCGCACGGCGAGGAGATGCGGGCCCGCGACTGGCAGGCTCAGCACGCGCGGGCGCTGACGGTGTTCCTGAACGGGGAGGCGATCTCCGAGCCGGGGACCCGCGGGGAGCGGATCACCGACGACTCGTTCCTGCTGATGTTCAACGCGGGCGCCGAGCCACAGGAGTTCACCGTCCCCGCCGGGCACGGGACGCAGTGGCGGCTGGTGGTGGACACGGCGCGGCCGGACGTACTGCCACCCGGCACCGGGCCGCAGTTCGCGGCCGGGGACCGGGTGGCGCTGACAGGTCGGTGTCTGGTGGTGCTTCAGCGCCCGGCGTAGGCGGAGCTCTCGCCCGCGGCCGGGGACCCGGTCTGCTGCGCCGGGATGAAGGCCCTGTCGTGGGTGCGGGCGCCGGGCACCCGGGTCAGGAGGGCGAGGGCCAGGCACAGCGCGGCGGCCCCCACGGCCACGGCGAAGGCCGCGGCGGGCCCGGAGGACTCGGCGAGCCGCCCGGCGAGCGGCAGCGCGAGCGCCTGGCCGGCGACCAGGGCGCTGGCGGCGAAGGCCGTCGACTCGGCGAGCCGGGCGGGCTCCACGACCCGCTCGGTGAGCGCGAACGCGGTGATCAGGTGGGGGGCGTAGGCCGCGCCGAGGACGGTGACGACCAGGTACAGGGGCCACAGGGTGGCGGTGAAGAGGAGCGGTACGGAGAACAGCAGCGCGGCGCCGGTGGCCACCCGCCAGCGCAGCCGCAGCCCGAAGCGGGCGGGCAGCGCGCCGAGGGAGATGCCGACGACGGCGCTGACGACGCCCATGGCCGCGTAGACGACGGCGGCCTGCTCCGGGACGCCCAGCCGCATGGTGAGCGCGGCGATCCCGGCCTGGCAGGCGCCGAACATGGCGCCCTGGAGGGCGAGGGAGCCGCGGACGGCGTGCACCACGCGCGGCTGCGGGGGCCGGCGCTCCTTGGTGCGGGCCCGCGCGGGGCGCCCGTTCGTGACGGCGGCGGTCGGGTGCAGCGCGAAGGCCGTGCCGAAGACGGCGACGAGGACGGCGGCCCCGCCGAGGGCGACCGCGGGGTGCGCGACGATCGAGGCGAGCCCGACGAAGGCCGGGCCCAGGACGAAGGAGACCTCGTCCAGGGTGCCTTCGAGCGAGTGGACGGCGCCGACCACGCTCTCGTCGGACTCGGCGCGGTGGGCGAGCGCCACGGAGCGGGTCCGGGCGAGCGGTCCGACCAGCGGGATCGAGGCGCCCGCGACGGCTCCGACGGCGGCGAGCGGGAGGGTGGCGAGGTGGCCGAGGGCCCCGGCCACCAGGGCGGCGGTCGCGACGGCGTTGACCCCGGCGGCGGCCAGCACGACGGGCCGCTGGCCGTACCGGTCGGCGAGCCGGCCGAGGACGGGGCCGAAGACCACCTGGCCGGCCGACAGGGTGCCGCCGACGACGGCGCCGGTGGCGATCGAGCCGCTGGTATGGGCGACCAGCACGACACTGCCGAACTGGGACATCGCGACGGGCAGTCGGGCGAAGAACGAGACAAAGGGGAGGAGGGGCCCGGTCAGGGCGATGACTCTTCGATAGGTGTTGACGGTTCCAAGCACTCGGGCAACGCTAACCCGGTGCAGTCACTCGTATGCATTGGGTAATGGCACGGAATCCGGCAGGCTGGGTACGTACGTTCTCATGAGCCTGCCACGGTCACGCATTCAATCGGAATCTGATGTTCCGACACCGGTCACCCCGGCGTCGACCTACCGTCTCCAGCTGCGTCCGGAGTTCACCTTCGCCGCGGCCGAGGCAGCCGTACCGTACCTGTCCTCGCTCGGCGTGTCACACCTGCACCTGTCCCCGGTGCTGGAGGCGGCGCCCGGCTCGGAGCACGGGTACGACGTCACCGACCACTCCCGGGTGCGCGAGGAGCTCGGCGGCGAGCCGGGCCTGCGGTCGCTGGCCGCGGCCGCCCGGACGCACGGACTGGGCCTGGTGCTCGACATCGTGCCGAACCACATGGCGGTGCCGGCGCCGCTGCGGCTGAACCGGCCGCTGTGGGAGGTCCTGCGCGAGGGGCCGGACTCGCCCTTCGCCCGCTGGTTCGACATCGACTGGGAGGCGGGCGGCGGGCAGGTCCTGCTGCCGGTGCTGGCCGGGCCGGTGGAATCGTGTGAGCTGAAGGCCGACGGGGAGGTGCTGCGCTACGGGGAGCAGGAGTTCCCGCTGCGGGAGGGGACCGCGGGGCTGGAGCTGCCCGAGCTGCTGGCCGCGCAGTGGTACCGGCCGGCCTGGTGGCGGGAGGCCAGGACCGAGCTCAACTACCGGCGCTTCTTCACCATTTCGGACTTGATCGGGGTCCGGGTGGAGGATCCGGAGGTGTTCACGGCCACCCATGCCAAGGTGCTGGAGCTGGTCCGGGACGGGGTGGTGGAGGGACTGCGCATCGACCACGTCGACGGGCTGGCGGATCCCGAGGGGTACCTGCGGCGGCTGCGGGCGGCGGCGGGGCCGCACTGCTGGGTGGTGGTGGAGAAGATCCTGGCCCGCGACGAACCGCTGCCGCCCGCCTGGCCGGTGGCCGGCACCACGGGCTACGACGCGCTGCACCGGGTCGACGGGGTGTTCACCGACCCGGAGGGTGCGGCGGAACTGGCCCGCCGGTTCGGCGAGTTCACCGGGATCCCGGAGTGGGAGCGGATCGCGGAGGCGTGCGCGCGGGAGGTGCTGACCGGCGACCTGGCCGCCGAGCTGGGCACGCTGGAGCGCCGGGCCGGGCGGGAACTGGCGTTGGCGGTGCGCGAGTTGCTGGTCTCCTATCCGGTCTACCGGCCCTACCCCGGCGATCCCGAGCCCGATCCGCGGGCCGTGCGGCGGGCGGCCGAGGTGGCCGGACCGGCCGCGGTGGCCGGCGTACGGGAGCTGCTGCTGCGGGATCCCGCCTTCGCGGCCCGCTTCGCCCAGACCTCGGCCGCGCTGCGGGCCAAGTCCCTGGAGGACCGCGCCTTCTACCGGTACGCGCCGCTGCTGTCGGCTACCGAGGTCGGCGGGGATCCCGGCCGGCCGGGGGTGTCGGCCGCGGAGTTCCACGCGTACTGCGAGCGGCTGGAGCGGGAGTGGCCCCGGTCCGGGACGGTCCTGTCCACCCACGACACCAAGCGCAGCGCGGACGTCCGGGCCAGGATCTCGGTGCTGTCGCAGGCGCCGGGGACGATGGAGGGGGCGGCCGGAGCGGACCCGGCGCTGGCGTGGACGGCCCGGCAGACCGCGCTGGGTCTCGGGCACGCGCCGCAGGCCGTGCCCCGGCTGGCCGAGGCGCTGCTGAAGGGTGCCCGGGAGGCGGGCCTGCGGACCAGCTGGACGGAGCCGGACGAGGCCTACGAGGCGGCGGTGGCGGGGTATGCGCCCGGGCCGCTCGACCTGCCGGCGGAGCTGGCGGAGGCGGCCCGGGCCAATGTGCTGGGCATGGCGCTGGTGCATCTGGCGATGCCGGGGGTGCCGGAGGTGTACCAGGGCGCGGAGACGGAGTACCGGGCGCTGGTGGATCCGGACAACCGCCGCCCGGCCCGCTTCCCGCGGGAGGCGCTGGCCCGGCTGGACGCGGGGGCCGCGGCGGAGGGGCCGGACGAGGAGAAGCTGGCGCTGACCGCGGAGGTGCTGCGGCTGCGGCGGGACCGGCCGGAGCTCTTCACCGGGTACGCCCCGCTGGCGGCGCGGGGGCCGGCGGCGGACCACTGCCTGGCCTTCGGCCGCTCCCCCGGCCTGGTGGTGGTGGCCACCCGGCTCGCGCACCGGCTGGCGCTGGGGGGCGGGTGGCGCGGGACGGTGCTGCCGCTGCCGCCTGGCCGCTGGGCCCCGCTGCGGGGTGGCGGGCCGTACGAGGGGGAGGCGGACCTCGCCCACCTCCTGACCCCCTCCCCGGCCCTCCCCCTACTCCGCACCGACTGACCCCCCTCCGCCCAGCGGGGCGGAGCCCCGGCGCCCGTGGCTCAAGCCCGGCCCGCCACCCGGGGCTCCGCCCCGCACCCCGCGCCCCAAACGCCGGCGAGGCTGGATGTGCCCCCGGAGCCCCGGTCTGGGGGCGGGGGCGCCGACGCCCGCAGCCCAAGCGCGGCTCACCACCCGGGGCTCCGCCCCGCACCCCGCGCCTCAAACGCCGGCGAGGCTGGATGTGCCTCCGCCGCCCGCCATCTGCGAATGGTCGCCCCCTAACGGCTCCCCAGCCCCGCCGGCGATCGAGGCGCGGGGCACGGGAGCGCAGCCCCGGCACCTTCAGCCCCGCCGGCGTTTGAGGCGCGGGGTCCGGGGCGGAGCCCCGATCATTGAGCCCCGCCGGCGATCGCAGCGCGTGGGCACGGGAGCGCAGCCCCGGCCCGTCAGCCCCGCCGGCGTTTGAGGCGCGGGGTCCGGGGCGGAGCCCCGATCTTTGAGCCGCGCCGGCGATGGAGGCGCGGGGCCGGGGCGGAGTCCAGGGGCGTGGTGGGGAACTGTGCGGGCTGCGCAGCAGTAGGGGTGGGGCCCGGCGGGCATGGCATCCCTTGTGACCCTCCTCCGCGACATGCGCTACCCCACACCGCACGAGCTCGCCCTGGCCGCCCGAGCCCTCGCGGACGAACACCCCGCCTCGGTCCGGCTCCGACAGGCCGGGACGTCCCGGGCCGGGCAGCCCCTGTGGCTGCTCTCCCTCGCGGGCACCGGCGAGGCCCGCCGGGACGTCCTCGTCGTCGCCGGGGCCCACGCCAACGAACCCGTCGGCGGCGCCACCGTCCTCTCCCTCGCCCGCCGGCTGCTCCACGAACCCGGCCCGCGCACCGGCTGCGGCTGGCACTTCCTGCTCTGCGCCGATCCCGACGGCGCGGACCTGCACCGCACGCCCCGGCCCTACTCGCTCCTCGACTACCACCGGCACTTCTTCCGGCCCCCCGGCCCCGAACAGCCCGAGTGGGCACCGTCTTTACTGCCCCCGGACCGGCTGCCGCCCGAGACCCTGGCCCTGACCGCCCTCATCGACGAGCTGCGGCCGGTCCTCCAGGTCTCGCTGCACGCCACCGACCTCGGCGGCTCCTGGGTCCAGCTCACCCGGGACATATCCGGCCTCGCCGAGCCCTTCGGCAAATCGGCCGCCGAGCTGCGCATCCCGGTGGAGAACGGGGCCTCCGACGCCGCCGGCTGGCCCTCCCCCGGGCCCGGGATCTTCGTGATCCCGCAGCCGGGGAGCGAGGCCGCCGGGGCCTTCCACCCCGAGGACACCCGGCTCAGCACCTGGTACCACGCCCACCGGTACGCCGGCACCACCGCGATCGTCGAAGTCCCCATGTGGGCCTCGGACCTGGTCGACGACCCGACCCCGCACCCCGACCCGCGCGGCGCCCTGCGGATGCTGGCCGCCCGGCTCGGCGAGGACACCGCCCGCGTGGCCGCCGCACGGGGCGCCCTCCGGCGCGGCCCGCTGCCGTACGAGGATCCGGCGGCGGCGCCCCTGCTGCGCGCGGTGGACTGGACGCTGGCCCTGATCCCCCGGATCACCGCCGAGTGGACCGGCGACGGGGCTCCCGCCGAGGCCACCGCGGCGTACGTCGCCAGCATCGACGCCTTCGGGCGGCGCATGTCGCTGCGTGCCGCCGCGATGCTGCTGCGGGTCCTGCGCACCCAGGGCCACCCGTCGGCTCCCGCGCTGGACCGGCTGGTGACGGGGTGGTGCGAGGACTTCGCGGCCCGCTTCCAGGCCCGCTGGGTCCCGGTCGCCACCCAGGTGGAGCACCAGTCCCGAACCGTCCTGGCGGCCTACGAGCGCCTGACCGCGCCCTAGCCGGCGTCGGTGGCCACGGGCAGGCCGTACCGGCGCTTGGGCAGGCCGGTGGCGCCGAGCCGGTCGTAGAACCGGATCGCGCCCTCGTTCCAGTCGGGGGTCTGCCACTGGACCTGCCCGAGACCGAGCTCGCGGGCCAGCTCCCGCACCCCGTCCATCAGGGCGGCGCCCAGTCCGTGGCCGCGGGCCTCCTCGGCCAGGTAGAGGCAGTCCATGTGGAGGTAGTGGCCGGCGTCCCAGAAGGAGAACTCGGCCGAGCAGGCGGCGTATCCGGCGCTCTCCCCGTCCGGGGTCCGCGCCAGCAGCACCCACATCCGGGCGTCCTCGGCGAACAGCTGCGGCCCCAGCCGCTCGGCGAGGCCGGGCGGCCGGGGCGCCGACTTCTCGTACCCGATGTGCTCCCGCATGAGTTCGGCCAGGCGGGGCAGGTCCCCGACGCGTGCGCGGCGTACGACAGGCATGTGTTCCATGCCCGCCACCCTGCACCACGGCCGGGCCGGCGCGCGGGCCGGGGTTCAGCTCGAGGACAAGCGGAAGGTCATCTTCCCGAAGCCGACCTGGTCGCCGTCCCGGACCACCGCGGAGCCCGTCACCCGGTGCCCGTTGACCGTGGTCCCGTTGGTGGAGCCGAGGTCCTTGAGCACCCACACCCCGTCGCGCAGGCTCAGTTCCGCGTGCGCCCGGGAGACGGTCTCGTGGCTGAGCCGCAGCCCGTTGCCGGGGTCGCGGCCGATCCGCAGGCTCCCCGCGCCGGGGTGCGGCAGCAGCAGCTTGGGCAGCTTCTCCGCGGCCCACGCGCGCCGGACCCCGACCGAGACGGCGGACGCCCGCCCGACCCAGCCGAACAGCCGACGCGTCCAGGCGCCTTCGGAGCCCTCCCGCGTCTGGAGGTCGGCGGTGAGGACGGCGAGGTCCTCGGAACGCCGGGCCACCAGGGCGAGTTCCATCCGGCGCAGGAACGTGTCATGGGACAGCTTCCCGAGGGCCGCGCCCTCCCTGAGCTGGCCCAGCGCCCGGTCGCGCTCGGCATCCGAGAGCCGCGGCACGGGGTAGGCGGGGAACTCAAAACTCGACGTCACAGGGTGATTGTCGGCCCGTCGGGGCCGGAGTGTCCAGAACTCCCCCGCCGAGCCCGGAATGATGGGCAGGATACGCATGCTGAACAGCGCCGCAGACGAGGGGAACGTCCGTGCAGTTCGAGGTGTGGGCACCGCTGACAGGTCATGTCGCCATGCGACTCGACGACGCGACGTACGAGATGGCGCGCGAGGGAGAGCGCGACGGCTGGTGGACCGTGCAGGCCCCGGCCGCCGACGGGAGCCGGTACGGCTTCCTCCTCGACGGCGACCCCGTCCCGCGGCCCGACCCGCGCTCCCGGCGGCTGCCGGACGGCCCCGACGGCCTGTCGGCGGTGGTCGACTTCGCGGCCCTCCCCGAACCGGCGGCCGCGGCCCCGCGCACCCCGCTGCAGGACGCGGTCCTGTACGAGCTGCACGTCGGCACCTTCACCCCCGAGGGCACCTTCGACGCCGCCGCCGCGCGCCTGGGCCACCTCACCGCCCTCGGCGTCACGCACGTGGAGCTGATGCCGGTCTGCTCCTTCCCCGGCCGGCACGGCTGGGGGTACGACGGGGTCGCCCCCTGGGCCGTGCACGAGCCGTACGGCGGCCCGGCCGGGCTGGCCCGGTTCGTGGAGGCCGCGCACACCGCGGGGCTGGGCGTGGTCCTGGACGTGGTCCACAACCACCTCGGCCCCTCCGGCAACCACCTGCCCGCCTACGGCCCGTACTTCACCGACACCCACCACACCCCCTGGGGCGCGGCGGTGAACCTGGACGCGCCCGGTTCCGACGAGGTGCGCGCGTACTTCCTGGGCAGCGCGCTGGCCTGGCTGCGCGACTACGGGATCGACGGGCTGCGGCTGGACGCCGTGCACGCGCTCGCCGACGGGCGGGCCCTGACCTTCCTGGAGGAGCTGTCCGCCGCGGTGGACGAGCTGGCGGCCGAGACCGGCCGGCCGCTGTTCCTGATCGCCGAGTCCGACCGGTGCGACCCGCACACCACCACCCCGCGCACCGAGGGCGGCCTGGGGCTGCACGCCCAGTGGAACGACGACTTCCACCATGCCCTGCACTGCGCGCTGACCGGTGAATCCCACGGGTACTACGCCGACTTCGCCCGGGCGCCGCTGGCCGCCCTCGGCAAGACCCTGACCCGCGCGTTCTTCCACGACGGGACCTGGTCCTCCTTCCGCGGCCGCGGCCACGGCCGTCCGGTGGACCGCCGCCGGACCCCGGCGCACCGCTTCATCGGCTACGCGCAGACCCACGACCAGATCGGCAACCGGGCGCTCGGCGACCGGCTCTCCGCCTCGCTCTCCCCCGGGCTGCTGGCGTGCGCCGCGGCCGTGGCGCTGACCGGGCCGTTCGTTCCAATGCTGTTCATGGGCGAGGAGTGGGGCGCGGGCACGCCGTGGCAGTACTTCACCGACCACCCCGACCCGGAGCTGGCGGAGGCCGTACGGACCGGCCGGCGGCGGGAGTTCGCGGCGCACGGGTGGAAGGCGGAGGAGATCCCCGACCCGCAGGACCCGGCGACGCGGGACCGCTCCTGCCTGGACTGGGCCGAGCCGGAGCGGGCGGGCCACGCCCGCCTGCTCGCCTGGTACCGCACCCTCGTCGCGCTGCGCCGCACGCACCCGGACCTGCGCGACCCGGACCTGGCGGCCGTCCGGGTCGCCCACGACGAGGAGCGGCGCTGGCTCACCTTCCGGCGGGGCGACGTACGGGTGGCGGTGAACCTCTCCCCGGAGCCGGTGACGATCGCGCTGGGCCGCAACGGCGTTCGGGTGCTGGCGGCCTGGGAGCCGCTCGAGCACCCGGGCCCGGACGGCCGGATCCACCTGCCGGGCGAATCCGCCGTCGTGCTGGGACCGTGAGGGCCGCTACTCGACGACCGCGAGCTCGCGCGGGGCGTTGTTCAGGCGGCGCACGCCGTCCTCGGTGACGGTCACGATGTCCTCGATGCGGACGCCGAACCGGCCGGGCAGGTAGATGCCCGGCTCCACGGAGAAGCACATGCCGGGGACCAGCGGCCGCTCCTCGCCCTCGACCATGTAGGGCGGCTCGTGGGTGGTGACCCCGATGCCGTGTCCGGTGCGGTGGATGAAGCGGTCTCCGTAGCCGAACCCGGTGATCACCGCCCGGGCCGCGCGGTCCACCTCCTGGCAGGAGACGCCGGGCCGGACGGCGGCCACCCCGGCCTGCTGGGCCTCGCGGACCACGTCGTGCACGCGCTGCTCCTCGGCGCTCGGCTCGCCCACGTGCACGGTGCGGGAGATGTCGGAGCCGTAGCCGTACCGCAGGCCGCCGAAGTCCAGGACGATCATGTCGCCGTGCCGGATGACCCGCTCCCCGGCCTCGTGGTGCGGGTTGGCCCCGTTGGGTCCGGAGCCGACGACGGTGAAGTCGACCTGGGAGTGGCCGTGTGCGCGCAGCAGCGCGGCCAGGTCCTCGGCGAGCTCGGTCTCGCGGCGGCCCGCGAAGGGGACGTGGAGGATCTGCGCGTAGGCGGCGTCGGCCGCGGCGCCCGCCGCGGCGAGTCGCTCCAGCTCCCGGTCGTCCTTCACCGCGCGCAGCATGGGCAGCGCGTCGGTGAGGGGGGCGTAGGAGGTGGCGGGCAACTCCCGCTGCAGTCCGAGGAGGTGCAGGGCCCAGGTGTTGTCGCTCACCCCGAAGCGGCCGGCCGCGTCCAGCAGCGGGGCGGTCAGTGCGTACGGGTTCTTCCCGTCGGCCCAGTCCCGCAGGGCCAGGGCGGCGGCGCCGGGGGCCTTGGCGGCGTCGGGGGCCTCCAGCGCGGGCACCACCAGCACCGGTTCCTGTCCGATGGCCAGCACCAGCAGGGTGAGCCGCTCGGTCTCGGCGGTGGGGCGGTAGCCGGTGAGGTGCGTCAGGTCGGGCCCGGGTGCGATCAGCAGCCCGGCCAGTCCGGCGTCGGCGGCCGTCTGCGCGGCGGCGGCCATCCGGGCGGCGTAGTCCTCGGTCGTGAAGGGTGCGGGTTCACGGGTCATACGGGTGATCCTGCCGTGGGCCGCTCGGCGGCGGGAGGGGCCGCGCCGGGGCGGGCCCCCCTCTCCCCGGCCGACCCGGCTCCCGCCCCGGCTCCTGCCGCTGTGAGCGGGGCCACAGGGTGGCGGCCCGTCGCCCGCCCGGCGATAAACGCGTCGCGGGAGCACCCCGCTGATCGGCTATGCTGTGCATGCACGTCGAACGGGTGGTCCGCCGCCCTTCGTGGTGGGTGTAGCTCAGTTGGTAGAGCACCTGGTTGTGGTCCAGGTGGCCGCGGGTTCAAGTCCCGTCACTCACCCTGTGGGTCCCGTGAGGGGTACGAGGTTTCTCGTACCCCTCGCGGGCTTTTCCCTGTCCGGGACCGCACTGGCTAGGCCCGTAGGAAGGCCTCCACCTCGGTGGCGAACGCGACCGGGGTCTCGTGGGGCGGGTAGTGTCCGGCGCCCGGGAGGGTGCGGATCCGGCAGTTCGGGTACCAGGCCTGCCAGGTGGCGCGCATCACGTCGGCGGTCAGCGCGAGGTCGTACTCCCCCACGAGGACCAGCACCGGGACGGTGTTGCCCTTGACCGCGGAGGAGAGGTCGAGGGGCTGCCAGCTCTCCAGGTAGGCGGCGAACGCCTCGGGCCGGGAGACCTCCCGGGAGTGGGCGACCATGCGGTCCACCCAGTGGCGGCTCGCCCGGTTGCCGGTGACGAGGTCGAGGATGACGCGCCGGTTCTCCGGGTCCTCGGCGGCGCCGTGGAAGAGGGTGTGCGTGGCGTCGTCCATCGTGTAGGGCGCGGCCGGCACCGGGGCGAGCCCGACCAGCTTCTCGATCCGCTCGGGGGCGCGCACGAGCACCTGCTGCATCGCCTTGCCGCCCATGGAGTGGCCGAGGAGGGAGAACGTCTCCCAGCCGAGCTCGTCGGCGAGCTCCAGGACGTCGTCGGCGATCTCGGGCAGGTCGTACCGGCCGGGGACGTCCCGGCGCGCGCCGTAGCCGCGGTAGTCGAGGAAGGCGTACGAGAACCCCTGCGGGTCCAGGCAGTCGAGCGCGGAGCCCCAGTTGGCGGAGGTGCCGAACCAGTCGTGCAGCACGATGACGCGGACGGGCCCGGTGCCGATCCTGCGGTGGGCGATGGCCATGCGTTCTCCCTCGGTGACGGGACGGGGAAATCCGACGCCGTACCTCCTTCCCAGCGCACCTGCCGTCACACCGCCGGCCTCCGTTGCGGGACGTGGTCCCGCAACGGAGGCCGGTAGGCGCCGCGGCGGAGTCAGACGGTCTTGATCGCCGGATCGGAGAGGCCCGGGGCGCCCGTCTCCACGTGGCCGGCGAAGCGGCGCAGGAAGGTGGCGTCCTTGTCGGAGACGACCTTGACGTCGTACCAGCGGGCCGTCGCGGCGAGGTTCACGGTGTGGGAGACCGTGGCGCCGGGGTTGACCAGCAGCGTCTGGGCCGCGCCGCCGTAGGCGTTGGTCACCGTGAGGTTCACCGCGACCGGGCCGGGGTTGGTCAGGGTGAGGGCCAGGTTGCCGGTGGAGTCCGCGTGGCGGGCCGTGGCCTCGGGGCCGGCCGTCTTGGTCGGGCCCTTCCAGCTGCGCAGGAAGCCGTTCGGACCCCAGACCGTGAGGTTGATCTGGTTGCCGGTGGAGCTGCTGGTGCTCCAGGTGTCCGAGAGGGTCTTGCCCGCCTCGACCGTGTAGGGCCAGGGGCCGTCCGTGCGGTTGCCCGAGGTGCTGTGGAAGTGGGCGCCGAGGGTGGGGCCGGAGGAGAAGGTCAGGGTGAACTTGCCGGTGGAGGTGGTGCGGGCGCCGTCCACATACGGGCGGTAGCCCAGCGCCCGGGTCGGCTTGGACCCGGCCTCCTGCCTGGGCAGGACGCCCGTGGCCGGCGGGGTCGGGTGGTAGGAGGGGTGGCGGTTCTTGTCCGGCGGGACGTACCCGGCCGTGGAGGGCAGGGCGGCCGGCGCCGCGTCCGCCCGGGTGAAGTCGAAGGCCGAGGTCAGGTCACCGCAGACGGCCCGGCGCCACGGCGAGATGTTGGGCTCCTGCACTCCGAAGCGCTTCTCCATGAAGCGGATCACCGAGGTGTGGTCGAAGGTCTCGGAGCAGACGTAGCCGCCCTTGCTCCACGGGGAGACCACGATCATCGGGACGCGGGGGCCGAGCCCGTAGGGTCCGGCCGCGTAGCCGCCGCCCCCGTTGTAGAGGTCGCCGGTCACGCTCGCCGTGGACAGGCCCCAGGCCGAGGAGGCCGGCGGGTAGGGCGGCACCACGTGGTCGAAGAAGCCGTCGTTCTCGTCGTAGGTGATGAACAGGGCGGTCTTCGCCCACACGGCCGGGTTCGCCGTCAGCGCGTCCAGGACCTGCGAGATGTACCAGGCGCCGAAGTTCGTCGGCCAGTTGGAGTGCTCGCTGAACGCCTCGGGGGCCGCGATGTAGGAGACCTGCGGCAGGGTGCCGTTCACCACGTCGGCGCGCAGCCGGTCGAAGTACCCCTCGCCCGCCTTGGCGTTGGTGCCCGTGCGGGCCTTCTCGTAGAGGGGGCTGCCGGGCTGGGCGTTGCGGTAGGTGTTGAAGTACAGCAGCGAGTTGTCGCCGTAGTTGCCGCGGAAGGCGTCGTTGATCCAGCCCCAGGAGCCGGCGGCGTTCAGGCCGTCGCCGATGTCCTGGTAGACCTTCCAGGACACCCCGGCCGCCTCCAGCCGCTCGGGGTAGGTCTTCCAGCCGTAGCCCAGCTCCTGGTTGCCGAGGACGGGGCCGCCGCCGGTGCCGTCGTTGCCCGTGTAGCCCGTCCACAGGTAGTAGCGGTTCGGGTCGGTGGCGCCGATGAAGGAGCAGTGGTAGGCGTCGCACACGGTGAAGGCGTCGGCCAGGGCGTAGTGGAACGGGATGTCGTTCCGGGTCATGTACGACATGGTCGTGGCCGTCTTGGCCGGGATCCACTTGTCGTACTTGCCGTTGTTGTAGGCCTGGTGGCCGCCCGCCCAGTCGTGGTTCAGGCCCTCGAGGAACTGCATCCCGAGGTCCGCGATCTGCGGGTTGAAGGGAAGGACGTCCTTGGTCCCGTTGGACTGGTGGAAGACGGACTTGCCGTTGTCCTGCAGGACCGGGCGCGGGTCCCCGAAGCCCCGGACGCCCTTCATCGCGCCGAAGTAGTGGTCGAAGGACCGGTTCTCCTGCATCAGCACGACGACGTGCTCGATGTCCCGGATCGTTCCGGTGGTGCCCTGGGCCTGGATCGCGGCGGCGCGCGCGATGCTGTCGTTCAGCATCGTCAGCGCGGCGGTGCCGCCCGCGATCTGCAGGAACCTGCGGCGGTTGAGTTCTGCCATGGCGTGACGACCTCTGCGGGTGAGGGGGAGGCGAGGGGCGCCCCAAGGACAGCGCCCCCCGGGTACCGGACGGAGATCCTTGCCTGACACCTGGCCGTACAGCCGGAGAACGGCAGTGGTCACCACCGACGGCCCGCGCGTCTGGCGAAGACGGTAGGCGAACCACCCGCTGCGCAACAGCCCCCGGGGCCACTCCACTTCCAGGTCCGCGCCCCTGCGCGGGGATACTCATCCGGCCCGTGCGCCGATCTGAGCATCCGTACTCAGGCCCGGGAGATGCCGGCTTGCCATCGTGTGGGCATGCCCTTTCAGCCACGTGACCAACGGCCGCGCGCCGGGATAACCGCCGTCGGCAGCCTGCTGCCCGCCGAGGTCCTCTCCTCGGACTCCCTCCAGCGGGAGGTGGCCCTCCGCAGCGGCCTCACGCTGCCGCCGACGCTGCTGAGGCAGGCCACCGGGATCGTCTCCCGCCGCGTCGCGGGGCCGGAGGTGTACGCCTCCACGCTCGCCGTGGGCGCCGGCCGCCGGGCCCTGGACGCCGCGGGCCTCAGCCCCCTCGACATCGACCTGCTGCTCTTCGCCTCCGCCTCCCGCGACGTGGTCGAGCCCGCCACCGCGCACATCGTGCAGGCCGAGCTGGGCTCGCGGGCCCACGCCCTGGACGTCACCAACGCCTGCAACAGCTTCGTGAACGGCATCGACCTCGCCCGGTCGATGATCCTGGCCGGTCGGGCGCGGCGGGCGCTGCTGGTCACCGGGGAGACGCCGAGCCGGGCGGTGCGCAAGGATCCCGCCGACGCGGCCGAGTTCCGCAGCGGATTCGCCGGCTACACCTTCGGGGACGCGGGTGCCGCCGTGGTCGTGGAGGCCGTGGAGCGCGGCGGGATCCTCGACGTGGACACCGAGACCCACTCGGAGCACTGGGAGGTCGGGGGCATCCCGGGCGGCGGTTCGCGCCACCCGCGCGGGGACGAGTACACCTACTTCCGCGGCGACGGGCACGAACTGCGCGGCGTCTTCGAGAAGGTGGGCACGGCCGTCATCGACCGGACGCTGCACCGGACGGGGATGGACTGGGACGGCTTCGCCAAGGTGCTGGTGCACCAGGTGACCGTGCCGTACCTGGAGCGGTTCGCGGAGCTGACCGGGGTGCCGGCCGGGAAACTGGTGGTGACCGTGCCCGAGCTGGGCAACGTGGCGAGTGCGAGCATCGGCGTCCAGCTGGACCGCGTGTTCACGGAACTGGAGCCCGGGCAGCGGGTGTTGTTCGTCGGCCTCGGCGGCGGCATCAGCATCATGACGATGGTGTGGGAGAAGTCGTGAGCCCGTCCCTGTGGGTGGTCGTGCCCGCGCACGAGGAGGAGGCCCGCCTCGCGCAGACCCTCGGGGCCCTCGCCGCGCAGCGGGACCGGGACTTCACCCTGCTGGTCGTCGACAACGCCTCGGCGGACCGGACGGCCGAGATCGCCCGGGAGTTCGCGGCGGGTGCGCCGTTCCCGGTCGAGGTCATCGAGGAGCCGGAGAAGGGGGTCGGCTCGGCCGTCGACACCGGGTTCCGGTACGCGATCGGCCGGGGCGCGGCCCTGCTCGCCCGCACGGACGCCGACTGCCTGCCCCGGCCCGGCTGGACGCGCGCCGCGCGGGCCGCCCTCACGCGGCGCCCCGGGCTGGTGTGCGGGCGCATCGTCGCCCGGCACGACGAGCACGGCCCGCTCGGCCGGGCCGGCTTCGGCCTGCTCGTCGCGCTCGCCGCGCTGTTCGGGCGGCTGCGGCCCCGGCACGCGCGCCGCAGGGGCTACCGGGCCCCGTACCGGATGCACGCCGGGAACAACATGGCCATCACCGCCGAGCTGTACCTGGCCGTCGGCGGCATGCCCCGGCGCCCCTCGCCCACCGACCGGCTCTTCCTCAACGCCGTACGCCGCCACACCGACCGCATCGTCCACTGCCGGGAGATGGTCGTGGAGAACTCCACGCGGCGCCTGCGGGCCTACGGGATCGCGGGCACCGCCCGCTGGTACCTGGACCAGGGCAGCGGCACGCACGGAACGGATCCACGCTGATGCTCGACCGCCTCGACCACGCGCTGCGCAGCCGACCCGAGCGGCCGGCCGTGCTCACCGCCACCCGCACCGGCGCCGCCCGGGTCCGGGCCACCCGGGGGGAACTCGCCGAGCTGTCCGACGCGTTCGCCGCCGCCCTGCACGCGCGCGGGCTGCGCGCCGGGGACACCGTCGGGGTCGCCGTACGGCCCGGGCCGCGGGCCCTCGCCGTCCTGCTGGCCCTGTGGCGGCTCGGGCTGCGCGGGGCCGTGCTCGACCCGGGTGCGGGGCCGGACGTGCTGCGCGCCCGGCTCGCCCTGGCCCGGCCCGCGCTGGTGCTGGCCGACGCGGCCGCGCAGGCGGTGGCGGGCTGGGCCCGGCCGCTGGCCCGCCGGGCCGGGCTGGCGCTGCCCGACCTGGCCGGGCTGGGCCCGGTCGCCACCGTCGGGCCCCGGCTGCCGGGCTGCGCGCCCGCGCTGGACCTGGCGGCCTCCCGGGCGGGGGTTGCGGTGCACTGGGACCACGACGGGGACGCGGTGATCGTGTTCACCTCGGGGACCACCTCCCGGCCGCGCGCCGTGGTGCACACCCGCTCGAGCCTGGCCGCCGGGATGGCCACGGTCGCCTCCCTCTTCGACGCGGCCCCGGACCAGCCCGTGCTCGGGGGCACCTTCTTCGTCCTGGTCCCCTCGCTGACGTGCGGCGCCCCCGTCGCGCTCCCGGCCCGCGACCCGCGGGTGCTGGCCCGCCAGCTCCGCCGGCTGCGCCCCCAGGACACCTATCTGACCCCGCCCGCGCTGCGGGACGCGCTGGACGCGGGAGCCCGCTTCCACGGCCGGGTCTGGACGGGCTCCGCCCCGGCCGACGCCGCCCTGCTGGAGCGGGTACGGGAAGCGGGCGCGGCCCGGGCCTGGGGGGTTTACGCGCTGACCGAGCTCTTCCCGGCCGCCGCGGTCGAGGCACGGGAGAAGTCCGCCTACGAGGGCCCGGGCGACCTGGTCGGCACCCCTCTGCCGGGCGTCCTGGCCCGGACCGACGCGGACGGCCAGCTGCTGCTGACCGGCGCCGCGGCCCGGCAGCGCTACCTCGGCGAGGAGCCCGACGCGTGGGTGCGTACGGGCGACCGGGCGCGGCTGGACGGCGCGGGCCGGATCGTGCTGGAGGGCAGGTGCAAGGACATGGTGCTGCGCCGGGCGGAGAACATCTATCCGGGGCTGTACGAGCCCGCCCTGCACGTGCCGGGGGTGGAGCTGGCCGTGCTCGTCGGAGTCCCGGCGGGCGACGGCGACGAACGGCTGGTCGCCGTCGTGCAGCCGGGGCGCGGCGCGAACGAGCACGGCCTGCGCAGCGCCCTGTCGGGCCCGCTCCACCGGATGGGCACGGCACGCCCCGACGCCCTCCTCTTCGCCCGCATCCCCCTGTCGGGGCGCTCCCGCAAACCGGACCGCGCGGCGACCTCCGCGATGGCGGCGCGGCGCCTGGGCCCGACGGCGTGAACCCCGGCCCGGGCCGCTCCCCGCCGGCCCGCGGCCCCGCGCCCGCACTCCCCCACTCCCGCACTCCCGCCCTCCCGCACTCCCGCACTCCCGCATCACGGGATCCCGATCCTCACGACGAAGGTACGTACGCGATGAGCAACCCGTCCCACGCCCGGGCCCGGCGACGCGACCGCCGGGTCTACCTGGGCAGCCACCCCGTGCTGTTCGGGCTGCTCGCCGCGACGCGCGGACGGCCCGTGCGCCGGATCGGCGGCACCCTGCTGGTGCACGGCACGGAGGCCTACCGGCAGGCGCTGGCCCGGCTGCCGCTGGACCGGACCGCCGAGGGCACCACGGGGGGCGCGGCGCGCTCCGCGCTGGCGGGCGACGGGGGCGTGCTCTTCGACCAGGAGGGCAGCGGGCACCGGTCGGACCGGCGGGACCTGGCCGGGCAGCTGTCCGCGGCCGGGGTGGAGCGGCTGCGGGCGCAGTGGCAGCCGCTGCTCGCCCACCGCCTCGAACCCCTCGCGCGGGGCGGGGCGGTGGACCTGGTCGAACTCTCCCGGGAGCTGGCGGGTTCGGTGGTCTGCGCGCTGCTGGGCACGGACGCCGATCCCCGGGACGTGGCCGGCGCGGCCGCCGAGGCGGCGGCCGCATCCGTACGCAGCCACCTGCCCGGCCCCCGCCGGCCGCGCGCCGAAGCCGCGGCGCTCCGCTCCGCCGCCCGGCTGCGTGCCCTGCTGACCCCGTCGGCGGGGGCACCGGGCGAGGCGACCGCGGGCGGAAGGCGGCTCGGCGACGGGTCCGCGGACGGCGGGGCGCTGGCCGCGATGGTGGCGGTGGCCGCGGTCAACACCACCGTGGCCGCGCTGCCGCGGGCGGTGGCCTGGTGCGCCGACGCCGGACTGTGGGACCAGGCCGCCGACGAGGCCCTGCGCCCGGCGCTGGCGGCCGAGCTGCTGCGGGTCACGGCGGCCTCGCCGCTGCTGCCGCGGGTGGCCGCCGCGGACGGCGAGGTCGGCGGCTGCCCGGTGCGGGGCGGCGACCGGCTGATGCTGGTCGCCCGGCACGCCGCCGGGGCGCACCGGCTCGACCCGGACGCCCTGCGGCCGGCCGCGCCGGGCACCGCCCGGCTGGTGTTCGGCGCCGGGCCGCACGCCTGCCCCGGAGCCCGGCTGGCCGAGGCCCAGCTGGCCGACGTACTGGCGGCGCTGGCCCCCGCGCGGCCGGTGGTGACGCGGGCCCGGGTGGACCGGCGGGCGGCCCTGCCGGGCTGGCGGAGGCTGCTGGTGGAGGCCCGCGCATGAGCGCCCGTATCGCGGTCACCGGGGCGAGCGGCTTCTGCGGCGGGCACGTGGCCCGGGCGGCGGCCGCGGCCGGGGCGCGGGTGGTGTGCGTGGGCCGCAGGCCCGGCCCGCTGGGCGAGCACCGCTTCTGGGACGCCGCCCAGGGTGATCCGGACCTGGCCGGCGTCGACCTGGTGGTGCACTGCGCGGCGGCGGTCGGCGATCCGGCGCCCGGCTCCCGGGCGGAGGCGCTGATGCGCGCGGTCAACGTGGACGGCACCCGGCGGCTGCTGCGCGCGGCGGCCGGCCGGCCGGTGGTCTGGGTGAGCAGCGCCAGCGTCTACGATCCGCGGACCGACCGGAGCCTGGTCACCGAGGACCACCCGCGCTCGGGCCAGCTGAACGCCTACGGCCGGACCAAGGCGGCGGGCGAGGCCCTCGCGCTGGCCGGCGGCGCGGTCGTGCTGCGGCCGAGGGCCGTCTACGGCCCCGGCGACACCCAGCTGCTGCCCCGGCTGCTGTCCCGGGTCCGGGCCGGCACCCTGCTGCTGCCGGGCCCGGACGTACGGCTCAGCCTGACGGCGGTGGAGAACCTCGCCGAGGCCTGTCTGGCGGCGGCCGGCTGGCCCCCGGGCGCCTACAACGTGGCCGACGCGCAGCCGTACGCCCGCGACCTGGCCGTACGGGAGGTCCTGCGGGCCCACGGGCGCCGGGCCCGGATCCGGCACCTCCCGCTGCCGGTCGCGCGGGCGGCGGCCCGGCTCGCGGAGTCGCTGCCGACCGCCGAACCGGCCCTCAGCCGCTACGCGGTGGACCAGCTGGCGCACCAAGTGGTCCTGGACACCGCCCGGGCCCGGTCCCAGGGCTGGACCCCGGCCCGGACCCTGGCGGACTACCTGGCCTCGGTGGCCTGAGCCGCCGCCGGCGCCGCGAGCGCGGCCCCCGCGTCGGCGATCAGCCGGTCGAGGAGGGCGAGCAGGCAGGCGCGGACGTCGGGGCGGGAGCGGGCGTCCAGCATGAGGACCGGGGTGCGGGGGTCGCGCAGGTGCAGGGCCGCCCCGATCTCCTCGGCGGTGTAGGGCTGTTCGCCGTGGAAGCAGTTCGCGCCGACCACGAAGGGCAGCCCGCGGCTCTCGAAGAAGTCGACCGCGGGGAAGCTGCGGTCCAGACGGCGCGTGTCGACCAGCACGATCGCCCCGAGGGCCCCGTTCAGCAGGTCGTCCCACATGAACCAGAAGCGCTCCTGGCCCGGCGTGCCGAACAGGTAGAGGACGACCCCGGCGTCGGTGAGGGTGAGGCGGCCGAAGTCCATCGCCACGGTGGTCACCGACTTGGACTCGATGCCCTCGAGGTCGTCGACGCCCACCCCGGCGGCCGTCAGCCGCTCCTCCGTGCGCAGCGGCTCGATCTCGGAGATCGTCTCGACCAGGGTCGTCTTGCCGACTCCGAACCCCCCGGCGACGAGGATCTTGACGGGGGCCGCTTCCCGCGGGGCGGGAGTGTCATATCCGGGCAAGGTTGTCCCTGATTCTCATGAGCAGGTGGACGTCGGTGGTCTCGGCCCCGTCCAGGGGCGGCCGGTGGTGGATCAGCCCGCGCTCCGCGAGTTCGCCGAGGAGCAGCGTCATCGGGGTGAGGCGGATGTGCATCCGGGCCGCGATCTCGGCGACGGCCAGGCCGCCCGGCGGCGCGCACATGGCGAGGATGGCCCGCCACTCCGTGGGCAGGCCGCCCTGGGCGTCCCCGCCGGCCGCCGCCGTGATCGTGGTGTCCATGGTGAGGACGGTGTGCGGAGCGGCCGTACGCCCGTCGGTCAGGGCGTACAGCCGCGTACGGCGGCGGCGCGGCGCGGGCTGCGGTTCGTCCTGCGGCATTACGCGTTCGGCACCTGGCCGCGCTCCGGGGTGCCCAGCCACTCGCCGAGCGCCTGGGCGGTGCGCACGGCCTCGCCGCCCAGCTCCCCGAGGCGCGCCTTGCGGGAGGTCACCACGATGAGCGTGCTGCCCTCGCCGCATCCGACGATGCACAGGTACCGGTCGTCCATCTCGACCAGCTGGCGGATGACGCGGCCGCCGTCGATCTCGCGGGATATCGCCTTCATCGTGGCCGCGATGCCGGAGGCCGCGGCCGCCATGCGCTCGGCCTGGGGCTCGTCGAGCAGGTAGGCGCTGAGCTTGATGCCGTCGTTGGACAGGAGCACCGCTCCCTGGATGCCGGCGATCCTGTTCAGGTTGTTGTCCAGGACGCTGTAGATGGCGTTGTCGGTGGCTGCGTTCGATGAGGTAGTCATGGCCGATCCCGTCGGAGCTCTTCTTCCACTGTCTGGGTCCCGCGTTCGTAGTCCGCCCAGGCGTCGGCCACCTCTTCGGGTGTCTCCGCGTCCGGCCGGGGGGCCGCTTCCGGGGCGCGGGGCGCCCGGAGCTGTTCGGCGATGTGGGTCTGCGGGACGCGCTCGGGCAGCGCCGGGCGCGCGGGGGCGGCGGCCGGTGCCGGCCGGGCCTCGGGCGCGGAGGCGGGCACGGGCACGCGCGCGGACGGTTTGACGGGGCGGCTCGGCAGCCCGGCGGCCGTGTGCTCGACCGGCTCGGGCCCCCGTTCCACGGTGGGGTGCGGCGCCGGGAGGGCGGAGGCCGGCGCCGGGAGGGCGGCGGCCGGCTCCGGGGCGACAGCGGCCGGCTCCGGGGCGGCCGGGGCGGGCGCGATCGCGCGCGGTGTCCCCGCTTCGGTCGCCACCAGCAGTTCCCCGGGCAGGACCACCACGGCGGAGGTCCCTCCGTACACCGAGCGGCGCAGGGTGACGGTGGCCCCGAGCTGGTCGGCGAGGTGGCCGACCACGAACAGCCCGAGCCGGTGCGCGTTCTGCGCCAGGACGGAGTACGGCGGCGCCTGGTGCAGGCGCCCGTTCATCTCCTCGTACCGCTCGGGGGTCACCCGCGGTCCGCGGTCCTCGATCTCGACGGACAGCCCGTCGGTGACCGTTTCGGCCCGGATGACCACCTTCGAGCGCGGCGGGGAGAACCGGGTGGCGTTGTCCAGCAGCTCCGCGAGGAGGTGGCTGATCTGGCTGATCGCGTGCGGGGCCACGCTGGTCTCGTCCAGGGCCTGCCGCTCGATGCGCCGGAAGTCCTCGACCTCCGCCGCGGCTTCGCGCAGCAGGTCGGCGATGCGCATGGGCTCGGTGTGCGGGTCGGGGACCTCACCGCCCGCCAGGATGAGGAGGTTCTCGATCTGCCGCCGCATGCCCACCGTGAGCTGGTCGGCCCGCATCAACTGGGCGAGCAGGGCCTCGTCGTGGCCGAAGGCGTCCTGGAGGTCCTCGGTGAGGCTGAGCTGGCGGCTGACCAGGTTCCCGGTGCGCGAGGCGATGCCCGTGGCGAACAGGCCGAAGCCGTGGCGCTCGGCCGCGAGCTGCCGGTGCCCGTCGACGGACACGGCCACGGCGCGGGCGAACGCGTCGCTGATGCGCCCGACCTCGTCGCCCTCCCCGCGCACCGCCGGCAGCGCCCCGTCGTCGACGGGCCGGCCGTGCTGGAGCCGGGCGACGACGTCGGGGAGGGTCTCCTCGGCGACGGTCACCGTGCGTTCGTGCAGGTCGTGCAGCCGGCGCAGCAGCGACCGCGTGGTGAGCACGACGACGCCCACGACGACCAGCAGCCCGCCGCCGCTTCCCCCGATGAGCCAGGCGACCTCGGTCTCCAGCTCCGCGGCCTTGGCCTCGCCGAGGGTGAGCACCTTGCGGGCCCGGTCGATGTTGAGGCTGGCCATCTGCACCGAGAAGTTCGCGTGCGCGGACCGCCAGCCGGCGACCTCGGCGGGCAGCCTGACGCCGGATTCGACGTCCGTGTGCCCGGAGATGATCGCGCTCTCGATGCGGAGCTTGGCCTGCCAGTCCGGGGAGGCGACGATCCGCTCGTAGAACCGCCGGTCGCGCTCGGGCAGGTACGGCACGATCCACGTCTCGTACAGGTGCCGGTGGGCTCCCACGGCGCTGACGAACTGGTCGAAGCCGGCGGAGCTCAGCTGCCGGGACGGGCCGGCCAGCGACAGGATCGTGTCCTCGCGCGCCACCATCTCGGTGGCGGCGAGCATGGACACCACGGGCCGGTTCTCCTGGACGATGTCGGCGTCGTCGGCGTGGCTGAACTCCCGCTGGTACGCCTGGATGACCGCGTCGATCACCCCGGTGTAGTAGGCGAGGGTGCCGTCGGCGCCGCCGGTGCGGGCGTCCGCGCGCTGGCGGTAGGCGGCCAGGCCGTCCAGCCGCCGGTTCACGTCCTCGAACGAGGTGCCCGCGCCGGCCGCGAGCCGGCGGAACTCGGCCACGCCGTGGTCGCTGGCCCCGCGCCGGGTCCGCAGCTCGTCCTCGGCGCCGTCGGTGCCCGCCCACAGCGCGGCGGTCATCGTCCGCTCGGCCTGCATGTCGACCATGAGCGTGTACAGCGGTACGCCGATCCGCTCGGCGGCCGCGACGTCGGCCCGCAGGTGCTCGGACTGCGAGAGCAACCGCCCGGCGGTCACCGCCACTTGGGTGCCCATCGCCGCGGTGGGGATCACGGCCAGCCAGATGAGCAGGGTGCGCAGCCGCACCCTGCGCCGGCGGCGGGCCGTCGACTGCCCTGGTACGCCTTCGGGTTCTATCGGAGACATCGGACCTCGGGAACGGGGGCGGCGGGGGCAGCCGGGCAGCCGGACCGGTCACAACCAGTCGGATTGCGGCGGGATATGAGGGTGCCGATCATAACCAGCCATCCCGAGGAAACAGATAGGTGTCTTCCGCGGCCAAAGCGTGCTATTGGCGGCGGATCATCGCGGGCGGGAGACCTGATCGGAACCCGGCCGCGACGTCCCCGACACCTCGGCGGGCCCCTCCGGACCGCACGGGGTCGCAGGGGCCCGCCGGGGGCGGCGCGGGGTCAGGCCCCGTCGGCGGCCGGGCTCAGGCGCAGCGAGATGGAGTTGATGCAGTAGCGCTGGTCGGTGGGGGTCGGGTAGCCCTCGCCCTCGAAGACGTGGCCCAGGTGGGAGCCGCACGTCGCGCAGCGGACCTCGGTGCGGACCATGCCGTGCGAGGTGTCGGAGATCAGCTCGACCGCCTCGGTGTCCTTCGGGTCGTAGAAGGACGGCCAGCCGCAGTGGGAGTCGAACTTCTCCGCGGAGCGGAAGAGCTCGGCGCCGCAGCCGCGGCAGGAGTAGACGCCTTCCGTCTTGGTGTCCGTGTACTCACCGCGGAAGGCCGGCTCGGTGCCCGCGAGGCGCAGCACCTGGTATTCGGACGGGGTCAGCTCCGCCTGCCACTGCTCGTCCGTCTTCTCGACCTCGTACGACATGTCTCCCGCTCCCTTAGTTCGACAGGCGGGCGAGGATGGCCGGACCGAGGTCCGTGACGTCGCCCGCGCCCATCGTGAGAACGAGATCACCGGGCTTGGCCATTCCCGCGACGACGTCGGCGACGGCCGCCTTGTCGTGCTCGGCCGTGACGTCGGCGCCCGCGGCGCGGGCGGCGGCGATGATGATCTCGCTGGTGATGCCGGGCAGCGGGTCCTCGCGGGCCGGGTAGATGTCCAGGACCACGGAGGCGTCGGCGAGGGCCAGGGCCTGCCCCATCTCCTTGCCGAGCTCCTGGGTGCGGGAGAAGAGGTGCGGCTGGAAGACGACCAGGATCCGGGAGTCCCCGGCGGCGCCGCGGATGGCCTCCAGGTCGGCGGTCATCTCGGTGGGGTGGTGCGCGTAGGAGTCGATGACCTGGACGCCGGCCGCCTCCCCCTTGAGCTGGAGGCGGCGCTTGACCCCGGTGTACTTGCCGAGGGCGGAGGCCAGGTTGTGCGCGGGGATGCCCAGCGCGACGCCGGCGGCCAGGGCGGCGACGGCGTTGTGTGCGTAGTGGCGGCCGGGCACGGAGACGGTGAAGGTGAGCATCCGCCCGCCGATCAGGACGGTGACCTCGCTGGTCAGCCCGCGCGGGGTGATCTTGGTGATCCGGACGTCGGCTTCGGGCTCCTCGCCGTAGGTGACGACGTTCAGGCCCTCGCGTCCGGCGACCCGGCGGGCGATCTCGGCCGCGCCCTCCTGGCCGTGGGCGACGACCAGGGTGCCGCCGGGGACGACCTTGGAGACGAAGGTCTCGAAGGACTCGTAGATCTCCTCGATCGACGCGTAGTTCGCGTGGTGGTCGAGCTCCGCGTTCAGGATGATCGCGACCTGCGGGGTGTACTTGTGGAAGGTGCGGTCGCTCTCGTCCGCCTCGGCTACGAAGATGTCGCCCTCGCCGTGGTGGGCGTTGGAGCCGGGGGCGTCCAGGTCGCCGCCGATGGCGTAGGACGGGTCCAGGCCCAGGGCCGACAGGGACACCGCCAGCATCGAGGTGGTGGTGGTCTTGCCGTGGGTGCCGGCGACGGCGATCGGGCGCAGGCCGTCCATCAGGGCGGCGAGGGCGTCGGAGCGGTGCACGACGGGGATGCCCAGCTCGGCGGCGCGGGCCAGCTCCGGGTTGTCGGCGCGGATGGCGCTGGAGACGACCACGCAGGTGGAGTCGTCGGCGAGGTTGCCGGGGGCGTGGCCGCCGTGGACCGTGGCACCGTGCGCGCGCAGCGCCTGGGCGGTCTCGGAGTCCCCCCGGCTGTCGCTGCCGGCGACCCGCGCGCCGCGCTGGGCGAGGATCTTCGCGATGCCGGACATGCCGGCGCCGCCGATGCCGATGAAGTGGGGCCGTTCCATGGCGGTCGGCAGGCCGGGCTTCATTCAGGTCGCTCCAGGGTCGAGGGTGTGCTTCGAGCTCTGACCTCCCCAGCCTATTCGTTGTGGGCGAAGAGCTTGAGCACCGGAACGCCGACCTTGTGGCGGGCCCGGGAGGCCCAGTCCCGGTGGAAGAACTCCTCCACGAAGTGCGGGGCGGTCAGGACGATCACCTCGTCGGCGCCGGTCTCCTCGACGACGGCCTTCAGTTTGTCGAGCGGGTGGTCCTCGACGATCTGCCCGATGACGTTGGCGCCCTTCTTGCGCAGGGCGGCCATGGAGTGCTCGAGGGCCAGCTCGGCGGGGCCGCGGGCGGCCTCGCCCTCGGGCACGTCGCCCTCCCGGATGGCCTCGGGGAGCTCACCGAGCGCTACGTCGTCGATGGCGCGCAGCAGCCGGTCCTGGTCGCCGCGGGGTTGCATGAGGACGACGAAGGAGACCGAGTCGTCTCCGTGCAGGGTGGTGACGAAGTCCACGTCCACCGTGGTCAGCGGCTGCTCGATCATCAATACGCTCGTGAACACGGACGCCCTCTCCTTCATGGGCCGAGGCCGGCTGGCCGGCCCCTGCGGAAACCATCCTGCCCCGCTCGCGCGCGGGGCCTTGCGCAGATATATGTGCCCAGGTTCGTGCCCAGCGGAAGCAAAGCGGAACGAGAAATTCCGCCCCTTGTCAGATCCGACGGTAGCTCGTGAAGAGGAACCCGGCCTCTTCCAGTACGGAGGCCGGTGCGAGCCGGTGCGGAACCGTGACGCAAGGCCCTCCCGCGATCCTCTGGGCGTCCCCCGCCGTGAGCGTCGGCGAGATCGTCAGGCACAGCTCGTCGAGCGCGTCGGCGGCCACCAGCTGGCCCAGCAGCCGCGGCCCGCCCTCGGTGAGCTGGCGGCGCAGCCCCCGCGCGGCGAGCTCCCGCACGGCGCGGGCCGGGTCCACGGCGGCCCCGTCGCCCGCCACCACGACCTCGGCCCCGGCCGCGAGGGCCTCGGCGACCCGGTCGGCGGGTGCGGCGGCCCCGGTGACCACCAGGGTCGGCACGAGGGGGGAGGTGAACAGGGGCAGGGCGAAGTCCAGGTCCAGGCTGGCGGTGACCACGGCGATGGCCGCGGCCGGGCCCTGGCCGGCGGCCGCGCGGCGGGCCGCGAAGTCCTCCCGGGCGCGGGCCGGGCGGTAGCCCTCCTGGCGAACCGTTTCCGCTCCGACGACCACCACATCGGCCAGCGCCCGCAGGGTGCCGAAGATCCGCATGTCGGCCTCGCCGGAGATCGGCTGGGAGCGGCCGTCGTGCTGGGCGGCGCCGTCCAGGGTGGAGACCATGTTCGCCCGCAGCCAGTGGGCCCCGTCGCCGAGGGAGGGGTACGCGTACGCCTCCGCGAGCTCGTCCAGCGACCACTCCCGGTCGGCCGGGGCCAGGGACGGGGCTGATGTCTGATCGGTCACAGGGAACAGGCGTCGCATCGGTGCAGTGTGCCACGACCCGTAGAGTTGAGTGCTGTGTCAACATCACTCTCCACCTCCGGTGCCACGTCCAGTCGGCCTCAGATAGCCGACGCGGGGCCCCAGGCCCTGTGCGCCCGCGAGCCCCGGGTGCCCGCCGAACGGCTGGTGGCCGAGATGGTGCCGCCGCCGCGTTTCGACTCGGTGCGCTTCGACACGTACAACCCGGACCCGACCCAGCCGAGCCAGTCCGAGGCGGTCACCGTCCTCAGCGGCTTCGCGGCCGGCCTGGGCGGGGCCCACGCGAGCGGATCCGGCAAGCGGCGCTGGTTCAGCAAGAAGCCGGCCCCCGCGGCCGCCCCGCGCGGGGTCTACCTCGACGGCGGCTACGGCGTCGGCAAGACCCACCTGCTCGCCTCCCTGTGGCACGCCACGCCGGCCGAGCCCGCGCTCAAGGCCTTCGGCACCTTCGTGGAGCTGACCAACCTGGTCGGCGCGCTCGGCTTCCAGCAGACCGTGCAGACCCTGGGCGGGCACCGGCTGCTGTGCATCGACGAGTTCGAACTGGACGACCCGGGCGACACCGTCCTGGTGTCCTCGCTGCTCAGCCGCCTGGTCGAGCAGGGCGTGGCGCTGGCCGCCACCTCCAACACGCTGCCCGGCAAGCTCGGCGAGGGCCGTTTCGCCGCCGCGGACTTCCTGCGGGAGATCCAGGGGCTGTCGGCGCACTTCCGGCCGCTGCGGATCGACGGGCAGGACTACCGCCACCGCGGCCTGCCGGATGCCCCGGCTCCGTTCTCCGACGAGCAGGTCGCCAAGGCGGCGTACGCGACCGACGGCGCGAGCCTGGACGACTTCCCCGGCCTGCTGGAGCACCTGGCCCGGGTGCACCCGAGCCGGTACGGGGCGCTGACCGACGGGATCACGGCGGTCTGCCTGACCGACGTCGGCCCGGTGCCGGACCAGTCGACCGCCCTGCGTCTGGTGGTGCTCGCCGACCGGCTGTACGACCGCGAGGTCCCCGTCCTGGCGTCCGGGGTGCCCTTCGACAGGCTGTTCAGTGAAGAAATGCTCAACGGCGGCTATCGGAAGAAGTACTTCCGCGCCATATCGCGGCTCACCGCGCTCGCCCGCGACGCGAAGCCCCTGGTGTCGCAGTAGGTTGGGGAACGCCGGGCGCCCTGGCGGGTGTCCGGCCGTTTCCACTTCTGCGAAGGGATCACCATGGCCACCACGCGTCACGCGCACACCGTCTGGGAAGGCGACCTGCTCAAGGGCAAGGGCGTCGTCACCCTCGACTCCTCGGGCCTCGGCTCCTACGACGTCTCCTGGCCCGCCCGCTCCGAGGCCGCGAACGGCAAGACCAGCCCCGAGGAGCTGATCGCCGCCGCCCACTCCAGCTGCTACTCCATGGCGCTGTCCCACGCCCTCGCGGGCGCCGGCAACCCGCCGAGCCGCCTCGAGACCAAGGCCGACGTCACCTTCCAGCCCGGTGAGGGCATCACCGGCATCCACCTCACGGTGAAGGGCGAGGTCCCGGGCATCGACGCGGACGCCTTCGCCGCCGCCGCCGAGGACGCGAAGAAGAACTGCCCCGTCAGCCAGGCCCTGACCGGCACGACGATCACCCTGAGCGCCGAACTCGCCTGATCCCCCGCGGGACCGCCCGGTCCGGCCGGGCGGGGCCGCGCCGCGCCCGATCCGGCCGGGCACCGCCCCACCGCACCGGTCCGGGCGGCGCACCCCGGCGGCGCGGCGGCCCACCGCGGGCGGCCCCCTGTGGTACCAGTGGCCGATGTCCGTCACCCGACGCAGTCTGCTCGCCGCCGGCGGGATCGCTTTCAGCGGGGCGCTCGGCGCCCTGTTCACCAGCCGGGCCGGCGCCGCCCGGCCGACGCGCGGGTACGGGCCGCTGCTGCCCGACCCGGGCGGGCTGCTCGACCTGCCCGCCGGATTCTCCTACCGCGTCCTCTCGCGCGCGGGCGCTCCGCTGCGCTCGGGTGAGGGCGCCGTCCCGGCCAACTGCGACGGCATGGCCGCCTTCGGCGCGGGCGGCGGACGCGTGCGGCTGGTCCGCAACCACGAGAACCGCGCCACGGCCGCCCTGCGCGTGCCCGCCGTCGCCGGGCTGACGTACGACCCGGAGGCGCTGGGCGGCTGCACGGCCCTGGAGCTCGGCCCGGACGGGCGGGTCACCGGCGAGCGGGTGGCCCTCGCGGGTACCGCCGTCAACTGCGCGGGCGGCCGGACCCCTTGGAACACCTGGCTGAGCTGCGAGGAGACCGAGGAGCGGGCGGGCGGCTCCGGCTACGCGCGCGACCACGGCTACGTCTTCGAGGTGGATCCCGCGGACCCGTACCGCTCGGGGGCCGTCCCGCTCACCGCGATGGGCCGCTTCGCCCACGAGGCCGTCGCCGTGGACCCGTACCTCGGGGTCGTCTACGAGACCGAGGACGCCTTCGACCCGCCCTTCGGGCTGTTCTACCGCTTCCTGCCCGCGCGGCCGCTCGGCGGCGCCGGTTCGCTGCGGGCCGGCGGCGCGCTGGAGGCGATGCGCGTGCCGGGGCTGGCAGACCTGGCCGTGGTGGACCGGCCCGGGGCGGAGTTCCCGGTGGAGTGGGTCCGCGTGCCCGACCCGTCCGCGGCCGGGACCGCGATCCGGTTCCAGGACTTCGGGCGCGGCGGGATCACCCACGCGCAGAAGCTGGAGGGCTGCTACTGGGGCGGCGCCGGCGTCCACTTCGTCTCCAGCTACGCCCGCCGCGGCGAGGGCGCGGGCGCCGACCACCACGGGCAGGTGTGGTTCTACGACCCGCTGCGCGCCCGGCTCCGGCTGGACGTGGTGTTCGGCCCGGCCGCCGACATCCGGCTCCCCGGGGACTCCCCCGACAACATCTGCCTGGCCCCGGACGGCGGGCTGATGGTGTGCGAGGACGGCGGCGGGGCCCAGTACGTGTTCGGGGTGACGGTCGGCGGCGAGGTGTACCCGGTGGCCCGCAACGCCGACGACATCGGCCGGCCGGGCGCGCCGGAGTGGGGGGAGTTCGCCGGGGTGACCTTCTCCCCCGACGGGCGGACCATGTACGTCAACGCCTACGCGCCGGGCACCACGTTCGCGGTGACGGGACCGTGGCGGTGACCCCGCGGCCCCTGCGGGAGCTGCTGCGCGTGCCCGTCGGCGGGGGGCTCGACCTCGGCTGCCTCGACCCCGCCTCGACCCCGGCGGGCCCCCCGGACAAGGCGGCCGGCCGGGCGGCCACCGCGGCGATGGCGCAGCCGCTCGCCTCGCTCCAGGAGCGGCTCTACGCCGCGAGCACCGCGGGCGACCGGCGCCGCGTGCTGCTCGTCCTGCAGGGCATGGACACCAGCGGCAAGGGCGGCACCGTCAAGCACGTGATCGGCCTGTTCAACCCGTCCGGCTGCCGGATCCGGCCCTTCAAGGCGCCCACGCCGGAGGAGCGGAGGCATCCCTTCCTGTGGCGGGTCAGGAAGGCGCTCCCCCAACCGGGCGAGATCGGCATCTTCGACCGTTCGCACTACGAGGACGTGCTGGTCGCCCGCGTCCGCGAACTGGTGCCGCGCAGCCGGATCGCCCAGCGCTACGCGCAGATCAACCGCTTCGAGGAGTCCCTCGCGGACGACGGCGTGACCCTGGTGAAGGTCTTCCTGCACATCAGCTACGAGGAGCAGCGCGAGCGGCTGCTGGAGCGGCTCGACAACCCGGACAAGCACTGGAAGTTCAGCCCGGCCGACATCGAGGACCGCGCCCTGTGGCCCGCGTACCAGGAGGCGTACGAACTGGCCCTGGAGCGCTGCTCCACCGGCGCCGCGCCCTGGTTCATCGTCCCCGCGGACCGCAAGTGGTACCGCAACTGGGCGGTCAGCAGGCTGCTGCTCGAGCATCTGGAGGACATCGGCCCGAGGTATCCCGCGGGTGACTTCGACGTCGGGGAGTGCCGCGCACGACTACTTGCCACATAGTCATATATTTTGCCTGTGTGACCATTTCCGTGCGCAAAGCGGCGTCCGCAGCCGTGCTCAGTGCCGCCCTCGGCGCCGCCCTCGCGGGATGCGGGGGCGGCGCCGGTCCGTCGGACGCCGGCCGCGAGGCCCGTCTGGGGACCCCGGCGGCGTCCGCCCCCGCGTCCGCCCCCGCCCCCGCGCCCGGCGCGCCGTCGGCGGCCGGAGCCGGGCCGCAGGCCGGCGCCCCCGCCAAGCCCCCGACCCTGGCCCCCGGCCCGAACGGCCTGACCCCGGTCTTCGAGCGGGCGAAGCAGCACACCGACAAGACCGTGGCGCTGACCTTCGACGCCGACATGACCGCCGACCAGGGAGCGCGCGCCGCCGGCGGGGAGCGCTTCGACAACCCCCAGCTGATCACCACCCTGCGCACGCTCAAGGTGCCGTCGACGATCTTCATGACGGGCCGTTGGGCCGAGGAGTACCCGGACCAGGCGAAGGCGATCGGCACCGACCCGGTCTTCGAGGTCGCGAACCACTCGTACAGCCACCACGCCTTCACCTCCCCCTGCTACGGGCTGCCCGCCCTCGACGCCGCCGCCGCCCGCGCCGACGTGGACCGGGCCTTCGCCGCCTTCCGCACGGCGGGCGCGGTGAACACCGTCCCCTACTTCCGCTTCCCCGGCGGCTGCTACGACGACCAGGCGCTGCGGGCCCTGTCCACGGCGAAGGTCACGGCCGTCCAGTGGGACGTGGTCAGCGGGGACGCCTTCGCCAAGGACCCCGACGCGGTGGCCGAGCAGGTGCTGGCGGGGGTCAAGCCGGGCTCGGTGGTGGTCATGCACTGCACGCGCAGCGCGGCGCCGGTCACCGAGGAGGCCATCCGCAAGATCGTTCCGGAACTGCGCCAACGCGGCTACCGGTTCGTGAAGGTCTCCGAGCTCATCGGCACCTAGCGCGCGGAAGGGGGCGGCCGGGGCCCTTCAGCCCGAGCAGGCCGTGCGCTGCGCGTCCTGCCACTCGCACACCGGGCACAGCACCACGCCCGGGGTCTTGACCCCGTACTCGGTGGGCTTGCCGCACTCCAGGCAGTCGGCGTACGGAGGCCCGGCCACCCGCCCGGCCGGAGCGGCGGGAGCGGGGCAGTACGACGGGTTCGCGTCCGGCTGGTCCATGGGAACAAGCCTATCCGGGACACTGGTAGGAAACTTTCCTTCCTGTTAGTCTCCCGGGCGGCGGCTTGGCGCGGTGCCCCCGTTCCGCAGGCGGGCATGACGCGCTCAGCGAGAGCTCTGACCCGGCCGCCGTGCACCGCTCCCCGCCCGCACGCGGGCCGGGGCGCGCTGCTCCGCGCCAGAGTCCAGCTCTCGCCGCCCCCAAGGCCAGGGAGTCCAGGTATGCACCTGAACGCTTCCGCTCCGTCCCCCTCAGTCCGCAGCAGACTCCGCACCCTCCTCCTCGCCGGCGTCGCCGCCCTCGTCCTCGTCGGCGGGCTCCTCGCCTGGCCCGAACGGGCCGGGGCCGCCGCCGCCCCCCTCATATCGCTCGGCAAGCCCGCCACCGCCTCCTCCGTCGAAACCTCCTCCCTCGGCGCGAAGAACGCCTTCGACGGCGACCCGGCCACCCGCTGGGCCAGCGCCGAGGGCAAGGACCCGCAGTGGATCCGGGTCGACCTCGGCGCCTCGGCCACCGTCTCCCGGGTGCGGCTGCGCTGGGAGGCGGCGTACGCGAAGGCGTACCGCGTCGAGGTGTCCGCCGACGGCGCCGCCTGGACCCCGCTCGCCACCGAGACCGCCGGCAACGGCGGCACCGACGACTGGACCGGGCTGTCCGGCAAGGGCCGATACCTGCGCGTCCACGGCACCGCCCGCGGCACCTCGTACGGCTACTCGCTGTTCGAGGCCGAGGTCTACGGATCCCTCGACGGCGGGCCGCCGCCCGGCGGCGCCTTCACGGTGGTCGCGGCCGGTGACATCGCCGCGCAGTGCACGGCCTCCGACAGCGGCTGCGCACACCCCGAGACGGCCGCGCTCGCCCAGCGGATCGACCCGAAGTTCTACCTGACGATGGGCGACAACCAGTACGACGACGCCCGGCTCTCCGACTTCCGCAACTACTACGACAAGAGCTGGGGCGCCTTCAAGGCCAAGACCCGCCCGGTACCGGGCAACCACGAGACCTACGACCCGGCCGGCTCCCTCGCCGGGTACAAGGCCTACTTCGGGAGCATCGCCTTCCCGCAGGGCAAGAGCTGGTACAGCTACGACGAGGGCAACTGGCACTTCATCGCCCTCGACTCCAACTCCTTCGACCAGTCAGCCCAGATCGACTGGCTCAAGGCCGATCTCGCCGCCAACACGAGGAAGTGCGTCGCGGCCTACTGGCACCACCCGCTGTTCTCCTCCGGCGGGCACGGCAACGACCCGGTCTCCAAGCCCGTCTGGAAGATCCTGTACGCCGCGAAGGCCGACCTCGTCCTCGGCGGCCACGACCACCACTACGAGCGGTTCGCCCCGCAGGACCCCGACGGCCGGGCCACCGCCGACGGGATCGTGGAGATCGTCGGCGGGATGGGCGGCGCCGACCCCTACCCGATCGAAGAGGTCCAGCCCAACAGCCAGAAGCGGATCAGCGGCCCGTACGGCGTGGTGAAGCTGGAGTTCGCCGACTCCGGCTACGGCTGGACGTACGTCGCCACGGACGGCCAGGTCAAGGACACGAGCCCGAAGTACAGCTGCCACTGATGTACCTGGCCGCCAACGGCCGCCCGGACGCGCCGCCCCGCACCCCAGGGGCCCGGCGGCGCGTCCCCGCCGCCGTCCTCGCGCTCGGCGCGGTCAGCCTGGTCACCGACATCTCCTCGGAGATGGTCACGGCGGTGCTGCCGCTCTACCTCGTCCTCGGACTCGGCCTCTCCCCCCTCCAGTTCGGCTTCCTCGACGGGATGTTCAACGGCGCGACCGCACTCGTACGGCTGCTCGGCGGGCGCCTCGCCGACCGCGGCGGCCGCCACAAGCGCGTCGCCGGAGCCGGCTACCTGCTCTCCGCGCTGTCCCGGCTCGGCCTCCTGCTCGCCGGAGGCGCCACCGCCGGGATCGCCGCGGCGCTCGCCGCCGACCGCCTCGGCAAGGGCATCCGCACCGCCCCGCGCGACGCGCTGATCTCGCTCAGCGGGCCGCCCGAGGCCCTCGGCAGGTCCTTCGGCGTACACCGCGCCATGGACACCACGGGCGCCCTGCTGGGCCCGCTCGCCGCGTTCGCCGTGCTGTGGGCCACCGCCGACGCCTACGACGCGGTGTTCGCCGTCAGCTTCTGCGTCGGCCTGCTCGGCGTGCTGCTGCTCGCCGTATACGTCCCGGCCGCGCCCGCCGCCCCGCCCCCGTCCGCGGCCGCGCCCGCGCGCCCGCCCACCACCAGCGCCCTGCGCGACCCCGCCTTCCGCCGCGTCCTGTGCGCCGCGGCCCTCCTCGGCGCCACCACCATCGGCGACGCCTTCCTCTACCTGCTGCTCCTGCGCGCCCTCGACCTGCCGCCCGCCCTGTTCACGCTGCTGCCGCTGGGCGCCGCCGCCGTCTACCTCCTGCTCGCCGTCCCGGCGGGCCGAATCGCCGACCGGTACGGGCGGCGGCCGGCCTTCCTCCTCGGACACGGCGCCCTGCTCTGCGCGTACGCCGTGCTGCTGGCGCCGGTCTCCTGGCCCAGCGCCATCGCCGTACTCGCCCTGCTGGGCGTCTTCTACGCCGGCACCGACGGGGTCCTGATGGCCCTGGCCGCGCCGGCGCTGCCCGCGCACGGCCGGGCCGGCGGGCTCGCGCTGCTGCAGACCGGCCAGGCACTGGCCCGGCTGCTCGGCGCCGCCGGGTTCGGAGCGGCGTGGACCTTCTGGGGGCAGCGGCCCGCCCTGTGGGCGGCCGCCCTCGCGCTGGCCGCGGCGCTCGCGGCCGCCCGGCGCGTCCTGCCCTCCCCCGCCGCCTCCCCCCGCACCCCCACCCCGGAGCCGTCATGAACCTCCGTCACGGGCGGCTGCGCCCCGCCCTCGTCGTCGCGGCCGTACTCCTGCTCGCCGCGGGCTCCCTCGGCTACGTCCTGCACGCGCGGCACCGCGAACGGCCGGCCCCGCAGGCCGGGGCCAGTGCCTCGTTCGGCCTCGCGGAGCCCGGGCTCTACTTCCGGGACGCGGCCACCGGACGGGTCGCGCGCCGGCCCGCGTCCGAGGGGCCCAGCGTGCGGGGCGGCCCGTCCTGCGACCGCTTCCACGCCGCCGGGGAACACGCCCTGTGCCTGCGCAAGCTGCCCGGCGTCCCGGCCCGCACCGACGCCCACGTCCTCGACCGGCAGCTGCGCGAGATCCGCCGGGTGACCGTGCCGGGCATCCCCAACCGGGCCCGCGTCTCCGCCTCGGGGCAGCTCCTGTCCTGGACGACCTTCACGACCGGGGACTCGTACAACACCTCCGCCTTCTCGACGCGGACCTCGATCCTGGACCTGCGCACCGGCTACCTGGTCAAGTCGATGGAGCAGATCCCGCTGACCCTCGACGGGGCCCGGCACCACGACTCCGACGTCAACTACTGGGGCGTCAGCTTCGCGGGCGACGACAACCGCTTCTACGCCACCGTCTCCACCCGGGGCCGCACCCACCTCGTCGAGGGCGACCTGCGGAACTGGTCGGCGAAAGCGCTGCGCGAGAACGCCGAATGCCCCTCGCTGTCACCCGACGGCACCCGCGTGGCCTTCAAGAAGAAGGTCTCCGACGACGCCCGGGCGCCCTGGCGGCTGTACGTCCTGGACCTGGCGACGATGCGGGAGCACCCGCTGGCCGAGCCGCACAGCGTCGACGACCAGCCCGCCTGGCTGGACGGGGCGAACGTCGGCTACGGCCTCGACGGCGACATCCGCTCGGTCCCGGCGGACGGGACGGGGGCGTCCCGCGTCCTCGTGCGCGGCGGCTCGTCCCCCGCGTACGTCAGTGCGGAGCCGCCTCGGTGACCTCGCTCGGGCGGACGACGGCGCCTGGCCCTCCCCGCTCGGCATCGGCCGGCCCGGCCCGGCCCCCCGCGGCATCCTCCTGGCGGGGGAGGCTGGCATCCTTGGCGGGATGAGCAGCCAGCAGACGAACGACACCACAGAGGTACCCGCGGTCGGCGCGGACAGCCCGTTCCGGCAGGAGCACGCCCTGCGCGACGAAGCCCCGCAGTACGTCCTGCCGCTGGTGGTGCGGATCGAGAAGACCGAGCCGCCCGCCCGGACGGACGCGCTGGAGACGGCGGCCCGCGCGGTGCTGGTCCTGCTGACCGACGAGCGCTCGCGGGGCGAGGGCGAGTGGGCCGGGGCGGTGCGGGACTGGCAGGACGCGCGGATCCGCAAGGTGGTCCGTCGGGCGCGCGGGGCGGAGTGGCGCAAGGCCGGCACCCTGCCGGGTGTCACGGTGCACGGTGACACCGCGGAGGTACGGGTGTTCCCGCCGGTGCCGCTGGACGGCTGGCCCAGGGAACTGGCCAAGCTCCAGGTGTCGGGCACCGACCTGGCGGACCCGGAACCCGTCGCCCCGGACACCGCGCCGGGCCTGCCCGTGCTCTGGTTCAACCCCGGCCTCGACATGTCGGCCGGCAAGGCGATGGCCCAGGCGGGGCACGCGGCGCAGCTGGCCTGGTGGGAGCTGACGGACGCGGAGCGGGCCGAGTGGCAGGACCGCGGCTTCCGGCTGGCCGTGCGGACGGCGCCGCGCGAGCGGTGGGCGCAGCTGAGCTCCGGCGGGCTGCCGGTGGTCCGCGACGCCGGTTTCACGGAGATCGCGCCCGGCAGCGCGACGGTGATCGCCGACCACCCGGCGCTGCGCGCGCGGCTCTGAGGGATCCGAGGGGCGGAACCTCAAATGTTGCTCTGAACGTCCCCTCTTCGTGGTTGGCCGGACCGCGCCGGGGCCATCACTTCGGCACACGGTGCGAGGAACGGCACTGAAAGGGGGGCGAGGGACATGAAGCCCATGGCACACCTGGGGGTGGGCATCGGCTGGCGGCCCGAGATCGCGGACGCGGTCGAGCGGCTGCCCGGCCTGGACTGGGCCGAGGTGGTGGCCGAGAACATCTGCCCGGGCCATCTGCCCGAGGCGCTGCTGAGGCTGCGCGAGCGGGGGGTGCGCCTGGTCCCGCACGGGGTCTCGCTGGGCCTCGGCGGCGCCGACCGCCCCGACCCGGCGAAGCTGGCCGCGCTCGGGGAGCGGGCGGTGGCGCTGGGGGCGCCGCTGGTCACCGAGCACATCGCCTTCGTCCGCAGCACCTCGCCGGTGCTCGAGGCCGGGCACCTGCTGCCGGTGCCGCGTACCCGCGACGCGCTGGACGTGCTGTGCGAGAACGTGCGCATCGCGCAGGACGCGCTGCCCGTGCCGCTGGCACTGGAGAACATCGCCGCGCTGTTCTCCTGGCCGGGCGAGGAGATGACGGAGGGGCAGTTCCTGACGGAGCTGGTCGAGCGGACCGGCGTACGGCTGCTCATCGACGTGGCCAACCTGCACACCAACCGGGTCAACCGGGGAGAGGACCCGCTCACCGTGCTGGACGCGATCCCGCTGGAGGCGCTGGCGTACGTGCACGTGGCGGGCGGCGTCGAGCGGGGCGGGGTCTGGCACGACACCCACGCGCACCCGGTGCCGCCGGTGGTGCTCGAGCTGCTGGCCGCGCTCCGCTCCCGGGTGGACCCGCCGGGCGTCCTGCTGGAGCGGGACGACGACTTCCCGCCGGAGCCGGAGCTGGCGGCCGAGCTGGCGGCCGTCCGCGCGGTGATGACGGCCGGGCCCGCCCTGCCGTCGGACCCCGGCCCCGCGGCCGGGGCGCACGACCGGCACGCGCCGCCCGACGAGGCCGCGCGCACCCGGGTGGGGCTCGGGCAGGCCGCCCTGCTGTCGGCGCTGGTGGCCGGGACTCCGGTTCCCGAGGGCTTCGACCGGCAGCGGATCCGGGTGCAGTCCCGGGCGCTGGCCGCCAAGCGGGCGGACGTGGTGGCCCGGCTGGCTCCCGAACTGCCCGGCATCCTCGGCGGCGGGGGACCGTACCGCACGGCCTTCCTCGCCTACGCCAAGGGCCGCCCGATGACCGCCGGATACCGCCGGGACGCGCTGGACTTCGCCGAGCACCTGCTGATCCAGGACCTGCCGGCCGACCCGGCCGCCCGGCGCCGGCTCACCGCGTGGTGGCGGGACCGGGCCGCGGCAAGACCGCCCGGCCGGGTCGTGCGCTGGGCCCGCGCCCTCGTGGGGAGGGCGGCATGAACCTGCTCGCACTGGCGATCTGGCTCGCCGTCGCCGCGTCCAGCGGCCTGCTGGCCCTCGGTCTGTACCGGGCCCGGCCCCGGGCCGCCGGTCCGGCGCCGGTCCTCCACGACCTGTCCGAGGCCGCCTTCATGGCGGGCGGGCCCGGCGCGGTCGTGGACACCGCCCTCGTGTCGATGCTGGGGGACGGCCGGCTGATGGTCGGGGGCCCCGGCATCGTCCACGTACGCCCCGGGGCGCGGGCGAACGACGCCGCCGAGCGGGCCGTCCTCCAGGCGCACGCCGGGGCGCCCTCGGGCTGGCTCTACCAGGTGCGCTACGCGGCGATGGTCGACCCGGCCGTGCAGGAGACCGGGGACGGGCTGGCGGCCCGCGGGCTGCTCTCGCCGCCCGGCTGGGGGCGGACCTGGCGGCGCTGGGGCCTGGTCCAGGCCACGGTGTGCGGACTGCTGGTGCCCGTGTCGCTGCCGCTGACCTTCGTCGCGTTCGTCCTGGACCCGGACGGGCAGGTGCCGTTCATCGTCAAGGTGCTGCCCGTCCTGCTCGTGGGGGTCCTCGTCGGGGGCCTGTGCGCCGCGGCGGCCGGCCGGCGGGTCACCCCGGCGGGACGCCGGGCGCTGCGCGAGATCCGCTCCCACTACGTGAACGACCGGACGCCGCACGTGCAGACCGCGCTGTTCGGGCTGCGCGGCCTGCGGGACCCGTTCCTGCGCGGGCAGCTGGTGCCCGCCGCCCGCGGCACCCGGCTGGCCGCGGCCCAGTCGAGACCGTCCCGGCCCGCACACCACGCGCACGCCTCGTCCTCCTCCGGCGCCGAGCTGCTGCCGGTGCTGTGGTGCGCGGGGAGCGACGGCGGTGGAAGCGGGGGCGGATCGGGGTCGGGCTGCGGCTCGGGGTCCTCGTGCGCGGGGTCCGGCGGGGGCTGCGGAAGCGGCAGTTCCAGCTGCTCCGGCGGGAGTTCCGGCGGTTCGAGCTGCAGCAGCTCCTCCGGGTCGAGCTGCAGCAGTTCGTCCGGTTCCAGCTGTTCCAGCAGCTCCAGCAGTTCCTGACGCCCCCTCACCGCGGCGCCACGGTCTGCTCACACGGCGGCTCGTACGGCGACGGCACCCTCGACCGGGCCTATCAACACACTATAGAACTCACTCATGTTCTGGGTTCTGTTCCTCCTGGTGGCCTGGGCCGGGGTGCTGACGTCGTGCACCCTGCTGCTCAGAGCCGCCGCCCATGCCGCGGAGGCGCCCGCCGGCGCCGCCGCGCACCACCACGCCGAGCTGAACCTGTACGAGGCCGCCTACCTGGCCGGCGGCCCGGCCCGGGTGGCCGACCTGACACTGCTGACCATGCACCGCCAGCGGCGGCTGCTGCTGGCCCACACCGGCTGGGCGACGGTCGTCGACCCGGTCGGCCGCGACGCGCACGAGCGGTCCGTCCTCGGGGCGTTCGGCCCCGACGGCCAGTCGCCGGTGCCCGAACTGCGCTCCACGGTGGCGGCGGACGGGGCGGTACGGGCCCTCGCGGAGCGGCTCGGCGAGGCGGGGCTGGCCCTGCCCGCCGACACCCTGCTCCGCGTGGGCAACGGGGTCCGGGCGGTCCGCGCCGCCACCCTGCTGGTCCTCGCGATGGCCGCGGCCGCGCTCGCCGCCCCGGCGGACGGGAGCACCACCACCGTCGTCCTGGGCTGGTTCGCCCTGCCGCTGATACTGGGCGCCGGCTGTCTGGCCATCGCCCGCTTCGAGTCGCACCCGTACTCCCGCTGGGCCTCCCCGGCGGGACAGCGGCTGCTGCGCACCCTGGACCGCGAGCACGGCGCGGGCGAACCGCTGACGGCGGTGGCGGTGCACGGGGTCCGCGCGGTCGACGATCCCGGGCTGCGGGCGGCCCTGGGGTGCGGCAACCGGGGGTGGCTCCCCCGGCAACGGGGCCAATGAGGCCGACACCGCCCGGTGATCCTTTACTTCCGTGCGGGGCCCTGGTCGTCTCATCGGACCATCGGCACGAAGGGGCCGCCATGCGGACGACACCCGCACGCCACGGAGCCGCCGCGGCGGCCCTCACCCTGTGGGCCACCGCGGCCACCACGGTCACCGCCGTCCCGGCGGCAGCGGCCCCCGCCCCGTACGCCGCCCCCGACGCCGCGTCGGCCGGCGCCGTCCTCGCCGCCCGCCGCGCCGCCGCCGCGGGCCTCGGCTTCCGGGCGTGCCCCGCCGTCGAGGAGCTGCCCGACCCGGTGCGCTGCGCGTCCCTGCGCGTGCCGCTCGACTACGCCCGCCCCGACGGCCCGCAGATCACCCTCACCGTCAGCCGGGTCGCGGCCGGCCGCGCCGGCGGCGCCGCCCGGCAGGGCGCGCTCGTCCACAACCCGGGCGGCCCCGGCGCCTCCGGCATGTACTTCCCGCTGCTCGCGGAGCTGCCCGCGTGGCAGCGCATCGCCGCCGCCTACGACCTGGTCGGCTACGCGCCGCGCGGCGTCGGCCGCTCCGCCCCGCTGTCCTGCCGGGACCCGGCCGCGCGCTCGGCCGGCCCCACCCAGGTGCCGGCGCACCCCTCCGCCGCGGAAAAGGAGCGCCGCCGCGCCGCCGCCCGGGCCTACGCCCGGGGCTGCGCCGAGCGGGCCGGAGCCGCCCTGCCGCACTACACGACGCTGGACAACGTCCGCGATCTGCACGTGCTGCGGGCCGCGCTCGGCGAGGAGAAGCTGACCTTCGCCGGCGCCTCGTACGGCACCTACCTGGGCGCGGTCTACGCCACCCTGTACCCGGACCACGTCCGCCGCATGGTCCTCGACTCGGCGGTCAACCCGGATCCGGACCGGATCTGGTACCGCAACAACCTCGACCAGGCAGCGGGGTTCGAGCGCCGCTGGCACGACTTCCGCGCCTGGGCGGCCCGCCACCACGCCGCGTACGGTCTCGGCAGCACCCCGGCGGCCGTGCGGGCAAGCTACGAGCGGGTCCGCGAAGCGGTGGCCCGTACCCCGGCGGGCGGCAACATCGGCACCGGCGAGCTCCACGCGGCGTACCTCGAGACCGCCTACCGGGACGAGGTCTGGCCGGAGCGGGCCGCGGCGCTGGCGGCCTTCCTGCGCGGAGATCCCGGACCGCTGGCCGGCCAGGCGGCCCCGGACCCGGCCACCGCCACGGAGGCGGAGAACGCGACGGCCGTCTACACGGCGGTGCTGTGCAACGACGCCGACTGGCCGCGGGACTGGGAGACCTGGGACCGCGACCACACCGAGCTGGCCCGCACGGCGCCCTTCGAGACCTGGGCCAACGCCTTCCTGAACCTGCCGTGCGCCTCCTGGCCGGTCCGGGCGGCCCGGCAGCGGCCGGTGGAGGTCGGCGGGCCGTCATCGGCCCGGCTGCCCCGCACGCTGATCGTCGCGGCGGAACGGGACGGGGCGACCCCGTACCCGGGCGCGCTGGAGCTCCAGCGGCGGCTGGGCGCCGAGGCGGCGCTGGTGACGGAGCAGGGGTCCGGCTCCCACGGAGTCTTCGGCGGACGCAATGACTGCGTGGACCGTCACGTGGAGCGGTATCTGCTGACGGGTGACACCGCAGGATGGCGTGTCACGTGTGCGCCGCATCCGGAGCCCGCACCGGTGTCGCTGGACGACCGGGCAGCACGTGCCCGCGGGGCAGTGCTGCCGCCAGTCGTCTGAACTTCCGGGCGGGGTCTCCGGCTGCGTCGTTTCGGGGGCAGGGCCTCCCGATCCGCCGAAGGCCGCTCTTGTGTCACGAGCGCTCCTCCGGCCCTTCCCCCCAGGGGAGGTATCAGGCGAGCCCGGCCACCAGATCGGCGACGGACTTGCGGCGTCCGGTGTAGAAGGGGACCTCTTCACGGACGTGCATACGGGCCTCGGAGGCGCGCAGGTGACGCATGAGGTCGACGATGCGGTAGAGCTCGTCGGCCTCGAAGGCCAGCAGCCACTCGTAGTCGCCCAGGGAGAAGGAGGCCACGGTGTTGGCGCGCACGTCGGGGTAGCCGCGGGCCATCTTGCCGTGGTCGGCGAGCATGCGGCGGCGGTCCTCGTCCGGCAGCAGGTACCAGTCGTAACTGCGCACGAAGGGGTACACGCTGACGTAGTCGCGGGCGACCTCGTCGGCCAGGAAGGCCGGGATGTGCGACTTGTTGAACTCGGCCGGGCGGTGCAGGGCCATGTTCGACCAGACCGGCTCCAGGGCGCGGCCCAGCTTGGTGCGGCGGAACAGGTTGTACGCGGTCTGCAGCTCGTCCGCGGTCTCCGCGTGCCACCAGATCATGATGTCCGCGTCGGCGCGCAGGCCGGAGACGTCATAGGTGCCGCGGACCGTGATGTCCTTGGCGGCCAGCTGGTCGAACAGCTCCTGGACCTCGTCGGCGAAGCCGGCGCGGTCCTCCGGGAGGACGTCCTTCAGCTTGAAGACGGACCACAGGGTGTAGCGGATGACCTCGTTGAGGTCCTTCGCCTTCTTCCCCGCGTTGGGAATCTTCTCTGGTGCAGTCATGTGCCTATTGTCCCGTGCGCTGATCAGTGGTCTGCGCCAGGGGTGGCGAACCCGCACCGAAGGCGGCGGTCACCGCGTCCACGGCCTTGCCCGCGCCGGCGATGCACGCCGGAATGCCCACGCCCTCGTAGAGCGCCCCGCACACGGCGAGGCCCGGCAGGGCGGCCACGGCCGCGCGGATCCGGGCCACCCGGCCGAGGTGGCCGACCGGGTACTGGGGCAGCGCGCCGTCCCAGCGGGTGACGGCGGAGGCCACCGGCCGGGCCGCCAGGCCCACGGCCGCGCCGAGGTCGGCCAGCGAGACCTCGACCAGTTCCGCGTCCTCGCGCAACAGGTCCTTCTCGTCGCCGTGGCGGCCGACCGAGGTGCGCAGCAGGAAGAGGTCCGGATCGGTCCCGGCCCAGGCCCACTTGTTGCTCGAGAACGTGGAGGCCTTGATGGTCCGGCCGTCGACGGGCGGTACGAGGAACCCGCTCGCGCCCCCGTCGGCGACGGCCGCGGGCAGGTCGGAGCGGCGGAAGGCCATCGTGATCAGGGCCATGGAGGCGTACTCCACCCCGCGCAGCTCGGCCGCGGCGGCCGGTGCGAGCCCGTCGAGCAGCCGGGCGGCGGGTCCGGCGGGGGTCGCCAGGATCACGCCGTCGGCCTCGACGGCCTCCGAGCCGGCCACGACCCGCCAGCCCCCGGGGGTGCGCAGGAGCTCGCGGGCGGGGGCGTCGGTGACGATGCGCGCCCCGGCCGCGCGGCAGGCCTCGGCCACCGCCACCGGGAGCCGCCCGATCCCGCCGTCGATGCCGGCGAAGACCGGACCGGCCTGCTGGGGCTGCGCCTGGGCCCGGCGCTGCAGCTCCCGTACGCCGTCGCCCAGCAGCGCGTGCGTGCGGGCGGCCTCGAAGAGCTGGGGCACGGCGGCGCGCAGGGAGATGCGGTAGGCGTTGCCCGCGTAGACCCCGCCGAGCAGCGGTTCCACGAGGCGGTCGACGACCTCGCGGCCCAGCCGGTCGGCGACGTACTCGCCGACGGCGACGTCCTCGCCGATCTCGGCGGGCGGCAGCGCGTGTTCGGCCTCGATCCGGGCGAGCCCCTCGGGGGAGAGCACCCCGGAGGCGGCGAGCGGTCCGAGGTCGCCCGGCACGCCCATCACGTGCCCGCGCGGCATGGGGCGCAGCGCGCCCCGGGTCCACAGGTGGGCGGTGGCGGTGGCGGGCGGCTGGAGGGCCGCGCCGAGGCCCACGGCCTTGGCTAGGTCCACGGCTTCGGGGCGGCGGGCCAGCACGGACTCGGCGCCGAGGTCGACGGGAAGGCCGGCGAGCTCGCCGGAAAGCAGTTTGCCGCCGAGCCGCGGGCCGGCCTCCAGCAGGGTGACGCGGACGCCCTCGGCGAGCAGCCCGTGGGCCGCCGCCAGGCCCGCGATGCCGCCGCCGATGACGACGACGTGCCGGGTTCGGGCGGGGCGATCCGTACGCATGTCCGCTTCGTGCATGGACACATCGTCTCAGACCGATCACCGGCCGCGCGCCGAGGCCGGACCGTGACCGCATCGGGATCGGCCCGGGACCGCCGGAGTGAAACCCGCGACCGGACTCTGTACGTCGAAACGGCAACACCAGCCGAAACTCGGGGGTTTGACACGATGCATCGCTCTGCGGCGGCCCTGGCGGCCGCCCTCTCCCTGGCCGGGGCGCTCACGCTCACCGGTTGCGGCGCTTCCGGCGGGAGCCGGGACAGCGCCTCCGACAAGGCGGCGGTCGCGCCCGCCCAGGGCGACAAGGCCCCGGAGGGGGCCCCGGGGGCCGCGGCGGCCCCCGCCCCGGCGGGGCCCGGCGCCTCCCCCGCCGACAAGAACGGGCAGCAGCCGGTCACCGTCCGCCCCAACGTCATCCGTACGGCGACCCTCGGCATCGAGACGGAGGACGTCCAGAAGACCCTGTCCGCGGCCCGGACGGCGGCCGACGGAGCGGGCGGCTACGTGGGCAACGAGTCGACCAAGCGCGGCGGGGACGGCCGGATGACCTCCACGCTCACCCTGCGGGTGCCGGGCGAGCGCTATGACGCGGTGCTCGGGGCGATGGAGGGCAGCGGCAAGCTCCTGCACCGCAAGGTCGACGCGCAGGACGTCACGGAGAAGGTGGCCGACATCGGCAGCCGGGTGGCGTCCCAGCAGGCCAGCGTGGCCCGGGTGCGGGAGATGATGGGCAAGGCCTCGGCGCTGAGCGAGGTGGTGATGCTCGAGAGCGAGCTGAGCCGCCGCCAGTCCGACCTGGAGTCGCTGCTGGCGCAGCAGACGGCGCTGAAGGACCAGACCTCGCTGGGCACGATCACGCTGGAGGTCTCCGAGCCTCCCGCGAAGCCGGTGGCGCAGGAGAAGAAGAAGGAGAAGGAGCCGACGTTCCTGGGGGCCTTGAGCGGCGGCTGGGAGGTCTTCACCAAGGTCGTGCGCTACCTGACGGTCGCGGTCGGCGCACTGCTGCCGTTCGCCCTGGCGGCCGCGCTGGCGGCGCTGGGGTACCGGCTGTACCGGAAGTTCCGCCCGGCCAGGCCGAAGGCGGGCCTGACGCCGAAGCAGGCCGCGGTCCCGGCGGCCCGGCCGGCGCCTTCGACGCCGCCCTCCCCCTCCCCCTCCCCGTCTGACGGTGCCGCGGAGGCCGGCGCACGCGACTGAACGCGCGTTCGCCCGTAGCGTGTTCCCCATCCGGTGGACGGCGCGAAGGGGCGGTGCGGACGATGGCGGCGGCAAGGGAACGCGTGGTGGTGGTCGGCGGTGACGCGGCGGGCATGTCCGCCGCGTCACAGGCCCGGCGGCTCAAGGGCCCGGCGGAGCTGGAGATCGTCGCCTTCGAGCGCGGGCACTTCACCTCGTACTCCGCGTGCGGGATCCCCTACTGGGTCGGCGGCCTGGTCCCCGAGCGGGACGACCTGATCGCCCGGACCCCCGAGGAGCACCGGGCCCGGGACATCGACCTGCGCACCCGCACCGAGGTCGTGGAGCTCGACCTGCCCGGGTCGCGGGTCCGCGCCCGCGATCTGGACAGCGGATCCGAGTTCTGGACGGGCTACGACAAGCTCGTCCTGGCGACGGGCGCGCGTCCGGTCCGCCCCCGGCTCCCCGGCATCGGCGCGCACGGGGTGCACGGCATCCAGACCCTGGACGACGGCCAGCGTCTGATGACGGACCTGGATCCGAAGGAGGGCGCGGCCGCCCCGGAGGGCCGCCGGGCGGTCGTCGTCGGCGCCGGCTACATCGGCGTGGAGATGGCGGAGGCCCTGGTCGGGCGGGGGTACGAGGTCACCGTCCTGCACCGGGGCGAGCAGCCGATGGCCACCCTGGACCCGGACATGGGCGGCCTGGTGCACCGCGCGATGAACGGGATGGGGATCCGTACGGTCTCCCGCGCCGAGGTGACGGAGATCCTCACCGACGAGCGCGGCCGGGCCCGGGCGGTGCGGACGGCCGCGGGCGAGGAGTACCCGGCGGACGTGGTCGTGCTCGGCATCGGCGTGGAGCCGCGCACGGCCCTGGCCCGCGCCGCCGGACTGCCGCTCGGCTCCTCGGGCGGCATCCTCACGGACCTCTCGATGCGGGTCCTGGGCCACGAGGACATCTGGTCGGGCGGCGACTGCGTGGAGGTCCTGGACCTGGTCGCGGGCCGCACCCGGCACATTCCGCTGGGCACGCACGCCAACAAGCACGGCCAGGTCATCGGTTCGGGAGTGGGCGGCGGCTACGCGACCTTCCCGGGGGTGGTGGGCACGGCGGTCAGCAAGGTCTGCGAGCTGGAGATCGCCCGCACGGGCCTGCGCGAGCGCGACGCGCGGGAGGCCGGCCTGCGGTTCGTGACGGCGACCATCACCTCCACCAACACGGCGGGCTACTACCCGGGCGCGGCGGAGATGACGGTGAAGATGCTGGCGGAGCTGCGCACGGGCCGGCTGCTGGGCGTGCAGATCGTGGGCGCGGCGGGCTCCGCGAAGCGGGTGGACATCGCGGCGGTGGCCCTGACCGCCGGTATGACGGTGGAGCAGATGGTCTCGCTGGACCTGGGCTACGCCCCGCCGTTCTCCCCCGTCTGGGACCCGATCCTGGTGGCGGCCCGCAAGGCGGCCTCGGCGGTGCGGGCGGCGGGCTCCTAGGCCCCGGGCGGTCCCTGGCGGACCGGGCGGGCTCCCGGGCCCCCGGACGGTCCCCGGTGGACCTTTCCGGTCGCCGTACTAGGCTGGAAGGCGCCTTCGCCTCGGGGACCGTCCGGATGAGGTGACCCGCTTGCGCGCGTCCAGGCACATCCCCGCCCTCGCCACCGCCACCGCCCTCGCCGCCGTGTGCCTGCTGCCCGGTCCGGTGTCCGCCGCTCCCGCCGCCCCGGGGGACGGCCCCTGCGCGACCTCGCTGCCGGACAGTTTCTGGCGCGCCCCCGTGGACACGCTCCCGCTGCACCCGGCATCGGCCCGGTACGTCTCCTCGATCGGGTCCGCGCAGCCCCTGCACCCGGACTTCGGCTCGGGGCTGATCGAGGGGCAGCCCTTCGGCATACCCATCACCGTCTCGGACACCCAGGTGCCGGAAACGAAGGTCACCCTGGACTACCCGGAGGAGAGCGAGCGGTCCGGGTACCGGATCCCGCAGGACGCCAGGGTCGAGAACGGTCCGGCGAGCGACGGGGACCGGCACGTCGTCGTGTGGGACCGCGGCCTGTGCAAGTCCTACGAGCTCTTCGACGCGAAGCAGCAGGGCCCCGACGCCTGGCACGCCGGCTCGGGCGCGATCTTCGACCTGCGGTCGCACGAGCTGCGCCCCGACGGGTGGACCTCGGCCGACGCCGCCGGCCTGGCCATCCTCCCCGGCCTGGTGCGCTACGAGGAGGCGGCGGCCGGGCGGATCGACCACGCGATCCGCATCACCGTGCCCCGCTCGGACCAGAGCTACCTCTGGCCGGCCCGGCACCAGGCGGGCGCCGCGGCGGACGCCTCGCTGCCTCCCATGGGGCTGCGGCTGCGGCTCAAGGACTCGGTGGACACCACGCGGTTGCCGCCGCAGGCCAGGGCGGTGGCCGAGGCGCTGAAGAAGTACGGCGCCATCGTCGCGGACAACGGCTCGCCCTGGTACATCACCGGCGAGGAGCACTCCGGCTGGGACAACTCCCAGCTCGACGCGCTCAAGGACTTCAAGGGATCGGACTTCGAGGCGGTCGACGCGTCCGGGCTCCGGCTGTCGCCGGACTCGGGAGCCGTCGCCCCGAAGTGACCCCTCGGGGACGCGTCGACCGTACGCGGGTGCCTTCGGCTCAGCGGGCCGTCTTGGTGTGGACGTAGTCCACCAGGCGGGTCAGGGCGTCCGGGTCCGTGGTCGGCAGGACGCCGTGTCCCAGGTTGAAGACGTGGCCCTCCAGGCCGGCGGCCGCCGCGAGGACCTCGTCCGCCTTGGCCTCGACGGCCTCCGGGGTGGAGAAGAGCACGGCCGGGTCCAGGTTGCCCTGGAGCGCCTTGCCCCGGCCGACCCGGCGGGCCGCCTCGTCGAGCGCGACCCGGTAGTCGACGCCCACGACGTCCGCGCCGGCCTCGCCCATCAGGCCGAGGAGCTCGCCCGTGCCCACGCCGAAGTGGATCCGCGGGACCCCGTACGAGGCGACGGACTCCAGGACCTTCGCCGACGCCGGCATCACCGAGCGGCGGTAGTCCGCCGGGGCGAGCGCGCCGACCCAGGAGTCGAAGAGCTGGACCGCGGAGGCGCCGGCCTCGATCTGGACCTTCAGGAAGGCGGAGGTGATCTCCGCGAGGCGGTCCAGCAGGTCGGCCCACAGCTGCGGGTCCCCGTACATCAGGGCCTTGGTGTGCTCGTGGTTCTTCGAGGGGCCGCCCTCGACCAGGTAGCTCGCGAGGGTGAAAGGCGCACCCGCGAAACCGATCAACGGCGTGCCGCCCAGTTCACCCGTGAGCATGCCGATCGCCTCGGTGACGTACGAGACGTCCTCAGGGGTGAGGTCGCGCAGCTGTGCGAGGTCCTCGCGGCGGCGGATCGGCTGGGCGACGACCGGGCCGACGCCCGGCTTGATGTCCAGGTCGACGCCGATGGCCTTCAGCGGGACCACGATGTCGGAGAAGAAGATCGCCGCGTCCACCTTGTGGCGGCGCACCGGCTGGAGCGTGATCTCGGTGACCAGGTCGGGCCGCATGCACGACTCGAGCATCTGGGTCCCCTCGCGCACCTTGCGGTACTCGGGGAGCGAGCGCCCGGCCTGCCGCATGAACCACACCGGGGTGTGCGGCACCGGCTCCCGCCGGCACGCCTTCAGGAAGGCGGAATCGTACGTCTGACTCGGCTGGCCCGTGGGGCGGTCGTTGGCGCTCACGACCCAAATCTTCGCACGTATGAAGAGTTGCCCGGCCCGGTGCGGGTGTCCCTGCGCCGTACGGGCGCCCGTTCCGCCTAGTCTTCCCCGCATGGCTGCGGCTCAGGGACGATTTTCAGATGGCGCTGACGGTATGGACAGCGCGGAGGAGAGCTCCGTCCCGCTCCCGTTCCGGCGGGCGGTCGACGGCTTGAAGAAGGCGCGGCTGCGTCCGGGGATCGAGATCGACCCCACCAAGCCGCCGCAGAGACTCGCACCGTACGCCTACGCCCTGGAGGCGGCGGTCGTGGACGGCGAGGAGGACCTCGCCGACGGCCGGCTCATCCTGCTCCACGATCCGGCCGGGCACGACGCCTGGCACGGGACCTTCCGGCTGGTGACGCTCGTACGGGCGGAGCTCGAGCCGGAGATGGCCGTGGACCCGCTGCTCCCGGAGGTGTGCTGGTCGTGGCTGACCGGGGCGCTGGAGGCGCGCGGGCTGGGGTACGGGGAGGCGAGCGGAACCGTGACGATGGCGAGCTCGCACTACTTCGGCGGGCTCGCGGAGCGGCGTCCGGCGACGCAGATCGAGATCAGAGCCTCGTGGACGCCGCGCGAGGGCGTGGGCGGGGTGCCGGACACCTCGGCGCACCTGGCGGCCTGGTGCGAGCTGCTGTGCCAGATCGCGGGGCTGCCGCCGGTGGGGCCGACCGACAGCGTCACGGGCGTGGTCTCCCTGCCACAGCGGCGCGGTCCGCACCACCCCTAGGCAAGGGGCCGTCCGGCCCACGACGCGAGGGGCCGTCCGGCCGGCGGCCGGGGCGGGCGGCACAGAACGGGTGGTCGAAGTCCGCTACGGAGTGTCGCAACGGGGCGTCCGTTGTGGGCTTCTGATCACCCTATGATCGATCGTGCGTCCGAATTGCCCGAATTGTTACTCACCAAATCGTGATCATTCCCTAAAGCCGGGCGGGTGACGTGCCGAAGGAGTCAGTGACCATCCGCACGGTTCGCACCGGCTTCCTTCCCCGAGCCGGCCGTCCCGCCACTCCCCCAGGAGGCCTAGGTGTCCGTTCTTCTCGAGCAGCCCGCAAGCCTGGTCGCCTACCGCCCGAACAAGCCGACGGCCATGGTCGTCGTGGCCGACCCGCGCGTCCGTTCCACCGTGACCCGCCATCTGTGGGCCCTCGGAGTACGTGACGTGATCGAGGCGTCGTCCATCGCGGAGGCCCGCCCCCGCGTCGGCAGCCCGCGCGACATCTGCGTGGCCGACGTACACCTGCCCGACGGTTCCGGTCTCACCCTGCTCTCGGAGACCCGCGCCGCGGGCTGGCCGAACGGTCTGGCCCTGTCCGCCGCCGACGACATCGGCGCCGTGCGCAACGCCCTCGCGGGCGGAGTGAAGGGCTACGTCGTCACCGGTACGCGGACCAACATCGGGCTCCCCAGCCGGCCCGGCGCCGCCCCCATCGGCGCTGCCGCCGCCCGCATGCACCGCCGCCCCCCGGGTGCCCCGAGCCACCCGGGCGGCTACCGCGAGCTCTCCGGCCGCGAGGTCGAGGTCCTGCGCCTCGTCGCGGAGGGCCAGTCCAACAAGGCCATCGGCGTCTCGATGGGCCTGTCCGCCCTGACCGTCAAGTCCCACCTCGCCCGGATCGCCCGCAAGCTGGGCACCGGCGACCGGGCCGGGATGGTCGCCGTCGCACTGCGGACCGGGATCATCCACTGACCCGACTCCGAGGCTCCCGGGCGAATGCCGGGGAAACCCCGGGAAACGTCCGCATTCCCCTCCCGCGCCCGTCGACGGATCGTTCCGGCGACGGGCGCGCCGCTTCCACGGATACCCTTGACCGGTGACCGACGCCCAAGAGACCGCAGCAGACCTGCGCACCACCACCGGGGGCGGCCCCCCGGACGATGTCGTCAGTTCGTCCGATGGGCCGCCGATTCCGTTGCTGGAACCCCGTGAGGGGATCCCCCCGGTCGTCGCCGACGCCGACGCCCTCGCCCGAGTGGTCGCGGCCTTCGCCGCGGGCACCGGCCCCGTGGCCGTCGACGCCGAGCGCGCCTCCGGATACCGCTACGGCCAGCGCGCCTACCTGGTGCAACTGCGCCGCGAGGGCGCGGGGTCCGCGCTCATCGACCCGGTGGGCTGCCCCGACCTCTCCGCACTCGGCGAGGCCCTGTCCGGGACCGAGTGGATCCTGCACGCCGCCACCCAGGACCTGCCGTGCCTGCGCGAAATAGGCATGGTGCCCACCTCCCTGTTCGACACCGAGCTGGCCGGCCGCCTCGCCGGCTTCCCCCGGGTCGGGCTGGGCGCGATGGTCGAGAGCGTGCTCGGCTACGCGCTGGAGAAGGGCCACTCCGCCGTCGACTGGTCGACCCGCCCGCTCCCCGAGCCGTGGCTGCGCTACGCCGCCCTGGACGTGGAGCTGCTCGTCGACCTGCGGGACGCGCTGGAGGAGGAGCTGGACGGGCAGGGCAAGCTGGAATGGGCCCGCCAGGAGTTCGAGGCCATCGCCGCCGCCCCGCCCGCACCGCCGCGCAAGGACCCGTGGCGCCGTACGTCCGGCATGCACAAGGTGCGCCGCCGCCGTCAGATGGCGGTCGTACGGGAGCTGTGGGAGTCGCGGGACCGGATCGCCCAGCGGCGCGACGTGTCCCCCGGCAAGGTGCTGGGCGACGCCGCGATCGTCGAGGCCGCCCTGGCCCTGCCGGCCAACGTGCAGACCCTGTCCACCCTGCCCGGCTACGGACAGCGCATGGGCCGGCGTCAGCTGGAGCAGTGGATGGCCGCCGTGGACCGGGCGAAGGCCCTGCCCGAGAGCGAGCTGCCGCAGCCCGGGGCGACCCCGGCCGGCCCGCCGCCGCCGCGCTCCTGGGCCGACAAGGACCCGGCGGCCGCGGCCCGGCTGTCGGCGGCCCGCACGGCCGTCTCGGCACTGGCGGAGGAGCTGAACCTGCCCCAGGAGAACCTGATCACCCCGGACACGGTCCGCAGGCTGTGCTGGGAGCCCCCGCAGCGGCTGGAGGCGGATGCCGTGGCCCAGGCCCTGGCCGGCTACGGCGCCCGTCCGTGGCAGGTGGAGCAGGTCACCGCGGCCCTGGCCACGGCCCTGGCCGCGACCGCCTGACCCGCCCCTCCGGCAGACCCCCGAAGACCCCCGGCGCCCGCCGGGGGTCTTCTCGTTCCGCGCCGGGGGCGGGGGCTGCGGGGGCCCGCGGCAGTGTGACCTTCGCCGCTCCTCGGGGAGGGGGTGTGCACATGGGTTACCCGCAAGTAGCATGGGCCGGGTGAGCGGGCGCTCAGCAATGCGTGCCGAGCCGCCCCCGCGCAGCAGTGCACACCCGCACCTGGAGGAGAGCCAACGTGCCTCGTACCGTCAGGGACGTCGTCTTCGTCGACGGCGTCCGCACCCCGTTCGGCAAGGCGGGCCCGAAGGGCATCTACAACGGGACCCGCGCCGACGACCTCGTCGTGAAGGCGATCCGGGAGCTGCTGCGCCGCAACCCGGACCTGGACCCCAAGAAGATCGACGAGGTCGCCATCGCCGCGACCACGCAGATCGGCGACCAGGGCCTCACGCTGGGCCGTACCGCGGGCATCCTCGCGGGCCTCCCCCAGTCCGTCCCGGGCTACTCGATCGACCGCATGTGCGCCGGCGCGCTGACCGCCGTGACCGCGGTCGCGGGCGGCGTGGCCTTCGGTGCGTACGACGTCGCCCTCGCCGGCGGTGTCGAGCACATGGGCCGCCACCCCATGGGCGAGGGCGTCGACCCGAACCCGCGCTTCGTCTCCGAGAAGCTGGTCGACGAGTCCGCCCTGTTCATGGGCATGACCGCCGAGAACCTGCACGACCGGTACCCGACGATCACCAAGCTCCGCGCCGACGAGTACGCCGTGCGCTCGCAGGAGAAGGCCGCCAAGGCGTACGCCGACGGCAAGATCCAGCAGGACCTGGTACCGATCTCGGTGCGCAACACCAACGAGGCCGCGGGCGAGACGGGCTGGGGCCTGGTCACCACCGACGAGCCGATGCGCCCGGGCACCACCCTGGAGAACCTGGCCGGCCTGAAGACCCCGTTCCGTACGCACGGCCGGGTCACCGCGGGCAACGCCGCCGGTCTCAACGACGGTGCCACCGCCGCGATCATCGCGTCCGAGGACTTCGCCCGCGAGAACAACCTCCCGGTCAAGATGCGCCTGGTCTCGTACTCCTTCGCGGGTGTCGAGCCCGAGGTCATGGGCTACGGCCCGATCCCGGCCACCGAGAAGGCCCTGGCCCAGGCCGGCCTGTCCATCGAGGACATCGGCCTGTTCGAGGTCAACGAGGCCTTCGCGGTCCAGGTCCTGGCCTTCCTGGAGCACTACGGCATCGCCGATGACGACGCCCGCGTGAACCAGTACGGCGGCGCCATCGCGTTCGGCCACCCGCTGGCCTCGTCCGGCGTGCGCCTGATGACGCAGCTGGCCCGCCAGTTCGAGGAGCAGCCGCACGTCCGCTACGGCCTGACCACCATGTGCGTCGGCTTCGGCATGGGCGCCACGGTCATCTGGGAGAACCCGAACTTCAACGCCGAGGGAGACTCCAAGTGAGCACCACCGCTGAGCTCCTGAAGGGCGCGGCCGAGCTGTTCCCGGACGAGGTCGTCACGTCCGCGCACGTCCGCCACCTGGACCTGCCGTTCGGCGCCGGGCGCTTCGCGCTCATCACGCTGGACAACGGCTTCGACCACACCAAGCCGACCACCTTCGGCCCGCAGTCCCTCGCCAACCTGAACGCGGCGATCGACCAGGTCGAGCAGGAGGCCACCGCCGGCTCCATCGTCGGCGCGGGCATCACCGGCAAGCCGTTCATCTTCGCGGTCGGCGCCGACCTCAAGGGCGTCGAGCTGCTGAAGAAGCACGACGAGGCCCTCGCCATCGGCAAGGGCGGCCACGACGTCTTCAAGCGCCTCTCCGCGCTGGCGGTCCCGACCTTCGCCTACTACAACGGCGCGGCGATGGGCGGCGGTGTCGAGGTCGGCCTGCACTGCACCTACCGCACCGTCTCCAAGGCCATCCCGGCCTTCTCGCTGCCCGAGGTCTTCCTCGGTCTGGTCCCGGGCTGGGGCGGCTGCGCCCTCCTCCCGAACCTGATCGGTGCGGAGCGCGCGGTCTCGGTCATCATCGAGAACTCGCTGAACCAGAACCGCCAGCTCAAGGGCAAGCAGGTCTTCGAGCTCGGCATCGCCGACGCGATCTTCGAGGGCGCCGACTTCCTGGAGCAGTCCCTCCTGTGGACCGCGAACGTCCTCAAGGGCGACACGCAGGTCGACCGCGCCGAGATCGACCGCGGCGAGGCCTGGGACGCGGCCGTCGCCAAGGGCCGCGCCATCGCGGACTCCAAGGTGCACGGCGCCGCTCCGGCCGCCTACCGCGCGCTGGACATCATCGCCGCGGCCAAGGACGGCGACCTCCAGGCCGGCTTCGACGCCGAGGACACGGCCCTGGCCGACCTCATCATGGGCGGCGAGCTGCGCTCGGGCATCTACGCCTTCAACCTGGTCCAGAAGCGCGGCAAGCGCCCGGCCGGCGCCCCGGACAAGTCCCTGGCCCGTCCGGTCACCAAGGTCGGCGTCGTCGGCGCGGGCCTGATGGCCTCGCAGCTGGCGCTGCTCTTCCTGCGCCGCCTGGAGGTGCCGGTGGTCCTCACCGACATCGACCAGGAGCGCGTGGACAAGGGCGTGGGCTACGTCCACGCCGAGATCCAGAAGCTGCTCGGCAAGGGCCGCATCAACCAGGACAAGGCCAACCGCCTGACCGCCCTGGTGAGCGGTGTCCTGGACAAGGCCGAGGGCTTCGCGGACGCGGACTTCATCATCGAGGCCGTGTTCGAGGAGATGTCCGTCAAGCAGAAGGTGTTCGCGGAGGTCGAGGCCGTCGCCCCGGCGCACGCGATCCTCGCCACCAACACCTCCTCGCTGTCGGTGTCGGAGATGGCCGTGGGGCTCCAGCACCCGGAGCGCGTGGTCGGTTTCCACTTCTTCAACCCGGTCGCGATCCTCCCGCTCCTGGAGATCGTCCGCGGTGAGCAGACGGACGAGGCCTCGCTGGCCACGGCCTTCGGTGTCGCCAAGAAGCTGAAGAAGACCGCGGTCCTCACCAAGGACGCCCCGGCGTTCGTCGTGAACCGCATCCTGACCCGCTTCATGGGCGAGATCCAGAACGTCATCGACGAGGGCACCCCGGTGGCCACCGCCGAGAAGGCCATCGAGCCGCTCGGCCTGCCGATGTCCCCGCTGGTCCTCCTGGAGCTCGTCGGCCCGGCCATCGGCCTGCACGTCTCCGAGACCCTGAACCGCGCCTTCCCGGAGCGCTTCACCGTCTCGCCGAACCTGGCGGCCGTGGTCAAGGCCGGCAAGCGCGGCTTCTACGTCTACTCCGCGGAGAACGGCTTCAAGCCGGAGCTGGACCCCGAGGTCGCCGCCCTCCTGGTGCAGGGCGACTCCGTCCTGACGGAGGAGCAGGTCCGCGACCGCGTCCTGGACGCGGTGGCACAGGAGATCGGCCTGATGCTGGAGGAGGGTGTCGTGGCCGAGGCCCAGGACATCGACCTCTGCCTCATCACGGGCGCCGGCTGGCCCTTCCACCTGGGCGGCATCACGCCGTACCTGGACCGCGAAGGCGTCTCGGAGCGCGTGAACGGCAAGAAGTTCCTCGCCCCCGGCCTGGCGAGCGTCCCGGCCTAGTCCGGGTCGCGGACCGGTAGCGCACGGCGTGGCCCGCCCCCTCCGGGGGGCGGGCTTCGGCCGTTCGAATATCTGTCTAAGATTCACCCCCATGACGGACACGCACGCGCGGCCCAGGCGCCGCCGACGCCGCATTCTGCGGATCACCCTGCTGCTGGTCGCCGTGCTGGTCCTGGGCACGGCCGGGGCCGGCTGGTGGGCCTACAGCCACCTCGACGGCAACATCTCCAGCGTCGACCTGGATCAGGCGATCGGCGACAACCGGCCGCCCAAGGTGGCCGCGAACGCGCAGAACATCCTGGTGATCGGCTCCGACTCGCGGGCCGGGGCCAACGCCGACCTCGACCACGGCGACGTCGGCGGCGCCCGCTCGGACACCGCGATGCTGGTGCACATACCCGAGGGCCGGGCCAAGGCGACCGCGGTGAGCATCCCCCGCGACACCCTGGTCACCCGGCCCGAGTGCAAGGCCAAGGACGGCAAGACCGTGCCCTCGGCCAAGCGCGTCATGTTCAACTCCGTCTACTCGCTGGCCGGTCCGGCCTGTGTGGTCAACACGGTGGAGCAGCTCTCCGGGGTCCGCGTGGACCACTTCGTCGAGGTGGACTTCGCCGGCTTCAAGGGTCTGGTCGACGCGCTGGGCGGGGTCACCGTCACCCTCGACAAGCCGATGACCGGGGCCAAGGGCGGCCTGAAGCTGGACGCGGGCACGCACCGGCTCGACGGCACCGACTCGCTGAAGTTCGTCCGTACCCGCTACGGCTACGGGGACGGCAGCGACCTCGGACGCATCGGCCTCCAGCAGCAGTTCATGATGGCGATGCTGTCCGAGATAAAGAAGCAGGACGCCTTCGGCAACCCGGCCCGCCTGTACAAGCTCGCCGACGCCGCGACCAAGTCGCTGACCACCGACTCCGACCTCGCCTCGCTCACCGCGCTCTCCGACTTCGCCCAGAGCATGAAGGGCGTGGACCCGGAGACGATGGAGACCATCATGCTGCCGGTCGCCTACGACAAGGTCGACCCCAACCGGGTGGTCGTGGCCGAGCCGCAGGCGACCCAGCTGTGGGAAGCCCTCCGCAAGGACCAGAAGATCCCGGCCGCCGCGAAGGACTCCCCGGCGAAGGGCTGACGGGCTAGTACTTCGCGTCGCGGCCGGACCGGCCCAGCCGGCTGTGGCTGCGCCCGTACGCGTAGTAGACGATGATGCCGATCGCCATCCAGATGCCGAAGCGCAGCCAGGTCTCGGCCGGCAGGTTGAGCATCAGCCAGACCGACGCGGCGATCGACAGGATGGGCACCACCGGCACCCACGGGGTGCGGAAGGACCGGTGCAGGTCGGGGCGGGTGCGGCGCAGGATGATCACGCCGAGCGCCACGACCACGAAGGCGAAGAGCGTGCCGATGTTCACCAGTGTCGCGAGCTCGTTGATGCTGGTGAATCCGGCGACGATCGCGATGATCACGCCGAGCAGGATCGTCGGCCGGTACGGGGTGCGGTACTTCGGGTGGGTCACCGAGAAGAACCGCGGCAGCAGGCCGTCGCGGCTCATCGCGAAGAACACCCGGGTCTGGCCCAGCAGCAGGATCATGCAGACCGTGGTGAGGCCCACCGCGGCGCCGAAGCTGATGATGCCGCCGTACACGGGATGCCCGGCGGCCTTGAAGGCGTCCGCCAGGGGTGCGCTCACCGACAGTTCGCTGTAGTGCTGCATGCCGGTCACCACGAGGGAGACCGCCACGTACAGCACGGTGCAGATCAGCAGCGAGCCCAGGATGCCGCGCGGCATGTCCTTCTGCGGCAGCGTGGTCTCCTCGGCGGCCGTGGCGACCACGTCGAAGCCGATGAAGGCGAAGAACACCACCGAGGCCGCGGTGAAAATGCCCATGATGCCGAAGTTGGTGGGCTCGTAGCCGAAGATCAGCTGGACCAGCGGGGCGTCGAGCCCGGCGCCGCCCTCCTGCTTGACGGCCGGCGGGATGAAGGGCTCGTAGTTGCTGCCCTTGATGAAGAACAGGCCCGCGATGATCACGATGAGCACCACCGTGACCTTGATCGCGACGACGAGCGCCGTGATCCGCGCGGACAGCTTCACCCCGACCACCAGGATCGCGGTCAGCACCAGCACCAGGATGAAGGCGAGCAGGTCGAAGGTGCCGCCGGGCACGTCCGGCCCTTGCAGCGCGACCGGTAGATGGATGTTCGCGTTGTCCATGAGGGAGCGGACGTACCCGGACCAGCCGACGGCGACGACGGCGGTACCGAGGGCGAATTCCAGTACGAGGTCCCAGCCGATGATCCAGGCCGGGAGCTCGCCGATCGAGGCGTACGAGAAGGTGTACGCCGAACCGGCGACGGGCACGGTCGAGGCGAACTCGGCGTAGCAGAGGGCGGCCAGCGCGCACACGACGCCCGCGGCCACGAAGGCCAGCGCGGTGGCGGGGCCGGCGGTCTCCTTGGCGACCTTGCCGGTGAGGACGAAGATGCCGGTGCCGATGATGACGCCGACGCCGAAGACGGTCAGGTCCCAGGCCGAGAGCGACTTCTTGAGCGCATGCTCCGGCTCTTCGGTGTCCCGGATGGACTGCTCGACCGACTTGGTGCGGAAAGGACTGTTCAGATCCGTACTCACCAACGCACCTCCGAACAAGGTGACGCACGCGAACGGGCCGGGAGGCCCACCCCTTCAAGGGTGATCTCCCGGCCCGTGCCGTGCAACCGCGCGTCGATCCAGTGGCCGGTATCCGTCTAGTCGACGGCGGCGGCCGGCTCGCTGTCGTAGCGCCCGTCCAACTTCGCCACCAGGCCGGTGACCTGCCGGGCGATGTCCGGAGCGGTCAGCCCGATTTCGGCCATGACCTCCTTGCGGGTGGCGTGGTCGAGGAAGCGCTGCGGGATGCCGAAGTCGCGCAGCGGCACGTCGACGCCCGCGTCCCGCAGGGCCTGGGCGACGGCGGAGCCGACGCCGCCGGCGCGGCTGTTGTCCTCGACGGTGACGACCACGCGGTGGCGGTCGGCGAGCGGGGCCAGCGCCTCGTCCACCGGCTTGACCCAGCGGGGGTCGACGACGGTGGCGGAGATGCCCTGCTTGTCGAGGAGATCGGCGATCTCCAGGCACATCGGGGCGAGCGCGCCGACGGAGACGAGCAGTACGTCCGGCCGGGTGACCTCGGGGGCCGGGGCGCGCAGCACGTCCATGCCGCCGATGCGGCCGACGGCCGGGACGGCCGGGCCGACGACGCCCTTGGAGAAGCGCACCACGGTCGGCGCGTCCTTGACCTGGACGGCCTCGTTCAGCTGGGCGCGCAGCTGCTCCGCGTCGCGCGGTGCGGCCAGCCGCAGGCCGGGGACGACCTGCAGGATGGACATGTCCCACATGCCGTTGTGGGAGGCGCCGTCGGTGCCGGTGACACCGGCGCGGTCCAGGACGAAGGTGACCCCGCACTTGTGCAGGGCGACGTCCATCAGGACCTGGTCGAAGGCGCGGTTGAGGAAGGTCGCGTACACCGCGAAGACCGGGTGGGCGCCGCCGGTGGCCAGGCCCGCCGCCGAGGTGGCGCCGTGCTGCTCGGCGATGCCGACGTCGAAGATCCGGTCGGGGTAGGCGTCCGCGAACTTCTTCAGGCCCACCGGCTGGAGCATGGCCGCGGTGATCGCGACGATGTCCTTGCGCTCCTTGCCGAGCTTGACCATCTCGTCGGCGAAGACGGAGGTCCAGCTGGCGGCGTCGGTGGAGACCGGCAGGCCGGTGTCCGGGTGGATCACGCCGACCGCGTGGAAGCGGTCCGCCTCGTCCTGGACGGCCGGCTCGTAGCCGCGGCCCTTCTGGGTGAGGCAGTGCACGATGACGGGGCCGCTGAAGCGCTTGGCGCGCTGCAGGGCCGACTCCAGGGCCTCGATGTCGTGGCCGTCGATGGGGCCGATGTACTTCAGCCCCAGGTCCTCGAACATGCCCTGCGGGGCGATGAAGTCCTTGAGGCCCTTCTTGGCCCCGTGCAGGGTCTCGTAGAGCGGCTTGCCGACGACCGGCGTGCGCTCCAGGAGGTCCTTGCCGCGGGCCAGGAAGCGCTCGTAGCCGTCCGTGGTGCGCAGGGTCGCCAGGTGGTTGGCGAGGCCGCCGATGGTGGGGCCGTAGGAGCGCTCGTTGTCGTTGACGACGATGACCAGGGGGCGGTCCTTGGCGGCGGCGATGTTGTTCAGCGCCTCCCAGGCCATGCCTCCGGTCAGCGCGCCGTCGCCGATGACGGCGGCGACGTGGTGGTCCTCCCGGCCGAGCACCTCGTTGGCCTTGGCGATGCCGTCGGCCCAGCCCAGCACGGTGGAGGCGTGCGAGTTCTCGATCACGTCGTGCTCGGACTCGGCGCGCGAGGGGTAGCCGGACAGGCCGCCCTTGGTGCGCAGGCCGGCGAAGTCCTGGCGGCCGGTGAGCAGCTTGTGGACGTAGGCCTGGTGGCCGGTGTCGAAGAGGACCTTGTCCTTGGGCGAGTCGAAGACCCGGTGCAGGGCGATCGTCAGTTCGACCACCCCGAGGTTGGGGCCGAGGTGCCCGCCGGTCTTGGAGACGGCGTCGACGAGGAAGGACCTGATCTCGGCGGCGAGCTGGTCGAGCTCCTCCTGGCTGAGCCGGTCCAGATCGCGCGGTCCCTTGATGCGGGTCAGCAGCACCCGTGCCTCCTTGCAGTTGCTTGCTGGTCTGTCGAGTCTAATGTTCCGTCGGCGGGCGCGGTCATCGGGCCGTCCCGGGAGGGTCACACCTTTGTCATACATGTACGCACCGCCCCGGGGTCACACATCACAAACGGGCGTATACCCGCACAGGCGTACCTGACCGCGTACGCACGGATGCCCGGCGCCACGCGAAGTGGCACCGGGCACTGTGACGGGTCTTACCGGCGACCCGGGCGACCGGGCGGGCGTCAGGCCCGTCCGGCCGTCTTCTGGGTCTTGCGCGTGACCGAGTCGATCACCACGGTGGCCAGCAGTACGGCGCCCGTGATCATGTACTGGATCGGAGTCGCGATCCCCTCCAGGGCCAGACCGTACTGGATCGAGGTGATGACCATGACGCCGAGGAGGGCGTTCCAGGTCCGGCCCCGGCCGCCGAAGAGGCTGGTGCCGCCGATGACGGCCGCCGCGATCACGTTCATCAGCAGGTCGCCGGCGCCGGCGCTCTGGTTGGCCGCGGCGATCTTGGAGGCCCAGAAGAGCCCGCCGATGGCCGCGAAGGTGCCGGCGATGGCGAAGACCGCGATGCGGATGCCGGTGACGTTGATGCCCGCGCGGCGGGAGGCCTCGACGCTGCCGCCGAGTGCGAAAACGTTTCGGCCGAAGGTCGTGCGGCGCAGCACGAAGTCCGTGGCGACCAGGGCCAGCACGAACAGCACCACCGCGAGCGGCAGGCCCTTGTACTGGTTGAACACGATCGCGGGACCGAAGGTGAACACCGCGAGCAGGCCGGTGCGCAGCAGGATCTCGCCGAGCGGCCGGGAGGGGACCCCGGCTGCCTCGCGGCGGCGGTTGTCGAAGAAGGTGGCGAGGAAGTACCCGACCACCGCGACCGCCGCCAGGCCGTAGCCGACGGCCACGTCCGAGAAGAAGTACGTGGTCAGCTGCCCGACCACGCCCTCGGAGTCGAGGTTGATCGTGCCGTTGCTGCCGAGGATCTGCAGCATGGCACCGGACCAGAAGAGCAGGCCCGACAGGGTGACCGCGAAGGCCGGGGCGCCGATCTTGGCGAAGAAGAAGCCGTGGATCGAGCCGATCAGGGCGCCGCCCGCGACGGCGGCGAGGATGGCCAGCCATTCGTTCACGCCGTTGGTGACGGCGAGGACGGCGACGATCGCGCCCGAGACGCCGCTGACCGAGCCGACCGAGAGGTCGATCTCGCCGAGCAGCAGCACGAAGATGATGCCGACGGCCATCATGCCGGTGGCCACCATCGTGATGGCGATGTTGGAGAGGTTCTCCGGGGAGAGGAAGTTGGAGTTCAGCCCCTGGAAGATGGACCAGATGATGATCAGACCGAGGACGACCGGGATGGATCCCAGGTCGCCGGCCTTCATCTTGCGCCCGAACTCGCTGAGGTACCCGGACAGGCCCTGCTCGCGGACGAGCAGGCGCGGGTCCACGGCCGGGATGGCGTCCGCGGCCGCGGCCGGGTTGACCACCTCGTGGTCCGCGGGGTTCGCCGCCGCCTTGTCGAGCGGGTCGGCGGCTGGGTTGTCGGTGCTCACTTGCGAGCCTCCCCGGTGCGGGCCGCCCGGCGGGTCACGGCGTTGTCCGTGGCTCCCGTGATGGCGGAGATGATCTCTTCCTGCGAGGTGTCGGCGACGGTGAAGACGCCGTTGTTGCGGCCCAGCCGCAGGACCGCCACCTTGTCGGCGACGGCCTTCACATCGGCCATGTTGTGGCTGATGAGGATCACGGCGTGGCCGCGCTCGCGCAGCCGCTCGACCAGGTCGAGGACCTGCGCGGTCTGCTCGACGCCGAGGGCGGCGGTGGGCTCGTCGAGGATCACGAGCTTGGGCTCGCCGAGCATCGAACGGGCGATGGCCACCGTCTGGCGCTGCCCGCCGGAGAGCGAGGCGATGGGGATCCGGACACTGGGGATCCGGATGGACAGCGTGGTCAGGAGCTCGCGGGCACGGCGCTCCATCTCCACCTCGTCCAGGACACCGCGGCGCTTGAGTTCGCGGCCGAGGAAGAGGTTTCCGACGACATCGATGTTGTCGCACAGGGCGAGGTCCTGGTAGACCGTCGCGATGCCCAGGTTCTGGGCGTCGTGGGGCTTGCCGATGGAGACCGGGCGGCCCTCCCACTCGATGACGCCGTCATCGATGGGGTGCACGCCGGCGATCGTCTTGACCAGCGTGGACTTGCCGGCGCCGTTGTCGCCGACGAGGGCGACCACTTCACCGGAGTGGATCTCGAGTTCTACGTCGGTCAGGGCCTGAACGGCGCCGAACCGCTTCGAGACCCCTCGCAACGCCAGCACGGGCGCAGCGGACACATGAACCATCTCCTTCGCCGCCTGACCGGCGGGGATGTCGTGCAAAAGAGCAGGAGCGGGGCGAATGGGGGATTGAGCCTGGGAGCAAACGCTTCTGCCCGGCGCCCCGCGGGTGGCGGGGTAAGAAGGAGCGGGGCGCCGGGCAGGCACGGGGGGCCGCCTCGGGGGCGGCGGGGGCCTACTTGAGGCCGAGGGTGGCGCAGGCGGCCGCGTACTTGTCGGTGCAGATCTCGTCGACCGTGTAGACGCCGTCCTTGACGACGGTGTCCTTGATGTTGTTCTTGGTGAGCGAGACGACCGGGATCAGCACGGCCGGGACGCCCTTGGTGGTCGGGCTGTCGACCGTGGAGGTGGTGACGCCGGTGACCTTCTCGCCCTTGGCGAGGGCGACGGCCATCTTCGCCGCGGCCTCGGCCTCGGGGGCGTACGGCTTGTAGACGCTCATGAACTGCTCGCCCGCGACGATGCGCTGCACACCGGCGAGTTCGGCGTCCTGGCCGGTGACCGGGGGCAGGGGGGTGACGCCGGCGGCCTTGAGGGCGGTGATGATGCCGCCGGCCATGCCGTCGTTGGCGGAGTAGACGCCGATGACCTTGTCCTTGCCGAGCGCCGAGAGGGCGGCCGCCATGTTCGTGTTGGCGTTCTCCGGCTTCCACTCGACGGTGTCGTACTCCTTGCCGACGTTCACCTTGCCGTCGAGGACGGAGTGCGCGCCGGACTTGAAGAGCTTGGCGTTCGGGTCGGTGACCGAGCCGTTCATCATGACGATCTGGCCGTCCTTGGCCTTGTCGCCCAGCGCCTCGAGGAGCGCCTTGCCCTGGACCTTGCCGACCTCTTCGTTGTCGAAGGAGGTGTAGGCGTCGATCGGGCCCTCGGCGAGGCGGTCGTAGGCGACGACCGGGATGCCGGCCTCCTTGGCCTTCTTGACCGAGCCGGCGATGGCCTTGGAGTCCACCGCGTCGACGATGAGGACGTTCACCTTGTTGGTGATCATCGTGTCGACCTGGGAGTTCTGGGTGGTCGCGTCCTGCTTGGCGTTGGCGTAGACGACCTCGCCCTTGCCGCCGGTCAGTTCCTTGACCGTCTTCTCGATGAGCGGCTTGTCGAACTTCTCGTAGCGCGCGGTCTGGTTCTCCGGGAGCAGGAGACCGACCTTGATGGCGTCGCCCGCGGCGGCTCCGGTCTCCTTGGTCTTGTCTCCGGCCTCCTTGGCACTGCCACAGGCGGCAAGCGAAACGGCCATGGCACCGGCGGCTACGGCTACGGCGGCTCTGCGCATACGCGTGTTCATTACTTGAACCTCCCTGACGAGGCCGCAACGCTGCGGCCGAGGTGGGTGTGAGTCAACCCCGGCCGCAAGTTTGCCGTCAAGGAGTGAATCCTTAACGAGATGACAACGGTGCCATCCGTTATCTAACTGAAGACATGGCGGCTGGAGTTCGCACTCCACTTCCATGGTCTGACAAAAGCGTCGAATCGCCCATCTCGCTGAGCACCAGGGCGAGTGCGCCCAGCACCTCGGCCCGCCCCCCCAAGGAGCCCGTCAGCACCGAGAGCTGGCGGGCGGCGCTCGGGATCGCGTACCTCCCCACTGATTCACGGATGGGAGCCAGGACCAGTTCACCGGCCTCCGCGAGCGAGCCCCCGAGGACCACCCGGCTCGGGTTCAGGAGGTTGCACAGACTGGCCACGCCGCTGCCGACGTGGCGGCCCACGTCGGTGATCACCCGGCGGCAGCCCGGGTCCCCCTCCCGGGCCAGCTCGACCACCCGTTCCATCGTCAACTCCGGTCCGTGGCTGCCCTGGAGGAGGGGAAGCACGTACCGGGCCGCCGCGAAGGTCTCCAGGCAGCCGCGGTTCCCGCAGCGGCAGACGGGGCCCGATTCGTCGAGGGTGATGTGCCCGATCTCGCCCGCCGTGCCGCCCGGGCCGCGGTAGATCTGACCGTTGATCACCAGCCCCGCGCCGACGCCGCTGGCCACCTTGATGTAGGCGAGGTCCTTCACTCCGCGCCCGCTCCCCCAAACGAGTTCGCCGAGCGCCCCGAGGTTCGCGTCGTTGTCCACGTACACGGGCACGCCGAGGCGCCGCGAGAGCTCCTCGCGGGGGTTGATCCCGGCCCAGCCGGGCAGGATGGCGGTCGAGCCGAGGGTTCCGGACTCGACGTCGATCGGGCCGGGCACGCCCAGGCCGACGCCGATGGCCTTGCCCAGGCTCACCCCGATGCCCGCGATCAAGCGTCCGACCAGCGCTTCCGCCCGGTCGAAGCCCTCCACCCAGGAGGCGTCCACGTCCAGCGGCTCGGCCTCCTCGGCCAGCACCTGGTGCGCGAGGTTGCCGACGGCCACCCGCAGGTGGGTGTGGCCGAAGTCCACGCCGATCACGATGCCCGCGTCCCCGCTGAGCGACACGCTGCGGGCCCGCCGGCCGCCCGCCGAGGTGTCGGTGACCTCGACGGTCCCGCCCTCCTTGAGCTCACGGACGATGTTGGAGACCGTGGCCGCCGACAGTCCGGTGGCACGGGCGATCTCCGCCTGGGTCAGCGAACCCGCGAGCCGCACCGCCCGCACGACCCGTTCGAGATTCGCGCGATGCAGCGAGGACTGCGATCCGGGAGTCTGCACGACTCATCCACTCCTGCCCATAAGCGACGGCCAGCCGTCGCCCCCCGGCCGGGGGAACGGCGCTGCGCGCTCCGAGACCCCGGCGTCTCTCCAACTTGTGAACCTTAAGTCGAGCCTTTGCGCATCCAGACGTCAAGAGGCTGACACGGGACCAAACCGCCACATCGGCCATAAGAGGGAGAGAACGGTCGCGGAGATCGTGCTACGGTCGCTGAGGCGCCGGTCCTCTGCGGCCTTTCCGGCCGGACCGCGCCCCGTGATGACAGCGCTATGCGAGGAGGTGTTCGGGATGAGTCCCGATCGAAGTCCTTGCCGCGCTCTCGCCCTCGTCGGCTGATCCGCCGGTTCTCTCCGATCCACTGATCCGCCGATCCGCTGATCGGTCGGCCTTTCCCTGAGCGCGCACGGCCACGGTGTCCCACCGCGCCCTCCGTGCGTTCCGCGTTCCTTCCTTTCCTTCCGCATGTCCTGATTCTTCTGTCAGGCATACGTCATCCATGCCCTCGGCGCATCCCGTGGCCCGTCCGCGGCACCGTGCGCCGACCCATGATCACTCCACGTGACCGAGCGGCTCCGCGCTGCCCGGACACCGTGGAGGGAGGTATTCGTCATGACCATGCTCACCCCTCGCACCCCCGCGAAGCTCGCTCCGCCGGGCCGCACCCGCCGCGAGCGCAAGGCCGCCGAGCTGGAGTCCCGCACCCGCCTCGTCGGCGAGCGCCTGACCGGGCTCAGCAGCCGCCCCGGCGTCCACGCCCTGCAGTCCGTGGACGCCTCGCGCCACGGCCTCACCCACGCCGAGGCGGCGCTGCGCCTGGAGCGGCACGGCCCCAACGTCGTGGCGCAGGAGCGTGCGCCGCTCTGGTTCGTCCAGCTCGCGAAGGCGTACTGGAACCCCTTCATCGGCGTCCTCGTCTTCCTGGCCGCCGTCATGTACTGGCAGGACCCCGGGGACCCCGGCGTCGTCATCCTCTCCGTGATGGTCGGGATCAGCGGCCTGCTGCGCTTCTGGCAGGAGTACCGCTCGGGCCGCGCGGCCGATGCGCTGAAGAAGCTCGTCACCACCACCTGCGCGGTACAGCGCCGGGCCGGCAGCGGCTCCGGTCCCACCACCTTCGAAGTGCCCATGGACCAGGTGGTCCCGGGCGACGTGGTCAAGCTGGCCGCCGGCGACCTGATCCCCGCCGACCTGCGGCTGATCACCTCCAAGGACCTGATGGTCGGCCAGGCCGCGCTCTCCGGCGAGTCCCTGCCGGTCGCCAAGGCCGACACGCGTGCCCGGGACCTCGGCCAGCAGGCGACGACGGACCCGGTCGAGGCCGACAACCTGTGCCTGATGGGGACCTCGGTCACCTCCGGCACCGCCACCGGAGTCGTCGTCGCCACCGGCGCCGACACCTACTTCGGCTCGATGGCCGGCTCGCTGGTCGGCGAGCGCCCGCAGACCAACTTCGACAACGGCGTGCGCAAGGTCAGCTTCCTGCTGATCCGCTTCATGCTGGTCATGGTCCCGGTGGTCTTCCTGGTCAACGGGCTGACCAAAGGCGACTGGAACCAGGCCTTCCTCTTCGGTGTCGCCGTCGCGGTGGGCCTGACCCCCGAAATGCTGCCGATGGTGGTCTCCGCCAACCTGGCGCGCGGCGCGGTCGCCATGGCCAGGCGCAAGGTGGTCGTCAAGCGGCTCAACGCCATCCAGAACCTGGGCGCCATGGACGTGCTCTGCACGGACAAGACCGGCACCCTCACCGAGGACCGGATCGTCCTGGACCGCTACCTGGACGTGCACGGCAACGAGGACGACGAGGTCCTGGAGTACGGCTACCTCAACTCGCACTTCCAGACCGGTCTGAGGAACCTGATGGACCAGGCGGTCATCGACCGCGTGGACGAGGCCGAGGAGGTTGTCGTCGACGCACGGTTCTCGATGGTCGACGAGATCCCCTTCGACTTCGCCCGGCGCCGGATGTCCGTGGTCCTCAACCGGAACGGCTTCGCGGGCGACCTCGGCCGCCCCGAGCACGTCATGATCACCAAGGGTGCGGTCGAGGAGGTCCTGGACCTCTGCACGCACATGGCGGACCGCGGCGAGCAGGTCGAGCTCACCGAGCAGCTGCGGTGGCACGCCACCCGCATCGCCGAGGACAGCAACCGCAGCGGCCTGCGGGTCCTGGCCGTCGCCACCCGCACCATCGCCGCGCCGCGCGACACCTACACCGTCGCCGACGAGGAGGGGCTGACGCTGGTCGGCTTCCTCGCCTTCCTCGACCCGCCGAAGGCCGACGCCGCCCGGGCCCTGCAGGGCCTGGCCGACAAGGGCATCGCGGTCAAGGTCGTCACCGGCGACAACGACCTGGTGGCCGCCCGGGTCTGCGCCGACGTCGGCATCGACGTGGGCCAGGTGGTGCTCGGCTCCGAGATCGACGCCCTCGACGAGCCGCAGCTGCGCGCGCTGGCCGCCCGTACGACCGTCTTCGCCAAGGTCAACCCGGTCCAGAAGGCCCGGATCGTGCGGGCCCTGCAGGCGGACGGGCACACCGTCGGCTTCCTCGGCGACGGCATCAACGACGCCGCCGCGCTGCGCGACGCCGATGTCGGCATCTCCGTGGACACCGCCGTCGACATCGCCAAGGAGTCGGCCGACATCATCCTGCTGGAGAAGGACCTGACCGTCCTGGAGCAGGGCGTGCTCCAGGGCCGGACCACCTTCGGCAACACGATCAAGTACATCAAGATGACGGCCTCGTCGAACTTCGGCAACGTCTTCTCGGTGCTGGTGGCGAGCGCCTTCATCCCCTTCCAGCCGATGCTCGCGATCATGCTGCTCGTGCAGAACCTGGTCTACGACATCTCCCAGCTGGCGACCCCGTGGGACCGGATGGACGAGGAGTACCTGCGCAAGCCCCGCAACTGGGACGCCAAGGGCATCCTGCGGTTCATGGTCACCATCGGCCCCGTCAGCTCCGTCTTCGACATCTCGATGTTCCTGATCATGTGGAACGTCTTCGCCGCCGACAGCGAGGCGAGCCAGTCGCTCTTCCAGTCCGGCTGGTTCATCGAGGGCCTGCTCTCGCAGACCCTGATCGTCCACATGATCCGCACCCGGAAGATCCCCTTCGTCCAGTCCCGCGCCTCGTGGCCGGTGATGGTGACGACGGTCCTCGCGGTGCTGACCGGCCTGTACCTGCCGTTCTCCCCGCTGGCCGGCTCGCTGGGCTTCGTGGCCCTGCCGGCGAGCTACTTCCCGTGGCTGATCGGCGTGCTGCTCGCCTACTGCACGCTCACCCAGCTCGTGAAGACCTGGTACATCCGCAGGTTCAACACCTGGCTCTGAGGCCCGAGCAGGGAGAAGGGAGAGGCCGGTGCAGCTCACCGAATGGGAGATGGCCGCGCATCTGGCCGCCGCGCTCGGACTCGGAGCCGTCATCGGCCTGGAACGGCAGTGGCGGGCCCGCCTCGCGGGACTGCGTACGAACGCCCTGGTGGCGGGCGGGGCGGCACTGTTCGTGCTGCTCTCGCAGTACGGGTTCCTCAGCGCGGCCGCGGAGGTGAACTACGACGGCTCCCGGGTCGCCGCCCAGATCGTCTCCGGGATCGGCTTCCTCGGCGCCGGCGTGATCATGCGCGACGGGCTGAGCGTGCGGGGCCTGAACACGGCCGCCACCCTGTGGTGTTCGGCGGCCGTGGGCTGTCTGGCCGGCGTGGGCCTGTTCGTGCTGGCCCTATGCGGCACGGCGGGCGTGGTGGGGGCGAACCTCGTCCTGCGCCCGCTGGGCCGTCGCCTGGACCGCGAGCCGCGCGGCGGGGCCGAGGTGGCCGCCGACTACCACTTCGAGGCGGTGTGCCTGGAGTCGGAGGAAGCCCACATCCGCCACCGGCTGGTGGACGCGCTGGCCCGGCCGGGCTACCAGCTCCGGGAGATCCGCAGCCAGGACGGCCCGGCGGCCGGCCGGGTGACGGTGTCCGCGCTGCTGACCGCCGAGGGCCAGAAGGGCAAGGCCCTCGAGGAAGCGGTCAGCAACCTCTCGCTCGACCCCTCGGTCTCGGCGGTCAGCTGGTCGGTCGTGCCGGACCCGGCGGCCTGAGCCGGGCCGGACCGGTGCCGGCCCGGCCCCCGCCCCGCTACTTGAGGGTGGCGGAGGTCAGGCCGGCCTGGATCTGGCGCTGGAAGGAGAGGTAGACCGCCAGCATGGGGATGACGGCGATGGTCGCGCCGGCGAACAGCACCGGCAGGTCCGTCTCGTACCCCATCTGGTACTGGAGCTGGATGAGCCCCTGCGTGAGCATGTAGCGCTCGGGCTCTCCGCTCGTCTGGGGCTGCATCAGCACGGCGGGCAGGATGTACTGGTTCCACTGCCCCAGGACGTTGAATATCCCGACGCTGATCAGGCCGGGCTTGGCCATCGGCAGCATCACCTGGAAGAAGATCCGGGTGTCGGAGGCCCCGTCGATGACCGCCGCCTCGTGGATCGCCGTGGGCAGCGTCCGGAAGAAGGAGTGCATGAAGAAGACGGTGAACGGCATCGAGTAGGCGACGTACACCAGGATCAGGCCCTGGTACGTGTTCAGCATGTCGAAGCGCTTGACCATGAAGAACAGCGGTACGAGCGCCAGGAACACCGGGAACATCGCCCCGCTGACGAAGAAGTAGTAGACGACCCGGTTGCCCTTGAAGGGGTAGCGGGCCAGCACGTAGGCGGCCATCGAGCCGAACAGCATGGTCAGCGGCACCGAGAACACCAGCACGATGAGGGTGTTGGCGAAGTAGCCGCCGATGCCCTTGTCCCAGGCCCTGCCGAAGGCGTCGAAGTTCCAGTTCGCGGGCCAGGTCAGGGCCGAGCCGCCGATCTGCGCGTCGGTCTTGAAGGCGCCGAGCGCCAGCCAGATCAGCGGAAGCACGATCATTATCGCCCAGAGGGCGAGGAACCCGTGCGAGAAGACGTTGAGGACCACGCCCTCGGAGCGGGACTTGTCCCCCGCCCCCGGCCGGCCGGCCTTCCCGGACCGCTCCGCGGCCGCTTCGCCCGGAGCCTTGATCACTGTGGTCATGGAGGTCTCCCGCTCAGAACTCGATGCGCTCGCGGCGGGTGGCACGCAGCGTGATGACGGAGAGGATCATGGTCAGGGCGAGCATGACCACGCCCATGGCGCAGGCGTAGCCGCTCTTGCCGAAGTACAGGAAGTTGCGCATCAGCACCGTCGCCATGACCTCGCTGTGGTGGTCGGGACCGCCGCCGAACTGGCCCGAGGTCATGGTCGACACAAGGACGAACATGTCCATCGCGGCGATGCCCAGGTAGACCGCGGAGGTCTGCACAGAATCCCACAGGAGCGGCAGTGTGACCTTGAAGAAGGTCTGGGCGCGTCCGGCGCCGTCGAGCAGGGCCGCCTCGTAGATGTCCTTGGGGACGGACTGCATGGCCGCCGAGAACAGGACGAGGTAGAAGCCGACGCCGTGCCAGACGACCACGAAGAGCAGGCACCAGAGCACGAAGTTCGGCTCGTTGAGCCATTCGACCGGGTGCTGCGGGGAGATCAGGCCGAGCTTGATGAGGAAGCCGTTGAGCAGGCCGCCCTCGTCACTGCGGTAGATCGCGCCGAAGAGGACGGCGAGGATGGCGAGGGAGAGGACCTGCGGGAAGAAGTAGACGACCTTGTAGAAGCGCGAGCCGCTGACGCCCTGCACCCCGCCGGCCCCGCTGCGCCCTCCCGCGTTCACCATGAAGGCGAAGAAGAGGGCCAGCAGGATGGTGATCACCGGGACGAACACCAGGAGCAGCAGGTTGTGCCAGAGCGCGCCGCGGAAGACCTCGTCGTTCAGCAACGTCGCGTAGTTGTCCAGGCCGACGAAGTCGAACGTCGGGGACTGCCCCGTCCAGTTGGTGAAGGAATAGCCGAACGTCTGCACGTACGGCCAGATGACGAAGGTCAGGTACAGCGCGAGGGGCGCGAAGAGGAAGCCGGTGATGAAACCGGCCCGCCCCTTGCCCTGGGCTACGTGGCTCATGGTGTCCGTCCCTGCGGTGTCAGCTGCGGCGGTTGTTCTTGGCGTTCGGGTCCTTGGCAGCCTTGTCTACCGCAGCCTGGGCCCGCTTGATCCACTCCTTTGGCTGGATGCGCTGCGCCATCAGCTCATTGGACGCGTTCTGGATCTCGGTGTCCATTTCGCTGTACCAGTCGGGGTAGCGGTAGCTGAAGGTGTTGGCGTCCGCGGCCTTGAGGGCGTCCACGGCCGACTGGGTGCCCGGCCGCAGCTTGACGCTGGGGTCGACGCCGTCCTTGACGACGGTGAGCGAGTTGGCCTGCTGGGCGAAGATCGTCGACCACTCGCGGGACAGCATCGAGCGGAGGAACTCCAGTCCGCCGGCCTTGTTGGCGGCCTTCTCGGGGACGATGAACGGCTCGTCCACGCCGGCCCGGATGGCCTCGTAGGGCAGCTTGCTGTCGGCGAGCAGGGGCACCGGCAGGAACTTCATGTCGAAGTCCTCCGGGGTCTGCTTCAGCTGCTCGTTCTCCAGCCAGGAGCCGGAGGGGATGAAGGCGGCCTTGTACTGGTTCCAGGCGGTCTGGGACTCCGTGTGGGTGAGGCCGTTGGTGCCGGGCATCAGCAGGCCCTTCTCCACCACCTCGTAGACCGCCTCGACCGCGGCGAGGGCGGCCGGGTTGCCCTCGAAGGCGTTCGGCTCCAGGTGGTCGATCGCCTTCATGGCGTCCAGACCGCCCTTCTTGGCGATCAGGTCCATGATGACCACGTTGATGTAGTACGGGAACTTGCCCTGGTGGGCGAGGCCGCCGATGCCCGCCTCCTTGGCCTTGGTGCAGACGGCCAGGAACTCGTCCCAGGTCTTCGGCGGGGTCCAGCCCTTCTCCTTGAAGAGCTTGCCGGAGTACCAGAGGCCGAACACGGCGTAGACGTACTTCAGGGTGACGAACTTGCCGCCCAGCATGCCCTGTTCGACGGCGCCGGCGACCAGCGTGTCGCGCACCTTCTTGGTCGGGTCGTCGAGCGAGGGCGCGTCGAGCACGGCGGTGAGGTCGGCGAGCTGGTTGCCCTTGGCGAGTACGTCCAGCTTGATCTGCTGGGCGCCGGAGTCGTCGACGACGTCCGGGGGGTTGCCGCCGTTGAAGCGCGGCTGCAGCTTGGCGGTGATCTCCTGGGTGCCCAGGTGGGAGCTGGTCGTGCCCCACTTCTTGTCGAAGGCGGCCTCCCAGGCCTTGGCGTAGTCGTCGCCGAAGCCGCCCTTGAAGACCACGACGTCCAGCTTGCTGCCCTTGGCGACGCCGAAGGGGTTCTCCTTGGAGACGACGCCCTTGTCCGGGCCCTTCGTGCTCTCCTCGCCGCCGGAGGCGCAGGCGGACAGGAAGCTCATCGTCGGCACCGTGATCAGTCCGAGTGCTGCGGAGCGCTTGATCAGATCACGGCGCCCGAGGCCCTCACCAGTGGATCCCATGCTCATGTCCTCGCCTTCGTCAGAAGTGTGAAGGAGGCCGGGACATCACGGCGGTTGCCGTGCATGCGGACATCGCCGCAGGTCCCCGCCCATCCCCCCGGTCCGGACCACTCGTCTCGCGATGATCCGGACGGGCACAGGTATAGTCCACTTCCGCTCACGTGAGCAAGATCATGCACACGGATGGCGGCCAGCTTTTCCGAGTTGAGACCTGGCCGTCATCTGCGCCGGACGCCGGACAAGCGGAAGGGCCGTACCCCCTTTTCGGGGATACGGCCCTTCGGCGCCGGTCCGGAGCCGGACCGCGGTGGTGCCTAGCCGCGGATCAGGTTGCGGAGCACGTACTGCATGATGCCGCCGTTGCGGTAGTAGTCCGCCTCACCCGGCGTGTCGATGCGGACGACCGCGTCGAACTCCACGCCCGTGTCGGTGGACACCTTGACGGTGCGCGGGGTGGTGCCGTTGTTCAGCTCCTCCACGCCGGTGAAGGAGAAGGTCTCCTCGCCGGTGAGGCCCAGGGAGGCCGCCGTGGCGCCCTCGGGGAACTGCAGGGGCAGGACGCCCATGCCGATCAGGTTGGAGCGGTGGATGCGCTCGTAGGACTCGGCGATGACGGCCTTGACGCCGAGCAGCGCGGTGCCCTTGGCCGCCCAGTCGCGGGAGGAGCCGGAGCCGTACTCCTTGCCCGCCAGGATGACCAGCGGGATGCCGGCGGCCTGGTAGTTCTGGGAGGCGTCGTAGATGAAGGAGACCGGCGCGTCCGGGGCGGTGAAGTCGCGGGTGAAGCCGCCCTCGGTGCCCGGCGCGATCTGGTTGCGCAGGCGGATGTTGGCGAAGGTACCGCGGATCATGACCTCGTGGTTGCCGCGGCGGGAACCGTACGAGTTGAAGTCACGGCGCTCGACGCCGTGCTCCGTGAGGTACTTGCCGGCCGGGGTGTCGGCCTTGATCGCACCGGCCGGGGAGATGTGGTCGGTGGTGACCGAGTCGCCCAGCTTCGCCAGCACGCGGGCGCCGGCGATGTCGGAGACCGGGGTGGTCTCCATCGTCATGCCCTCGAAGTAGGGGGGCTTGCGGACGTAGGTGGACTGCGGGTCCCACTCGAACGTGTTGCCGGTCGGGATGGACAGCGCCTGCCACTGGGCGTCGCCCGCGAAGACGTCCTGGTAGGACTTGCTGAACATGTCCTCGCCGATGGCGTTCGCCACGACGTCGTTGACCTCGGCCTCGGAGGGCCAGATGTCCTTGAGGAAGACCGGGTTGCCCTCGGTGTCGGTGCCGATGGCCTCGGTGGTGATGTCCACCTTCATGGAGCCCGCGATGGCGTACGCGACGACCAGCGGCGGGGAGGCCAGGTAGTTCATCTTGACGTCGGGGTTGATCCGGCCCTCGAAGTTGCGGTTGCCGGAGAGCACCGAGGTGACCGCGAGGTCGTGCTCGTTGATCGCCTTCGAGATCTCCTCGTCCAGCGGACCGGAGTTGCCGATGCAGGTGGTGCAGCCGTACCCGACGAGGTTGAAGCCCATCTTGTCGAGGTAGGGGGTCAGGCCGGCCTTGTCGAAGTAGTCGGTGACGACCTTCGAGCCCGGGGCCAGGGTGGTCTTGACCCACGGCTTGCGGGACAGGCCCTTCTCGACCGCCTTCTTGGCCACGAGCGCCGCGGCGACCATGACGTAGGGGTTCGAGGTGTTGGTGCAGGAGGTGATCGCGGCGACGGTGACGGCGCCGTGGTCGATCTCGAAGGAGGAGCCGTCGGCCAGGGTGACCAGGGTCGGGCGGGTCGGGACGCCGTTGGCGGAGGCCGGGGCGTCGGAGGCCGGGAAGGACTCCTTGCCGGCCTCGTCGTCGTCCTCGACGTAGTTGCGCACGTCCTGCGCGAACTGCTGGGAGGCGTTGGCGAGGACGATGCGGTCCTGCGGGCGCTTCGGGCCGGCGATGGAGGGGACGACCGTGGAGAGGTCGAGCTCCAGCTTCTCGGAGAAGTCCGGCTCGGCGGCCGGGTCCAGCCACAGGCCCTGCTCCTTGGCGTACGCCTCGACGAGCGCGACCTGCTGGGCGTCGCGGCCGGTCAGGCGCAGGTACTTCAGCGTCTCGCCGTCGATCGGGAAGATCGCGGCGGTGGAGCCGAACTCCGGCGACATGTTGCCGATGGTGGCGCGGTTCGCGAGGGAGGTGGCGGCGACGCCCTCGCCGTAGAACTCGACGAACTTGCCGACGACGCCGTGCTTGCGCAGCATCTCGGTGATCGTGAGCACCAGGTCGGTGGCGGTGGTGCCGGTCGGCAGCTCGCCGGTCAGCTTGAAGCCCACGACGCGCGGGATCAGCATGGAGACCGGCTGGCCGAGCATCGCGGCCTCGGCCTCGATGCCGCCGACGCCCCAGCCCAGCACGCCCAGGCCGTTGACCATGGTGGTGTGCGAGTCGGTGCCGACGAGGGTGTCGGGGTAGGCCTGGCCGCCCCGCACCATGACCGTGCGGGCCAGGTGCTCGATGTTGACCTGGTGGACGATGCCGGTGCCCGGGGGGACGACCTTGAAGTCGTCGAAGGCGGTCTGGCCCCAGCGCAGGAACTGGTAGCGCTCCTTGTTGCGGCCGTACTCGAGCTCGACGTTCTGCGCGAAGGCGTCCTTCGTGCCGAACTTGTCGGCGATGACCGAGTGGTCGATGACCATCTCGGCGGGCGAGAGCGGGTTGATCTTCGCCGGGTCGCCGCCGAGGGCCTTCACGGCCTCGCGCATGGTGGCGAGGTCCACGACGCAGGGAACGCCGGTGAAGTCCTGCATGATCACGCGAGCCGGCGTGAACTGGATCTCCTCGCTGGGCTGGGCCTGCGAGTCCCAGTTGCCGAGCGACCGGATGTGGTCGGCGGTGATGTTCGCGCCGTCCTCGGTACGGAGCAGGTTCTCCAGCAGCACCTTCAGGCTGTAGGGCAGGCGGGCCGAGCCCTCAACCTTGTCCAGCCGGAAGATCTCGTACGACTCGTCGCCCACCTGCAGCGTGCTGCGGGCGTCGAAGCTGTTCGCCGACACGACAGTCTCCTTCATGCATGAATTTCGCGCGTATGACCGCATCCTGCCGCCAAGCCCCTTGGCCAATCCGCTAAGGTAAGACTAAGTTAGGTAACCCTTACCAGCGGGGGCGGCTGCGGTACGCCTTCGGCAGTTATCTCGATGTCGAGATAACTCTAGTACATGACCGGGGGCAGGGACGAGGCACGCACCCGCAGGGATGCGGGGACGGTGTACTGACCCGCTGATTCCGCATGCCCTGATTCGATCAGTGTGACCAGGGCGGACACCGCGACCTCCGCAATCCGTTCGGGGTGGAGGGTGACGGTGGTCACGGCAGGCGCCGACGTCGCGTACGCGGGATCCTCGCTCGCGCAGACCAGGAAGAGCCCCCCGGGCGTACGGATCCCGTGCCGCGCGGCGGCGGCCAGCACCTGGTGACCGCCCGGATCGTAGAGGCTGTACACGGCATCGGGGCGGCCGGGCGCGGCCAGAGCGCGGTCGAAGGCCCTGCCCTCGGCGTCCTCGGGATCAAAGGGAACCACGAGCGGGCGTCGACCGCGCTCCGAGCACCAGCGCGTGTAGGCGGCGGTGACGGCGGCGGTGTAGAACTCCCGGCCGAAGGCGGAATGCAGGGCTATGCGGCGGGCCCCGGCCGCGGCGAGGTGGTCGAGCACCTCGCGGGTGGTGGCCTCGTGGTCGTTGTCCACCCACACGTCCCCGGGCCGGGGCTCGGCGGGGCGCCCGTCGAAGACCACGGGCAGGCCGCGCGCCCGCAGGGCCCGGAGCACCGGATCGCCCTGCGGGCTGTCGAGCAGCAGCATCCCGTCGACCGCGAGGGTGTGCCACAGGGGCTCGGCCCCGCGGTCCGCGGGCAGGGTGGTCAGCGCGTAGCCGCGGGCGTGGGCGGCGGAGGTGGCGGCGGTGAGCAGCCGGGAGAAGTACGCGACGCCCGCGAAGTCCCAGCTCCATGCGGCGTGGGTGGTGACCGCGAGGCCGAGGGTGCGGGTGCGGGGGCCGCGGTGGACTCCGTAGCCGAGGGCTGCGGCCGTCTCCCTGACCCGGCGGCGGGTGCCGTCGCCGAGGCGGCCGGTGCCGTTGAGGGCGTGCGACACGGTCGCGGTGGAGACCTCCGCGGCGCGCGCGATGTCGGCGATCGTCGGTCCGGGCACGCGGGCCATCGTACGGATTCCGTCGTCCGGGGTGGGTTCCGGTTACGGGGTTAACCAAAGAGTGTCCTGGCCACATCGACGATCGGACGGGTGATGACGCCTTCTACTCCTCCCTCTGCTCCTGCCCCCTCCCCTTCTTCCCGGCCTACCGCCGCCTCCTCCGTCCCGCCGGGCGCCCTGTCCCGGCGGGGGCTGCTCGCGGCGGCCGGGGCCGCCGGGGCGGCGGGTCTGCTCGGCGCGTCGGCCGGCAGCGCCTCGGCGGCGCCTTCGGGGCGCGGTGCGGCGGCCCTGGTCATCCACAACGCGCGGGTGTTCAGCGGCGTCGGGCAGGGCCGTCCGGCGCAGGCGGTCGCCGTCGGCCGGGACGGCACGATCCTGGCCACCGGGGAGGGCGCGGCGCTGCGCCGGTTCGTGGGCCGGGACACCGAGACGGTCGACGCCGGCGGCAACACCGTGATGAGCGGCATCCACGACGGGCACGTGCACCCGCTGGGCGCCGGGGACCGCTCCCTGCGGCCCTCGCTGGACGGGGCGCAGACCACCGGGGCCGAACTGCTCGCGATCCTCGGCGGGTTCCTGGCCGACACCGGGGGCGCGGGGGCCGAACCGGACCGCTGGCTGGTGGTCGAGGACTGGAATCCGGTCGGGCTGCTGCCGACCGGGGCGGTCCCGCACCACTCGATGCTGGACGCGCTGGCGACGCGCCGCCCGGTCGCGCTGGTCGGCGGCGACGGGCACAACATGTGGGTCAACCGGCGGGCGCTGGACATCGCGGGGATCACGGCGGCCACCCCCGACCCGGCGGGCGGCCAGGTCGTGAAGGGGCCGGACGGGCAGCCGACGGGCGTGCTCAAGGACGACGCGCAGGGCCTGGTGCAGCGGCACGTCCCCGAGCCCTCCCGGGCCGAACTGCTCGCGGCCTGCTCCCGGGTGCTGGAGCTGGCCGCCGCGTCCGGGATCACGACGATGATGGACGCGCTGGTCGGGCGGCACGAGCTGGAGCTCTACCGGGCCCTGGCCGGCGCCGGGAAGCTGCCGCAGCGGATCGTGCCCGCGATCCGGCTGGACGCCGCGCAGGCCAAGGACCCGGCGGCCTCGCTGGAGTACGCGCGCGGGCTGCGGCGGGAGTTCGAGGGGACGCGCGGGCTGCGCTTCGGAATGGTCAAGGTGTTCCTGGACGGGGTGATCGAGTACCCGGCCCAGACGGCCGCGCTGCTGGAGCCGTACCTGGACGGGAAGGGCGTGCCGACGAAGAACCGCGGCGAGCTCTACACCTCGGCGGCCGACTACGGCCGGCTGACCGCGGCCTTCAACCGGGCCGGCTGGCAGATGCACGCGCACGGGCTGGGCGACCGGGCCGTGCGCACGGCCCTCGACGGGTACGCGTACGCGCGCCGGGCCACCGGTCAGCGCGACCCGCGCAATGCCGTCGCCCACCTCCAGATCGTGGACCCTGCCGACCTGCGGCGGTTCGCACAGCTCGGGGTGGCGGCCTGCATGCAGCTCCAGTGGGCGGCGCGGGACACCTGGACGATGGAGGCCCTGCTGCCGTACATCGGGCCCGGGCGCCACCGCTGGATGTACCCGGCGCGGAGCCTGGAGAAGGCGGGCGCGCGGCTCGCCGGGGGTTCCGACTGGCCGGTGGACGCGCTCCAGGTGTGGAACCAGATCCGTACGGCGGTCGACCGGCGGGGCGCGCACGGCGAGGGCGAGCTGTACCGGGAACTGGAGGGCCTGAGCCGTACGTCGGCCCTGCGGATGCACACGGCGGGCACGGCCTGGCAGCTGCGCCAGGAGGGGCTGACGGGCACGGTGGAGCGGGGCAAGGCCGCGGACCTGGTGGTGCTGGACCGGGACGTGACCCGCTGCCCGGTGGCCGACATCAGCGGCACGGAGGTTCGGCTGACGCTGGTCGGCGGCCGGGTGGTGCACGACGCGGAGTCCGCGGCGGGCAGGGCGGCTTCGGCCCGGGCCGCGCGCGCGGTGCCGGGGCCGCGGCCCGCCTCGTACACGGCGGTGCACGGCGGGCGGCACCGTGCGTGCGGGTGCGGCGGCGGGGCCTGAGCGAGGGCCTGCCCCGGCGGCTGCCGGGGCGGGCCGGCGGGCGGGCGGAGGGGCGGCGCCGGCGGGCGGGCGGAGGGCGGGCCTCCGGTGCGTGGAGGGCGGCCTCCCCGAGGGACAAGTGGGACAGAGAATCACAAATGGCATCACCCGTCCGGCGGCCCCACTATGGGAGCTGACGGTCGGTAACACCCGTTCGGCCTACCCCGCGCGATCAACATCTCATATCTGAGATACGGTGCAGGCATGGCAGACGACTACCTCGTACGCATCGGCAAGCTCATCCGTGACGCCCGGCAGCACCGGGGCTGGACACAGAGTCAGCTCGCCGACGCACTCGGCACCAGCCAGAGCGCCGTGAACCGGATCGAGCGGGGCAACCAGAACATCAGCCTTGAGATGATCGCCCGTATCGGCGAGGCGCTCGACAGCGAGATCGTCTCTCTCGGCTACGCCGGCCCGATGCACCTGCGCGTCGTCGGCGGCCGCCGGCTGTCCGGTGCCATCGATGTCAAGACGAGCAAGAACGCCTGTGTCGCCCTGCTGTGCGCCTCGTTGCTCAACAAGGGCCGTACGGTCCTGCGGCGCGTCGCCCGCATCGAGGAGGTCTACCGGCTCCTCGAGGTCCTCGGCTCCATCGGTGTCCGCACCCGCTGGATCAACGACGGCGTGGACCTGGAGCTGATCCCGCCGGCCCGCCTCGACATGGAGTCGATGGACGCGGACGCCGCCCGCCGGACCCGGAGCATCATCATGTTCCTGGGCCCCCTGCTCCACCGGATGGACCAGTTCCGCCTCCCGTACGCGGGCGGCTGCGACCTCGGCACCCGCACCATCGAGCCGCACATGATCGCCCTGCGCCGCTTCGGCCTGGACATCACCGCGACCGAGGGCATCTACCACGCGCAGGTCGCCACCGGGGTCTCCCCCGACCGCCCGATCGTGCTGACCGAACGCGGGGACACGGTCACCGAGAACGCCCTCCTGGCCGCGGCCCGGCACGACGGCGTCACGGTCATCCGCAACGCCTCCTCCAACTACATGGTCCAGGACCTGTGCTTCTTCCTGGAGGCGCTGGGCGTCAAGGTCGAGGGCATCGGCACCACGACCCTGACCGTCCACGGCATCCCGAACATCGACGTGGACGTGGACTACTCCCCCTCCGAGGACCCGGTCGAGGCGATGAGCCTGCTCGCCGCCGCGGTGGTCACGGAGTCGGAGCTGACCATCCGCCGGGTCCCGATCGAGTTCATGGAGATCGAGCTCGCGGTCCTGGAGGAGATGGGCCTGGACCACGACCGCTCGGCCGAGTACAGCGCCGACAACGGCCGCACCCGCCTGGTCGACCTCACGGTCCGCCCGTCGAAGCTCGAAGCCCCGATCGACAAGATCCACCCGATGCCGTTCCCCGGGCTGAACATCGACAACGTCCCGTTCTTCGCGGCCATCGCCGCCGTGGCGCAGGGCCAGACCCTGATCCACGACTGGGTCTACGACAACCGCGCCATCTACCTGACCGACCTCAACCGCCTCGGCGGCCGCCTCCAACTCCTGGACCCCCACCGCGTCCTGGTCGAGGGCCCCACCCGCTGGCGCGCGGCGGAAATGATGTGCCCGCCGGCCCTGCGCCCGGCCGTGGTCGTCCTCCTCGCGATGATGGCGGCGGAGGGCACCTCGGTCCTGCGCAACGTCTACGTCATCAACCGCGGCTACGAGGAACTGGCCGAACGCCTCAACTCGGTGGGCGCCCAGATCGAGATCTTCCGGGACATCTGACCGCAGCGCCGCCCCCGCCCGGCGGCACCCGAGGGCCCCTTCACCGCTCCCCGCAGCGATGGAGGGGCCCTTCCTTCTGCCGCGACATCAGCATTTCGCCTCACTTTTCCCACTTGCCCGTACGATCTTCAACTTTCTCTGTAATCTCTCCAGCCCACCCCCCTGGCATCACCTGCGCCATGCCCCGCAGTCCCGATCCTCGCGATTCTGGAGAGCCGTGTATCCGCCGCCGCACCCCTACCCACCCATGCCCTCGGCCGCCCGACGCTGGTGGCACCATCCCGCGGTCGTCATCACCGCCCTCGTCCTCATACCGCCGGCCGGCATAGCCCTGGTCTGGACGGGCGGTTGGGGCAAGGGCAAGAAGATCGTCGCCACGGTCGTCGCGGGGCTGTGGTTCCTCACCCCGTTCCTCGGCGACCCGCCGAAGAAGGCCGAGGCCGACGCGAAGCCCCAGGCGGCCGCCGCCGCGCCGAGTTCCAGCCCGAGCCCCTCCGCGCCTCCCGGCTTCGTCGGCCAGAACCTGAGGGCGGCCAAGTCGGCGGCCTCCTCGGCCGGGTACGACACGATCTCCCACGACGCCGCCGACACCGACGCCGGCCAGTGGGACGACGACAACTGGAAGGTGTGCTTCCAGGCTCTGGCGGCCAAACCGATCGGCAAACTGCCGACGCTCGACTTCGGTGTCGTGCGCAACGAGGTCCCCTGCCCCGCCAAGGACGGCGATCCGATCCCCTACCCGAAGATGCCCAAGGTCGTGGGCCTGACCTTCGCGAAGGCGTCCGAGACGCTGGGGCCGGTCGGGCTCCAGAAGATCGAGCCGCTCAGCGCGTACACCGACGTCACGCTCCCCACGGGCGTGGACGACTGGACCGTCTGCTTCCAGGAGCCCGAGGAGGGCACGGAGGTCCGCAGCCCGAAGTCCACGACCGCCCGCCTCGCCCTCACCGCGCCCGGCACGCCCTGCCCGGCCGGCAGGAACACGAAGCTGCACCCGGACCCGACGCCGCCGCCGAGCCGCGACGATGACGACTCCGGCACCACCTCGTCCACCGGCGGTTCGTCCACCGGCTCCGGCGGCTCGTCCGCGTCCGGCGGGACTTCCACGGGTGGTGGCGGCAGCGTCTCCTACAAGAACTGCGCCGCCGTCCGCGCGGCCGGAGCCGACCCGATCCGGCGCGGCGACCCCGGCTACGGCCGACACCTCGACCGCGACGGAGACGGTGTGGGCTGCGAGTGAGGGAACCGTGACCGCCCCGCAGCCCCCCGACCTCCACATCGTCGCATTTCGGCCCTTTTGGCCGAGATCCTCGCCCCTACCGGCCGATGACCGGCAGAATCGGGGTTTCGGTACGGGAACGAGGGGGGCTGTCATGGCAGTTGGGGCGGATACGGGTGCGCAGGTGCCCGCGCTCGCGGGGGCGCCGGTGGTCGGGTCGCTGTTCGAGTTGAAGTCGGACTCGCTCGGCGCCTACCTGCGGGCCCGGCGCGAGCACGGGGACGTGGTGCGGATCGTCGCCGGGCCGCCCGGGCTGCGGGCCGAGCTGTACTGCGTGTTCTCCGCGGAGGGGGCGCAGCAGGTGCTCGCCTCCGATTCGGCCAACTTCCGCAAGGACAACCGCTTCTACCAGGAGATCCGGGACTCGTTCGGCAACGGCCTGCTGACCAGCCAGGACGAGGACTACCTGCGCCAGCGGCGGCTGGTCCAGCCGTTGTTCACGCGGCGGCGGGTGGACGGGTACGCGGGCGCCGTCGCCGCCGAGACCGAGGCGGTCCTGTCCGCCTGGGAGCGGGCTCCGGGCGGCGTGGTCGACGTGTCCGGGCAGATGATGCACCTGGCGCTGCGCGCCGTCTCCCGGATCCTGTTCGGGACCGACGTGGAGGCCACGGTCGACGTCGTGGACCGGTGTTTTCCGGTCATCACGGAGTACGTGCTGCGCCGCGGCTACTCCCCCGCCAACTTCCCGCGCAGCTGGCCGACCCCGGCCAACCGGCGGGCGGCCGCGGCGATGGACGAGCTGTACGCGGTCTGCGACAAGATCATCGGGGAGCGGCGGCGGACCGCGGCCGGCCCCGGCGCGGGTGGGGGTCCGGGCGAGGGCTCCGGGGCCGGTGAGGACCTGCTCACGCTGCTCGCCGCCGCCGGGAGCTCGGACGACGCGGAGTTCGACGTCACCGAACTGCGCGACCAGGTGCTGATCTTCCTGCTCGCCGGGCACGAGACGACCGCCACCTCCCTCGCCTTCGCGCTGCACCTGCTGGCCCGCCACCCCGAGGAGCAGCGCCGGGCCCGCGAGGAGATCGCCCGGGTCCTGGGCGACCGTACGCCCGAGGCCGCCGACCTGGACCGGCTCCCGTACCTCACCCGGGTCCTGAAGGAGACGATGCGGCTCTACCCGGCCGCCCCGGTGATCGGCCGCAATGCCGTCGCCGCCACCGAGGTCGACGGGTACGCCATCCCCGCGGGCGCGAACGTGATCCTGGCGCCCTGGGTGACGCACCGCCACCCGCTCCACTGGCCGGACCCGGACCGCTTCGATCCGGAGCGCTTCACGCCGGAGGCGGAGGCCGGCCGCCCGCGCTACGCCTGGTTCCCCTTCGGCGGCGGGCCGCGCGCCTGCATCGGGCAGCACTTCTCGATGCTGGAATCGGTGATCGCGCTGGCGATGATCCTGCGGGCGTACGAGTTCGAGGCGGTGGACACCGAGATCCCCGTCAGCGCCGGGATCACCCTGCGGCCGGCCGGTCCGGCGCGCTGCCGGGTGCGCCGCCTGGCCTAGTGCTGTGGCCGGAGAGGTTTGCCGGGGCGCGGCGTCCGGTGCGGTGCATCGCAAGGCGGAGGGCCACGGCTCGTACTGGACGTACGTGCGCGGTCCGACAACGCAGCGAGGTGCCGTGCCGGGCGTCGCGACCCGGTGAACCTTTGCGGTCACAGCACTAGCGGTACGACTCGAGGGTGCCGCGGCGCCGGACGTCGAGCGTGGCGCAGTGGAACGAGCCGGCGAACGGCGCGTAGTGCAGCAGGTCGCAGGGGATCGGTTCGAAGCCCCACCGCTCGAGGGCGCGCTGCATGCCGGTGTGGTGCCGTTCCGCGATCACCCGGTGCTCGTCGATCATCAGCACGTTCATGCTGAGCCACTTGCCGCACATGGAGGTGATCCTGAGCAGGCGCTCGTCGATCGGGTCGGGTTCGGGGGCGACCAGGACGTCCCACGAGCTCAGGACCTCGGGCAGGCGGTCGATGTCGACGTAGTCGGGGTTGACGAGCACCCTGCCGGGGGCGAGCGGGACGAACGTGGTGTCGATGTGCATCGGCGTACGGCAGCGGCTCTCGATCTCGTGGATGCGGTAGCCCGGCCCGAGATGGCGGCGCAGCCAGTCGATGCCCATGCGGTTGGTGACGTTGCTCCGCGTCACGAACAGGTCGCGTCCCGCGCGTACGAAGTCCGCCGCGTCGAAGACCGGTTCGAACTCGGTGAGGATGTGGCGCACGGGCTCGCCGGCCGCCGGGATGCGGAAGTCCGGGTCGAACAGCGCGTCGGTGAGCTGCGGCTTGGGCGCAGCCGTCCAGCGCGCGCCGCGCCGGAAGTAGTCCTTGAGGATCGTGCGGTAGGAGTGGGTCTCGAAGTAGCGGCACGGCCATGCCATCGGGGTCTCGATGATCTCGTCGCCGATCACGAGCATGCTGTCCCGCGGGCAGGTGTTGGAGAACCCGCGGGAGGTCCAGTCGGGCGTGGCGAAGCGCTGTCCGTGGTCGAGCGGGTCCGGGCGCCTGACCGTGACGCCGAGGCTCTGCAGGAGGGCGACGAACCGGTCGAGCTCGTCCTGCGCCGGCCCGGTCAGCGCGCGCGGGTATTTGAAACCGGCGGCGAGCCCTTGCAGCCGCGCGCCCCACGGGGGGATGTTGCAGGCCACGACCGGGTGCTTGGAGGGGATGGTCGCGCCCTCGAGCCGGCCGACGACGACCTCCTCCAACGGGTCCCACTCGTTGTGCGAGTTGACCGGTGAGACGAGCGGTTCCGGTTGCGCGGCGGGGTCGGGGACGGGCTCCCTGACGGCTTCCGCGCCGGGCTCAGTGACGGCTTCCGCGCCGGGCTCCGCGAGGGGTTCCGTGGCCACGGCTACACCTTGGCCGGGGTGTGGTTGCCCTGCAGGCGTTCGAGATCCGAGGGCCGGACCTGGATGGCGAACAATGCGATCACCGCCCCCACGAGGGTGAACAGGGCGGCCACGACGAAGGCCGCGCTGATGCCTGAGGTCAGCACCTGGTCGCTCCAGGGCTTCGGGAACTGTCCGGTGCGCTCGAAGGAGGCCCGCTGTTCGGGGGTCGCCGTCCGCAGGAAGCCCGGCAGCTGGTCCCTGGCCTCGTTGCGGCTGGCCGTGCCGAAGACGGTCACCAGGATCGACAGCCCGAGCGAACCGCCGACCTGCTGCGTCGCGTTGAGCAGCCCGGAGGCCGCGCCGGACTCCCGGTCCGGGACGTTGGACAGGGCCATCAGCGTCAGCGAGACGAACTGCAGGCCCATGCCCAGGCTGAAGAGGAGCATCGGGCCCAGGATGCTGCCCAGGTAGGTCGAGTGGATGTCGGTCAGGGTCAGCCAGCCGAGGCCGGCCGCGGAGCACAGGGCGCCCCCGACCATGAACGGCTTGGGACCGAATTTCGGCAGGAGTTGCGAGGTGAGGGCCGCTCCCACCGCGATCACCGCGCTCACCGGCAGGAAGGCGAGGCCCGCCCGCAGCGGGCTGAAGCCGAGCACGATCTGCACGAAGAGCGTCAGGAAGAAGAACATGCCGAAGATCGCGCAGGCGAGGAACAGCATGATCCCGTACGTGCCGGCCCGGTTGCGGTCGGCGAACATGTGCAGCGGGGTGATCGGCTGGGGCGAGTACCGCTCGTTGACGACGAAGAGCGTCAGCAGGACCACGGCGGCGCCGAAGGAGCCCAGCGTCCAGGGGTCGCGCCAGCCCTCCTGGGCCGCGCGGATGAACCCGTACACCAGCGCGACCATGCCGAGCGTGGACAGCAGCGCGCCCGCGAGGTCGAAGTGCCCCGGGCGGCGCTCGGACTCGCGGATGACCTTCGAGGCCAGCAGGGCGATGAGGATGGCGATCGGGACGTTGACGAAGAGCACCCAGCGCCAGTCGAGCCAGGTGACCAGCATGCCGCCCGCGAGCAGCCCGATCGCGCCGCCGCCGGCCGAGACCCCGGCGAACACGCCGAACGCCCGGTTGCGGGCGGGGCCTTCGCGGAAGGTGGTGGTGATCAGTGCGAGGGCGGTCGGGGAGGCGATGGCGCCGCCGACGCCCTGCAGGGCCCGGGCGGCCATCAACTGTCCGGCGTTCTGGGCGAATCCGCCGAGGAGGGAGGCCAGGCCGAAGAGCAGGATGCCGAAGATGAAGACCCGTTTGCGGCCGAGGATGTCGCCGGTGCGCCCGCCGAGCAGCAGCAGGCCGCCGAAGGTGAGGGTGTAGGCGTTGACCACCCAGGAGAGGCTCTCGGTGGAGAAGTCGAGCGCGGTCTGGATGTGCGGCAGGGCGATGTTCACGATGGTGATGTCGAGGACCACCATCAGCTGGCAGGAGGCGATGACGAACAGGGCGAGCCCGTTCCCGCCTCCTCGGACCTTGCCGTCGGTCCCGGTGCTGGTCGGCGTTGCGTTCCGGTCCACCCTGTCGACGCTAAGCCCGGACACAGGCGGTCACCACTCGAACAGCCTAGGCGATGTGATATTGCACATGTCACACTACGATCATGGATGACTTCCTCAGGCTCTCCGCGAGCACCGCCCGCTCCACGTACGGCGCCCCGCGCGCCTTCGCCTTCGGGGACGACGGGCGGCTGCTCTGGTTCCTCCGGTCCGCCGGGCCCACCGACCCCTTCGAGAGCCTCTGGGTCCTCGACACGGCCACCGGCACCGAGTCCCGCCTGGCCGACCCCCGCGAACTGTGCCCCGAACCCGGCGAGCTCCCCGCCGCCGAGCGCCGCCTGCGCGAGCGGATCCGCCTCGTCGCCGCCGGGATCGGCTCGTACGCGCTCTCCGGCGACGGCCGTAGCGCCGCCTTCGCGCTGTACGGGCGGCTGTTCGGGGTCACCGCCGACGGGAACGGCCGGCCCGAGCCCCTGCCGGCCGCCGGACCCGCCCTGGACCCCCGCCCCAACATCGACGGCTCCCGCACCGCGTACGTCAGCGCCGACGCCCTGTACGTCGTCCCGGGCGGCCGGGTCAGCCCCGACGACGGGGCCCGCTGGGGCCTCGCCGAGTTCGCGGCCGCCGAGGAGCTGAGCCGGCCCCGCGGCCACTGGTGGTCCCCGGACGGGACCACCCTGCTGGCCGCGCGCGTCGTCGAATCCGCCCTCCAGCGCCGGTACTTCACCGATCCCGCGCGGCCGGAGCTGCCGGCCGAGGACTTCGCCTACCCGGAGGCGGGCGGGCCCAACGCCGACGTCCAGCTGTGGGTGCTGAGCCCGGACGGGCAGCGGATACGGCTCGACTGGGACGCCGGGGCCTACCCGTACGTCTGCGACGCGGGCTGGGAGTCGCCCCGGGAGATCCTGCTGACCGTCCAGGACCGGCTCCAGCGCACCGTCCTGCTGCTCTCCGCCGACCCGGCCACCGGCCGCACCCGGGAGCTGTCCCGCACCACGCACCCGCGGTGGGTGGACCCCCTCCCCGGCACCCCCGCCCGGCTCCCCGACGGGCGGATGCTGACCTCCGCCGACACTCCGGCCGGCGCCGCCCGCGCCCTCGCGGCCGACGGCGTGCTGCTCACCGGCGACGGGATCCAGGTCCGCCGCGTGGCCGGACTCCACCAGGGCCGGCTGCTGGTCGAGGCCGGCCTGCGCGACCCGGCGGAGCAGCAGGTCCTGCTGCTCGACTCCGCGACCGGGGAGCGGACCCCGCTCGCGGACGGGCCCGGGGTGCACAGCGTCCAGGCCGGGGCCGGGACGCTGCTGCTGACCTCCGCCGACGCCGACGGGTACCGGCGCCTCGTACGGACCGCGGACGGACGGGAGTTCGTCCCCGCGGACCTGTCCCAGCCCCTGCCGTACCGGGTGGTGCCGGCCTTGGAGCGGGTCACCGAGCACGGCGTCCCCACCTCCCTCGTCCTCCCCCGCCACCACGTCCCCGGGCGGCGGCTGCCCGTCCTGATGGACAGCTACGGCGGCCCCGGCTTCCAGGACGTGTCCGCCGAGCCGCGCCGCTGGCAGGCCCGGCAGTGGTGGGCCGACCAGGGCTTCGCGGTGGTGACCGTCGACAACCGCGGCACCCCGCACGTCTCCCCCGCCTTCACGCACGCCGTGTACCGCGGGTTCTCCGAGGTCACCCTGGAGGACCAGGTCGCGGCCCTCCAGGCCCTCGGCGCCCGGCACCGCGACCTCGACCTCGGCCGGGTCGGCATCCGCGGCTGGTCCTACGGCGGCTACCTCGCGGCCCTGGCGGTGCTGCGGCGCCCGGACGTCTTCCACGCGGCGGCCGCCGGCGCGGCGCCGACCGACTTCCGGCACTACGACACGGCATACACCGAGCGCTACCTGGGCCTCCCCCGGGACGAGCCGGAGGCCTACGAACGGGACTCGCTGCTCCCCGACGCCCCGAAGCTGACCCGCCCGCTGCTCCTGGTCACCGGCCTGGCCGACGACAACGTCCACCCCTCCCACACCCTGCGCCTGTCCCAGGCCCTCACGGACGCGGGCCGCCCCCACCAACTCCTGGCCCTGCCGGGCGTCACGCACATGACGCCGGGCGGTACGCGGGAGAAGGTGATGGCGCTGGAGCTGGAGTTCTTCCGCCGCGAACTGTCCTGACCCCTGCACGCCGAAGGGCCCGGGAGGCGCCGTTGTCTGCGGGGCCGTGATCCCTTCACGACCCCGCCACTAGGCTGCCCCCATGACGATTCGCGCTGTGGTTTTCGATGTCGGCGAATGCCTCGTGGACGAAACGCGGGAGTACGGCACGTGGGCTGACTGGCTCGGCGTTCCGCGTCACACCTTCGCCGCGATGTTCGGTGCCGTCATCGCCCAAGGCCGGGACTACCGCGAGGTGTTCCAGGAGTTCCGGCCCGGCTTCGACCTGTACGAACAGCGGGAAGCGCGCGCGGCGGCGGGCCAGCCGGAGCACTTCGACGAGTCGGACCTGTACGCCGACGTCCGGCCGTCGCTCGCCAAGCTCCGCGCCGACGGACTGTGGCTCGGCATCGCGGGGAATCAGACCGTACGCGCGGGCGGCATCCTGCGCGGCCTCTTCAGCGGCGACGTGGACCTGATCGGTACGTCGGACGACTGGGGCGCCAGCAAGCCCGACCCGGAGTTCTTCGTCCGCGTGGCTGCCGCGGTGCCCTTCGCCCCGGAGGAGATCCTGTACGTGGGTGACCGCGTGGACAACGACCTGCGTCCCGGCGAGCAGGCCGGGATGCGCACCGCGCTCGTACGCCGCGGCCCGTGGGCCACGATTCAGTGGAACTCCGAGGAGGCCCGGACGCTGCCGACGTTCCGCGTCGAAAGCCTGGCGGAGCTACCGGGCCGGATCTCGGAGTTCAATTCGCCAGAGCGCTGACCACCGCTCCCCACCCGTACAGCCGGTCGTCGAGGTCGCGGACGCACTGCTCGTGCTGCCATGGCACCAGTGCGCGCCGCACCTCCCGGACCCGCTCCAGGCCGGTGGCGTACCAGTGCGATTCCAGAAGCTCCAGCGCCCGCAGTGCGTACGCGGCGGCTGCCTCCGGGGCGCGGGCCGCGGCCTCGACCGCGGCCAGGTCGCCGAGTACCACGGTGCGCTGCTTGTCGGCGCCCGCGGGGAGCTCCTCGAGTACGTGGAGCAGGGTCTCCCGGGCTTGCGGCAGGTGCCCGGCCCGCAGCTGCGTGTTGCCCTTGAACGCCTGGAGCCTGACCGGGCTGAACCAGTCCATCCATTCGGGGCTCGGGTGCGCGCCGCCCACCGCGAGGAGGCCTTCGCCGTGTGCGATGAGATTCATCGCACTCCTCGTGTTGCCGCAGCGGGTCTCGCATTCGGCCTCGACGGCGTCGAGCCAGGCCAGGAACTCGGCGGAGGCCGGGCCGCGCCGGGCGTAGGTGCGTGCCGCCACCATGCGCTCGGCTGCGGCCCGCTGGTCTCCGGCCCAGCCGGGGATGAACGCCATGTGGGCAAGGGTGGCGGATCCGAGCAGCGCGTCATCTGCCTCGCCGGCGGCCTGAAGGGCGCGCACCCACGTGTCCCCCGCACGACCGGGCTCGCGGAGGTCGAAGAACTCGATCCGGCCTGCCAGCAGCCAGGACTCCGCGAGGGCGGTGCCCAGGACAACTCGGGTACGGCCCGTGGTGGCTTCCAACAGGGCTGCGCCCAGCGTCGCGTGTGCGCTGACTGCCGGATGCAGCGTGACGGGAGCGACGGTCCAGTACAGACGGCGGTGGGCACGGGTGACGGCCAGGCATTCGGCTGCGGAACTGGCCGGCTGGAGGGCGTTCGGGGTCCGCAGGGGCCCCCGGTTCGGTGCCGGTAGCGCGCTCACGGCCGCGCGGCGCCCGGGTTCTGTACCGCCCGGCAACGTGAATCCGAGCTGTGCGAGGTCCTGGCCGAGGAGTTCGACAAGGACCAGGCGGACGTCGGGGTAGGGCAGCGGCGGGTTATCGGACTCCCAGCGCCGCACCTGTCGGATTCCGACGGTTACGCCTCGGTCGGCGAGGGCGTCCACGAGGTCCTGCTGAGAGCGGTAGCCCGCAGCCATCCGAGCGGCCCGCAGTCGGGTGTTTCCGGTTGGTCGGGGCATTCCAACCTCCATAGTGCGATGGGCAGATGGCCACTGTCTCAGGAAGTCCCTTCGATGACCACGATTCATCTGTTCGGGTACAGAGAAGTCCTCTTGCACACGCGAAAGGCCCCCTTGGAAGCCCTCGTTCAGGGGCTTCTGCCCCGTCATGGTGTCTCCATCATCCGCTGACAGGAGTAGGGAGACCCTGGTGACCCACCGCAGGATTCACAGCCGCGCGCGCGGCGTGCTCTGCATCGACACCCCTGAGGGGCTACGGGCGGGTTGCACCGCCGTGCCGGAGCCCAGCGCCGAGCTCCTCGACCGCGCGCTCGTCGGGTGGGAGCGGTTCATCGGCGGCCTGGAAGGGGCCGGCCATGACTGAGCGGTACGCGTACGTGCCGCATCGGCTGCTGCGTCGCCGTGTGCGCGACGTGGCGTCCGGTGTCGAGGGCGAGCTGATGGCCGTGGTGAACGAGAACGTGTCCGCCACCGGGATCGAGCACTGGGTGGAACTCGCCTACATCCGCGGGCCGTCCGGCCGGGAGATCTCGACCGCCGTCGGCAACGTCGAGGCCGTGTGAAGGGCCCCGGAGACGCCGTTGTCTCCGGGGCCCTCCTTCTTCCCGTGGATCCCCGTCAGTCACCCGGGAAGTGACAGGCCACCTCTCTGCCCGAGGCGGGCTTGAGGAGGGGGCGCTCCGTGCGGCAGATCTGCTGGGCCTTCGGGCAGCGGGGGTGGAAGGTGCAGCCCGGGGGCGGGGCGGCCGGGCTCGGGGGGTCGCCGAGGAGGACGATCCGCTCGCGGCGGCGCTCCGCCGCCGGGTCGGGGAGGGGGACGGCCGACAGCAGGGCCCGGGTGTAGGGGTGCTGGGGGTTCTCGTACAGGGAGTGCTTGGCCCCGATCTCGACGATCCTGCCGAGGTACATGACGGCGACCCGGTCGCTGACCCGCTTGACGACGGACAGGTCGTGCGCGATGAACACGTAGGCCAGGCCCAGTTCCGTGCGCAGGCGTTCCATCAGGTTGACGATCTGCGCCTGTACGGAGACGTCGAGGGCGGAGACCGGCTCGTCGGCGATGACGAGGCGGGGGCTGGTGGCCAGGGAGCGGGCGATGCCGATGCGCTGGGCCTGGCCGCCGGAGAACTCGTGCGGGTAGCGGTCGATGTGCTCGGGGATGAGGCCGACCAGGTCCATCAGCTCGGCCGCGCGGCGGCGGGCGTCCGCCGCGCTCCAGCCCTGGACGAGGAGCGGGTCCGAGATGACGCGGGCGATGCTCTGGCGGGGGTTGAGGGAGGAGTGCGGGTCCTGGAAGACCATCTGGATGTTCCTGCGCAGGGGCCGCAGGGCTCCCTGGGACAGCCTGCTGATGTCCTTGCCCTCGAAGGTGACGCTGCCCGACGTGGGTTCCAGGAGGCGGACCAGCATCCGGCCCGTGGTGGACTTGCCGCAGCCCGACTCCCCGACCAGGCCAAGGGTCTGACCCGGCGCCAGGTCGAAGGAGACCCCGTCCACGGCGCGCACGGGCGCCCCCCGGCGCCCGGTCGCGGACCGCTTCCCGGGGAAGGTCATGGTGAGGTCCCGCACGGACAGGAGCGGTTCGGTGGTGGTCATCAGGCCGCCTCCTCGACGGTACGGGCGCCGGCGAAGTGGCAGGCCACCGTCCGCCCCGGCGCGTCCCCGTACGCCTCCAGTGCGGGGCGTACGGCGGTGCAGCGCTCGGCGGCGCGCGGGCAGCGCGGGGCGAAGGCGCAGCCGGGGGCCGGAGCGAGCAGGGAGGGCGGTGATCCGGGGATGAAGGGCAGCGGTTCGCCGTCCGCCGCGTCGAGGCGGGGCAGCGAGTCGAGCAGGCCCCGGGTGTAGGGGTGCGCGGGCTCGGCGAACAGGGCGTCCACCGGGGCCTGTTCGGCGGCCCGGCCGCCGTACATGACCAGCACCTCGTGGGCGACGCGGGCGACCACCCCCAGATCGTGGGTGATCATCACGACGCCGAGGCCGCGCTCCTGCTGGAGCCTGGCGATCAGCTCCAGGATCTGGGCCTGCACGGTGACGTCCAGGGCGGTGGTGGGTTCGTCGGCGATCAGCAGCTCGGGCTCGCAGGCCAGAGCCATGGCGATCATCGCGCGCTGGCGCATGCCGCCGGAGAACTGGTGCGGGTACTCCCCCGCCCGGCGGGCCGGTTCCGGGATGCCGACCTCGCCGAGCATGTCGACGGCCCGTTTGCGCGCGGCGGCCCGCCCGGCCTTGAAGTGCACCCGGACGTGCTCGGCGATCTGCTCGCCGACCGTGTAGTAGGGGTGGAGGCTGGAGAGCGGGTCCTGGAAGATCATCGCCATCCTGCGGCCGCGGAGGGCGGCCAGCCGGCGTTCGGGCAGACCGGTCAGCTCCCGTCCGGCCAGGGCCACGGATCCCGTGACCTCGGCCGCGCCCCGGTGCAGGCCCATGACGGCCAGCGAGGTGACGGACTTGCCGGAGCCGGACTCGCCGACGATGCCGAGGGTGCGGCCCGCCTCGACGGTGAAGCCGAGTGAGTCGACGGCGCGCACGGTGCCGCGCGGGGTGGTGAAGGTGACGCCCAGATCCCGTACTTGGAGGAGCGGAGCGGTGGTCGCGGCGGTCATCAGTACCTCACCCTCGGGTCGACGACGGCGTAGAGGAGGTCGACGACGAGGTTGGCGACGACGATGAAGAAGGCGGCGAGCAGGGTGACCCCGAGGACCACGGGCTGGTCCGAGCTGACCAGCGCCCCGTAGAACAGCCGCCCGATGCCGGGGAGTCCGAAGATGGACTCGGTGATCACGGCTCCGGCGAGCAGTCCGCCGAGGTCCATGCCGAAGATGGTGAGGATGGGGGTCATCCCGGAGCGCAGTCCGTGTTTGACGACGACGGTGCGCTCGGGCATCCCCTTGGCGCGGGCGGTGCGGATGTACGGCTCGGCCATCGCCTCGATCATCGAACCGCGGCTCTGGCGCGCGTACATGGCGGCGTAGAGCAGTGCGAGCGCGGTCCAGGGCAGGAGGAGGTTGGCGGCCCAGCCGAGCGGGTCGTCGGTGAGGGCCTGGTAGCTGGGGTAGGGCAGCAGGCCGGCGATGCGGATGACCCCGTAGATGAGCATCACGGAGGTGAAGTAGACGGGCAGGGAGGCGGCGGCGACCGCGCCGACCATCAGGGCCTTGTCGGTGGCGGTGTCCTTGCGCAGGGCGGCGGTGACCCCGGCGCCGAGGCCGAGGACGAGCCAGAGCGCGGCGGCGCCGACGGCGAGGGAGGCGGAGACCGGGAGCCGGTCCATGAGCAGGTCCCAGACGGGCAGCGAGTTCTCGTACGAGTAGCCCAGGCACGGGAAGTCGCACTGGACGGCGTACTGGCCGGTGCCGAGGGTGCGGCCGGTGAAGATGCCGGTCAGGAAGTCCGCGAACTGCCTCCACAGGGGCTGGTCGAGGCCCAGGTAGGCCCGTACGTCGGCGAGGCGCTCGGCGCTGCAGGTCTTGCCGCAGGCGGCGGCGGCCGGGTCGGCGGGCAGGACGTGGAAGATGAGGAAGGTGACGGCGGCGATGGCGAGGAGCACACCGGCCAGGGCGAGGAGCCGGCGGGCGAGGTAGAGGATCAACTGCGGCCGCCCCTCGGGTCGAGGATGTCGCGCAGGGCGTCGCCGAGCAGGGTGAAGGCGAGCACGGCGAGGAAGAGGAAGACGCTCGGGATGACGAAGTACATGGGGTCGGTCTCGTAGAAGGCGACGGACTCGGCGATCATCTGGCCCCAGGAGGGGGTGGGCGGGCGGACGCCCACGCCGAGGTAGCTGAGCGCGGCCTCGGTGCTGATCATGCCGGGGATGAGCAGGGTGGTGTAGGCGATCACCGGGCCCGAGACGCCGGGGAGGATGTCGCGGGTCAGGATCCGCCAGGAGCTCGACCCGCCGACGCGGGCGGCGTCCACGTACTCGCGGTGCTTGAGGGAGAGGGTCTGGCCGCGGACGACGCGGGCGACGCCGGGCCAGCCGAAGACGCCGATGACGGTGGTCATGAGGACGATCCGGTTGACGTCCTTGGCCACGGACAGCATCGCGATCATGAAGATGAGGGACGGGAAGGACATGGTCAGGTCCATCAGCCGGGACAGCACCGTGTCGGTGCGGCCGCCGAAGTAGCCGGCGGCGATCCCGGCGGCGGTGCCCGCGAGGACCACGATGGCGGTGGCCGCGAAGGCGATGAGCAGGGAGACCTGGGCGCCGTTGACCACGCGGGCGAACAGGTCGCGGCCGGTGACGGGTTCGACGCCGAGCCAGTGCTCGGGGCTGATCCCGCCGAAGGAGCCCAGCGGCAGGCCGCCGAGGTAGGGGTCGATGGCGGTCTTGTCGAACTCCTCCGGTGACCAGCCGCCGAGCGCGCCCAGCCAGGGGGCGGTGACGGCCATCAGGACGAAGAGGAGGACGAGGCCGAGGCTGACGCGGACGGCGGGGCGGCGGCCCAGTTCCCGCCGGGCGAGCTGCCAGGGGCTGCTGCCGGGCGCTGCCGGCGGGGTACCGGCCGCGCGGGGGGCCGGCGGGGTGCCGGGAGCCGGCGGGGTGCCGGGGTCCGGGGCGGTGTCACGGGCCGGGGTGGCGGCGGTGTCACGAGCCGGGGTGGCGGTCATGGGTCGGGGCTCCGTGTTCTCCTCAGCCCTGGCTCTTCGAGGGGTCCTTGAGGCCGACGGTCGCGTAGTCGATGGTGCCGGTCCACACCGGGTGGCCGTAGGCGCCCGCGATGTTGGGGCCGACGAGCAGCGGCTTGCGCTCGAGCAGGATCGGCACGGAGGGGGACTTCCTCATGAGCTCGGCGTCCAGGTCGATCCAGGCCTGGTTGGCCTGCTTGGCGTCGGCCATGGCGTTGATCTCGTCGATGCGCTTCATCGTCGCGTCGTCGCGGAACTGGCTGTAGTTGCCCTGGTTGCCCTTGTCCTTGATGGTGCGGCCGTCGAAGACGAAGGGGATCCAGGTGGAGCCGGAGGGGTAGTCGGGGCACCAGCCGGAGAGCGTCATGTCGGGGGTGGTGGAGAGGTCGCCGATGACGTCGTAGTACGCGCCGGGGTCGACGGTGTCGACGACGACCTCGACGCCGGCCCGCGACAGGCCCTGCTGGATGGCCTCCGCCTTGCCCTTGTCGCCGGTGGAGACGGCGAGGGAGACCTTGAGGCCCTCCTTGCCCGCGGCCTTGAGCAGTTCCTTGGCCTTGGCCGGGTCACCCGCGGGGGCGATCTTCAGGATGTCGGCCTGCTTCCCTCCGGAGAGGGCCGGGGGCAGGTAGGCGGTGGCGGCCTCGTTGAGGGCCGGGCCGCCGCCCGCGGTGACCACGGCCTCCTTGTCGACGGCGTACTGCATGGCCTCGCGGACCTTGGGGTCGTCGAAGGGCGCCCGGGAGTTGTTCAGGTGGAGCATCTCGGTGCAGCCCTGGGACTCGGCGAGCAGCCGCGCCTTGACCTCCGGCTTGGGGAGCACCTTCGGCGCGCTCTCGGGCCGCATGTCGGAGTACTGGACGGCGGAGGCGTCGGCGCCCTCGCCGGCGATGATCCGGTCGTCGATCTGGCCGCCCTTGAGGCCCATGACGACCACGAACCTGTCCGGGTAGGCCTTGCGCACCGGGTCGGTGGCGGCGTCCCAGTGCTCGTTGCGGACCAGGACCAGCTTCTTGTCGCGGTCGTAGGACTCGATCTTGTACGGGCCGGAGGAGAACGGGCGGGCGTCGTACTGGGTGCCCTTCTCCTGGGACTGGGGCACGGGCGCGAAGGTGGGCAGGGTGGCGGTCGCGGAGAACTCGGCTACGGGCCGCTTGAGTTCGAAGACGATGGTGCGGTCGTCGGGGGTCTTCACCGAGTCGAGGTGCTCGCCCTGGAGCGGGCCCTTGTAGCCCTCGGTGCCGGCCAGGTACTGGGCGGCGTAGTCGGGGCCGCCGGTGAGGTCGGGGGCGAAGGAGCGCTCGACGTTGTACTTGATGTCCTGGGCCCTGACCGGCGAGCCGTCCTCGTACTTGACGCCCTCCTTGAGGGTGAAGGTCCAGGTGCGGCCGCCATTGGAGGGGGTGCCCAGGTCGGTGGCGAGGTCGGGGACGAGCTCGCTGCCGGCCTTGCCCGGCTCGGCCTTGAACGTGACGAGGGTGCGGTAGAGCAGCCGGGTCCCGAAGTCCATGGTCGGCATGACCCAGTTGCGGGCGGGGTCGAGATGGGCGAAGTCCTGGTTGGACAGGACGGTGAGGGTGCCGCCCTTCACCGGGGTGCCGCCGAGGATCTTGCCGTCGTTGGCGGCCGCGGGGTTCTCGGCGGAGGCCCCGCCCTGGCCCTTCTTCCCGGTGTCGGAGCAGCCCGAGACGCCGAGTGCGAGAGCGGCCACCAGGGCGGTGGCGAGGGCGAGTTGGGTGCGCTTGGTCATGGGTCACTCCAGTGAAGGGCCGCGCTCTATGATGTGACCGGTAACATAGTAATGTGAAATTGCACTGACAAGAGGTTGAGCCCGACGTTATTCAGCCGTGTCCAAATCGCCCGCCTAGAACGCGAGTTGGGCCCGGACCAGAACGGTCCGGGCCCATGGCGGGAGCCTCGGGGAGGCGCGGCGCAGCCCTCGGGCAGGCCCGGGGCGCCCCTTGGCGGGAGCCTCCGGGAGGCCCGGGTCAGCCCTTGGCAGGACCCTCGGAGGCCCGGGTCAGCCCTTCGCGGAGCCGCCGAGGCCGCCCGGGGTGCGGCCCACCGGCTCGTCGCGGCCCTGCGCCCAGAGGGAGCGGACGTGGCCGAGGTGGCGGACCATGCAGGCCTCGGCCGCCGCGGCGTCGCCGGAGATCATCAGGTCGAGCAGTTCGAGGTGCTCCTGCGCCGAGGACACCAGCTTGCCGGCCTCGTCCAGGCCCGTCAGCCCGTACAGCCGGGAGCGCTTGCGCAGGTCGCCGACCGTCTCGACGAGGCGGTCGTTGCCCGAGAGGCCGAGCAGCGAGAGGTGGAAGCGGCGGTCCGCCTCCAGGTAGCCGATGAGGTTGTGCTCGCGCGCACTGGTGACGATCTCCTCGGCGATGGGGCGCAGCTCCTCGAGCTGCTCGGCCGTGGCGATCTTCGTGATCCGGCCGATGGTCGGCACCTCGATCATCGTGCGCAGCTCGGTGTACTGGTCGAGGTCGCGCTCGCTGACCTCGGTGATCCGGAAGCCCTTGTTGCGGACCGGCTCGACCAGGCCCTCGCGGGCGAGGTCGAGCATCGCCTCGCGCACCGGCGTGGCCGACACGCCGAGTTCGGCCGCGAGGCCGGGCGCCGAGTAGACGCTCCCGGGCCGCAGCTCACCCGCTATCAGCGCCGCTCGGAGGGCGTGGCCGACCTGGTCGCGGAGCCGTTCCTGGGCCTTGATGAGACTGTGCTGCTTCAGGTCACCCATTGCTCTTCCTCCGAGACGCCCGACACCCGACGGGCAGAGGAACAGCGTACAATGTCACGTTTCTCCGCTCGCCCCGGCGGCCTCGAACAGCGCGACCGCCACGGCAAGATCTTCCCAGGCCATGCCCACGCTCTTGAAGAGCTGTGGACAACCCGGCGTCCCGCCCACCGGCATCCGGCCCGTCACGAGGTCGGCGAGGGTGCCCGTGATGTGGCCCGGCCCGATCGCGCCCTCCGCCTCGGGCACCAGCAGGTCCCCCGCCTCGCGCAGGGCCGCCGCCCGCGACTCCACGTACACCGCCGCGCGTCGCACGAGGGCGGTGTCCGTCTCCCGGGCCCCCGGCTCGTGCGAACCGACGGCGACGACCGTGGCCCCCGGGCCCACCAGCCGCCCGTCGAAGAGGGGCTCGCGGGCGGTGGTGCAGCAGACGACCAGGTCGGCGCCGGCCACGTCCGCCGCGGTGCCGGTGCGGGCGGCCGGGCCCAGGGTGCGGGCGTACGCGGCGAGTTCCTCCGCGGCCTGCGGCCGCCGGGCGACGACGACCACCTCCGCCAGCTCCCGCACGGCGAGGGCCGCTTCCAGATGGCCGTACGCCTGCGGCCCCGCGCCGAAGAGCACCAGCCGAAGCGGCCGCCCGGCCGGTGCCAGGTGGCGCAGCGCCAGGGCGGAGACCGCCGGGGTGCGCAGGGTGGTGAGGGCCGCTCCGTCGAGCAGGGCGAGCGGACGCAGGGTGGGGCCGTCGAGCAGCAGGTAGGACCCGGTGATCCGGGGCAGTCCGCGGGCCGGGTTCCCCGGCTGGATCCCGGCGATCTTCACCCCGGCGTACGAGCCGGACGCGGCGGGCATCAGCAGCAGTTCGCCTCCGCCGGGTACGGCGAGCGCCGTGCGCTGCGGGCAGCCCTCCGGGTCGAGGCCGCCCCGCAGGGCGTCGGCCAGGGCGTCGGCGGCGGCCGCCGGGGCCAGCAGCCCCGCCAGTTCGGCGGCGCCGAACTGCGGGATCCCGGGCCCGCTCACAGCAGGAACCCGTTCCCGAGGGGGTCGTACGGGTCCACCGTGAAGGCGTGCTCGCCGGTGCGGTAGGCGGTGCCGGTGACCTCGGTGACCCCGCCGGGGAGCATCCGTCCGGTGAACACCGTGCCCGTCACCGACTCGTGCAGCAGGTCCTCGCCGGGTCCGAGCCGCCCGTCCTCGGCGAGCAGCGCGAGCCGCGCCGAGGTGCCGGAGCCGCAGGGCGAGCGGTCGGTCTGCCCGTCGGCGAAGACGGTGACGTTGCGCTGATGCGGCCCGAACGGCGTGTCGGGGAGCTCCTCGTGGAGGATCACCCCGTAGACCCCGGACAGCAGCGGGCCGTCGGGATGCCAGGTGGCGGGGTGGGTGGCCAGCGCGGCCCGGATCTCCTGCCCGGCGCGCACCAGGGCGGGCAGCGCGGCCCGGGAGACGTCGAGGCCGAGGTCGCGGGCGGCGACCGAGGCGTAGCAGGCCCCGGCGTGCGCGATGTCCACCTCCGCCATGCCGAGGGTGGTCGCGACCGGCACCTTGCGGGCGCTCACCCGCGCCGGGACGTTGCGGAAGGTGACGCCGGTGGTGCGGCCGCCGTCGCGGTGCACGGTGGCGGTGACCCGCCCGGACGGCACGTCGACGCGCACCTGGGCGTCTCCGTCGTCCGGGGCGGCGACCCGGCCGGTCTCCACGGCCCAGACGCCGAGGGCCATGGTGCCGTGGCCGCAGGCGGTGGAGAAGCCGTCCTTGTGCCAGAACAGCACCCCGAAGTGGGCTCCGTCGTCGTCGGGCGGGACGACGAAGCCGCCGTACATCCCGGCGTGGCCGCGCGGTTCCTGTACGAGCATCCGCCGTACCTCGTCCAGGGCGCCGCGGCGCGGGGCGGTCGCGGAGCCTCCCGGTCCGATGGCGGTGGCGCAGCGCTCGGCGACGGTGTCGCCGGGGACGGGCGGGATGCCCGAGGTGGCGGCGTCGACGATCCGGAAGGGCTCGCCGGCGGTGTGGTAGTCCGTGGTGCGGACGGTGGTCACAGGAGGAAGCCTCCGGGGAAGGGGTCGGCCGGGTCGAGGAAGTACTGGGCGGTGCCCGTGATCCACGCCCGGCCGGTGACGGTGGGGACCACGGCGGGGCGCCCGCCGACGGTGGTCTGGCCGACCAGCCGGCCGGTGAACTCGCTGCCGATGAACGACTCGTTGACGAAGTCCGCGCCGAGCTCGAGGAGGCCTCGGGCGTGCAGCTGGGCCATGCGCGCGCTGGTGCCCGTACCGCACGGCGAGCGGTCGAACCAGCCGGGGTGGATGGCCATGGCGTGCCGGGAGCGGCGGGCGTCGGAGCCGGGGGCGGCGAGGTAGACGTGTTTGACACCGGCGATGGAGGGGTCCTCGGGGTGGACGGGGCGGTCCGCGCTCGCGTTGACCGCGTCCATGACCGCGAGGCCGGCCGCGATCAGGTCGTCCTTGCGGGCGCGGTCGAAGGGCAGGCCGAGGTCGTCGAGTTCGACGAGGGCGTAGAAGTTGCCGCCGTAGGCGAGGTCGTAGGTGACCGTGCCGAAGCCGGGGACCTCGGCCTTCAGGTCGAGGCCGACGCAGAAGGACGGGACGTTGGTGAGGGTGGCGGCGGTGGCGGCGCCGTCCTCGACGCGGACGTCGACGCCCACCAGCCCGGCCGGGGTGTCGAGCCGGACGGTGGTGACCGGTTCGACGACGGGCACCATTCCGGTCTCGACCAGGACGGTGGCGACCCCGATGGTGCCGTGCCCGCACATGGGCAGCAGGCCCGACACCTCGATGTAGAGCACGCCGAAGTCGGCGTCGGGGCGGGTGGCGGGCTGGAGGATGGCGCCGCTCATCGCGGCGTGCCCGCGCGGCTCGTACATGAGCAGGGTGCGGATGTGGTCCAGGTGCTCGATGAAGTGGAGCCGCTTCTCGGCCATGGTGGCGCCGGGGATCACCCCGACTCCGCCGGTGATGACGCGGGTCGGCATGCCCTCGGTGTGCGAGTCCACCGCGTGGTAGACGTGTCGCGTGCGCATGGGGTCTCCGGATCTGGCTAGTTGAGGCCCTCGGCCAGGGCCTTCTCGGTGGCGGCGCGGACGGCGGCCTCGGTGTCGCCGGTGAGCGGGAAGCGCGGCGGGCGGGTGGCTCCGCCACGGCGGCCCGCCAGGTCCATGGAGAGCTTGATGGCCTGGACGAACTCGGTCTTGGAGTCCCAGCGCAGCAGGGAGTGCAGGGACTTGTAGAGCGGCAGGGCGGTGTCGAGGTCGCCGGCCACGGCGGCCCGGTAGAGGGTGGCGCAGGAGCGCGGGAGGGCGTTGGGGTAGCCGGCGATCCAGCCGACGGCGCCGGCGAGGGCGAGTTCGAGGAGGACGTCGTCGGCGCCGATGAGCAGGTCGAGGCCGGGGGCGAGCTCGGCGATCTCGTAGGCGCGGCGCACGTCCCCGCTGAACTCCTTGACGGCGACGATGGATCCGTCGGCGTGCAGCCGGGCCAGCAGGGCGGGGACCAGGTCCACCTTGGTGTCGTAGGGGTTGTTGTACGCGACGACGGGCAGCCCGGCGCGGGCGGCCTCGGCGTAGTGGGCGCGTACGGCCTGCTCGTCGGCCCGGAAGGCGTTGGGGGGCAGCAGGAGTACGGATCCGGCTCCGGCCTCGGCGGCCTGCTCGGCCCAGCGGCGGGCTTCGGCGCTGCCGTAGGCGGCCACGCCGGGCATGACGCGGGCGCCGTCGCCCGCGGCCTCCACGGCGGTGCGCACGACCCGGGCCCGCTCTTCGTCGGTGAGGGTCTGGTACTCGCCGAGGGAGCCGTTGGGGACCACCCCGTCGCAGCCGCCGGCGATCAGCCAGGCCACGTGTTCGGCGTAGGCGTCGTAGTCGACACTGAGGTCCTCGCGCAGCGGGAGGGTGGTGGCGACCATGATGCCGTGCCAGGGGCGGGTGCGGATGTCGGGGCCGGAGGTCGTGCGGGTCGCGGGGGTGGTCGCGTCGGTCATGAGATGACTCCCTAGTGTGGTGTGTGACATTTTACTAGCGGGTGCGAGTCGGCCACAAGGGCCGGGAGCGGTCCGATCAGGGTGCGTCCGGGGGAAGTTCGGCGAGCCGGCGCAGCGGGACCGGGCAGGACAGCGGCCGCCGGTCGGGCGCCGGGTCCCCGCCGGCGAGGGCGGCCACGGCCGGGCCGCACATCCGGCCCTGGCACCAGCCCATGCCCGCGCGGGTGAGGAGTTTGACCGTACGGGCGTCCCGCGCGCCCAGTTCGCCGGCGGCCTCGCGGATCGTGCCGGCCGTCACCTCCTCGCAGCGGCAGACGACCGCGTCGTCCCGGAGCCAGCCGGTCCAGCCGGGGCCCGGACGGTGGGCGGCGGCCATCGCGCCGGCGAAGGCGCGCAGCCGGGCGCGGGTGCGGGCGAGGCCGGGTACCCGGCCGCCGCGCCGGGCGGAGTTGCCTCCGGGCGCCGCGCCCCCGGTGCCGCGCAGGGCGGCCGCGATGGAGCGGGCCGCCAGTTCGCCTTCCACCAGGGCCAGTTGGGCGCCGCCGATGCCGCCGGTCTCCCCCGCCGACCAGATGCCGGGGACGGAGGTCCGCTGCTCGGCGTCCAGGTCCAGGGCCACCGTGCCGTCGGGGCTGTGGCGGGTGGCGCAGCCCAGGCCGGTGGCGAGTTCCAGCTGGGGCACCAGGCCGTGGCCCACGGCGAGGGCGTCGCAGGGGATCCGGCGGGCGGTGCCGGGCAGCGGGCGCCAGTCGCGGTCGAGCCGGGCGACGGTGACGGCCTCGACGCGGCCGGTGCCGTGCGCCGCGGTGACGGCGTGCCGGGTGAGGAGGCGGACGCGGTGCCGGGCCAGGGCCGCGCCGTAGGCCGCGGCCTCGGCGAGCTTGCCGGGGTTGCGCAGCAGCACGGGGGTCCGGGCGGCGTACGCGGTGTACGCCGCGGCCTCGACGACCGCGGGCACGGCGGCTCCGGCGGCGGCGAGCGACCCGGCCACCGCGAGCAGCAGCGGGCCGCTCCCGGCGACCACCACGCGCCTGCCGGGCAGGACGAGCCCGCCCTTGAGCATGGCCTGCGCCCCGCCGGCCCCGACGACCCCGGGCAGGGTCCAGCCGGGGAACGGCAGTTGGCGCTCGTAGGCCCCGGTGGCGAGCAGCACGGCCCCGGCCCGAACGGCTACCGCCGCCTCGGCTTCGCGGATGGCGTGCAGGGTCCAGGTGCGGGGGGTGGGGGCGGGGGGCGGGGGTGCGTCTATCTGGGGGGCCGCGGGTGTGGCCGGGGCCGCGGGTGGGGCTGCCTCTGCGGGCGTGGCCGGCGCCGCGGGTCGGGCCGGCGCCGCGGGTGTGGCCGGGGCTGCGGGCGTGACCGGGGCCGCGGGTGTGGCCGGCGCCGCGGGCGTGACCGGGGCCGCGGGTGTGGCCGGCCCCGCGTCTGGGCCCGGGACCACCGTCCACACGTGGTGGAGCGGGAGGTACGTGATTCTGCCCGCCGACTCGTGGGCGCGCAGGGCGGCTTCGCGGGTGGCGAACTCGGGCCAGGCGTGGTGCAGGGCCTCCGGGCGGGCTGCGCCGAGGCCGGGGGCGGGGTGGCGGTAGAACTGCCCGCCCGGCCGCTCCCCCGCGTCGAGGACGACGACGCGCAGGCCGAGGCCGGCGGCCGTGACGGCGGCGGCCAGGCCGGCGGGGCCGGCGCCGACGATCGCGAGGTCCGCCGGCGCGGGCCCGGCGGGCTCAGACGGCGAGTTCGGCATGACCGGTTCCTTCCTGGGTGGTGACGGAGTCGCCCTCGCGGGCGGGGACCAGGCAGGCGCGCTGGTTCGGGCGGCCGTTGACCGTGACGAGGCAGTCGTAGCAGCTGCCGATCCCGCAGAAGGCGCCGCGCGGGGCGCCGCCCTCGCGGGTGGTGCGCCAGGCGAGGATGCCGGCCGACCAGAGCACGGCGGCGATGGACTGGCCCGCCTGCGCGGGGAGCTCACGGCCGTCGAAGGCGATGGTGTACGCGGCCGAAGGGGCTCCGCCGACCAGGGAGCGGGGGGTGCGCATCAGGGGGTCCTCCTCGGGGTGGTGTGCGGTGTCCCTGCCGGGGGCTCGGCGGATCCGGGTTCGGCTGCCGTGTCCCTGGCCGGGGGCTCGGCGGATCCGGGTCCGGCTGCCGTGTCCCTGGCCGGGGACACGGCGGATCCGGGTCCGGCTGCCGTGTCCCTGGCCAGGGGCTCGGCGGGGTCTGGCTGGGGCGGGATCCCTGGCCGGGGGCGGTGTCCCTGGCCGGGGGCTCGGCAGGGCGCCTGGCCGATGCGGGGCCCTGGGACGGGGGCTGGGCAGAGTGTCTGGCTGGGGTAGGGCCCCTGGGCGGGGGCTTCGCCGGGGCCGGGGTCGGGGCCGGGGTGGGGTGTCGTCCGGGACTCATGATTTATGGCGCCCTGGGCGGGGCTGCGTCGGCGCGGGCTGCTGCCGCGCCAACAAATCACGTTCTACGTCCCGGACAACACCCCACCCCGTCCCCGCCCCCGGCGGGGCGCCACCTAGCCCCACCGGGCACCCTCCAGCCCCGCCGGACGCCATCCAGCGCACCGGACGGCCTCCGGCCCAACCAGGCACCATCCGACCCCACCGGGCACCCTCCGGCGCCGCCGAACGCCATCCACCCCACCGGGCAAATCCAGCCTCGCCGGCGTTTGAGGCGCGGGGTCCGGGGCGGAGCCCCGAGGCTCTGAGCCCCGCCCGGCGCCATCCAGCGCACCGGACGGCCTCCGGCCCAACCGCGCACCATCCGACTCCACCAGGCACCATCCGACCCCACCGGGCACAAACCAGCCCCGCCGGCGTTTGAGGCGCGGGGGCCGGGGCGGACCCCCGAGGCTTTGAGCCCCGCCCGGCGCCATCCAGCGCACCGGACGGCCTCGGGCCCAACCAGGCACCACCCGACCCCACCGGGCACAAACCAGCCCCGCCGGCGTTTGAGGCGCGGGGGCCGGGGCGGAGCCACGGGGGTTGGGTCGCCGGGGGGTCATGCGAAGCGCTCCGGGCGGAACGGGGACGGCGGGAGCGCGGGTTCGGTTGCCGTCAGGGCCGCCGCGATGAGCAGCCCGGTGGCCGGGGCCAGGCCGATGCCGGCTCCCTCGTGGCCGCAGGCGTGCAACAGGCCGGGCCGGCGCGGGTCCCGCCCGATCGCCGGGAGGTGGTCGGGCAGGTACGGGCGGAAGCCGTGGTAGGTGCGCAGGACCTGCACGTCCGCAAGGACGGGGAAGAGGGCCGCCGCCTGGGTGGCGAGGCGGCGCAGCGCCTCGGTGGACAGGCCGCGGTCGAAGCCGACCCGTTCGCGGGTGGCGCCGATCAGGACGGGCCCCGCCGGCGTGCCCTCGACGACGGCCGAGGACTGCAGGGCGGCGGAGCCGCTGGCGACGTCCGCGATGTAGTCGGCGGCGTAGACCTTGTGCCGCACCACCCTCGGCAGCGGCTCGGTCACCAGGACGAAGCCGCGGCGCGGCAGGACCGGCAGGTGCACGCCCGCGAGCTCCGCGACCGCTCCGGCCCAGGTGCCCGCCGCGTTCACCACGGCGGGGGCCAGGAGTTCGCGGCGCGCGGTGCGGACCCCGCGCACGGTCTCCCCGGAGCGCACGAAGCCCGTGACCTCCTCCCCGAGGTGGACCTCGGCGCCGGACGCGGCCAGCAGCCGGGCCGCGGCCTGGGCGGGCTGCACCTGGGCGTCCTGCGGGTAGAGGAAGCCGCCCGCCAGGCCGGGTGCCAGATGGGGTTCCAGGTCGCGCAGGTCGTCGGGGTCCGCCTCCGCCGACTCGACCCCGGCCTTGCGCTGGGATTGCGCGAAGGTCCGCAGGGCTTCGAGCGAAGCCTGGTCCGGGGCGACGACGAGCCCGCCCTTGGCCTCGTACTCGATCTCCCGGGGGAGGACGGCCGCGAGCTCGCGCCAGAGTCCGGCGGACAGCAGGGCCAGGTCGAGCTCCGGGCCCGCCTCCTTGTCGGAGACGAGCAGGTTGCCTTCGCCGGCGCCGGTCGTGCCGCCCGCGACCGGGCCGCGGTCGACCACGGCGACGGAGAGTCCGGCGCGGGCCGCGTAGTACGCGCACGCCGCTCCGACGACGCCGGCGCCGATGATGACGGCGTCCAGGGAATGTCTCTTGAGCACGGCAGTAATATGTCACATTCTTTATCGGCTGCCCAGACCGGCCCCGCGAGGGGGGCCGGCCCGGTACGGATCAGCTGCGGAGCGGGCCCTCGCAGCTGTAACTCGCGCTTCCCGCCACCTTGTTCGACCAGATCTCCACCGGGCCGAAGGAGCAGTTCATGTCGGCCAGGTTGTTGGAGGCCGCTCCGGCCCGGTCGAGGATGAAGTAGTCGACCGTCTCGGACATGTCCTTGAAGTTCTGGTCGTCGCTGCGCCAGTTCTTCAGGTTCGCGGTGATCCGCCCGGTGCAGGTGAAGCGGCGCTTGCCGGGGTCGCCGTTCTCCACGCAGTCCGGGGTGTTGTACGTGGCCGTGGCGAAGGAGGACTTCACCGAGGCCAGCGCCGCGTCGCGCAGCTGGTCGTTGGGGGTGAAGGTGGTGTTCGGCACGAACAGCTGGTCCACCTTGGCGATCTGCGCGTTCAGGAAGCGGTCGTAGTCGCGCTGGAGGTAGGTGTCGGCGCCCAGCCGGTGGCGCCACTCGTCGTACGCCGCCACGTCGTTGGCCCGCAGGTGGGTGTACATCTCGCGCAGCAGCGAGGGCTTCTCGGTCCACAGGAACTCGAAGAAGGTGCCCGCGTAGCTGTAGAAGCGGAAGCCGTCGCCCTCGTAGGTGGCGTTCAGCAGCTGCTCGACGGTCATCCGCGGACCGCCGTTCGCGGTGTCGCCGATGATGCTCTTGACCAGGGACTTGCGGACGGCGATGCCGTTGTCGCGGGTGGCGCCGTCGAAGAACTCGGCCGTGCCCTCGTCCATGGCGGTCGTCCGGTCGCCCTCGTACCAGGGGCCTTCGCCGAAGAAGCCGGGGACGGCGAAGCGGCCGTTGAGGTAGTGGGTGTACTCGTGGCGGAAGAGCTCCTCGAGGGTGAGGGAGGAGTCCTGCGGGACGCGGCGCTGGTAGGTGTAGAAGGTGGCGCCGTTCTCGATGTAGATGCCGCCGTTGTTCGTGTCGTAGCCCGTCAGGATCGGGTGGTAGTTCTCGTAGTCGGCGCGGGAGCCGTACAGCACGATGTTCAGCGTGGTGTTGGGGTCGCCGGCCAGCGGCTGGTCGGTGCCCAGCACGCGGTGGAACTGCGTCTTGACCTGCTTGCTCGCGTAGTAGAGCTGGTCGACGGTGGCCCGGTCGAGGCCGGTGCGGACCTTGATGGCGCCGTTGTCGTAGACGAAGGTGTGGGGGAAGATCTGCTTCTCGATGTCCTCCTTGCACACCCCGTACTGCTTGCACGCCTCGTAGAAGTTGAGCCAGGACACGACCTTGGCCCACGGCTCGGTGCCGAGCGAGGCCTTCACCGGCTCCAGCATCGCGCCGAGGTCGGCGACGACCTGGCCCCGCAGCCCCTCGACCTGGCCGAACCGGGCGTACTCGCTGAGGGCGTCGCGCGCCACCCAGGCGTTGCCCGTGCCCTTGAGGTGGGTGTAGCCGGCGAAGGCCTTGAAGGCGGCGCGGTAGGCGGGGTCCGCCGCCACGGCGGCGTGGAAGGCGGCGTCCTGGTTGCCCGGGTAGACGCCGAGGTAGTTGACGGAGAGGGCGGCGAGGGCGGCGCCCGCCCAGCCGGCGTCGAGGTGGGTGGCGGGGTGGGCCGGGTCCATGGTGGCCAGCACCTTGGTGATCAGGCCGAGCTGGTGCTGGCGCAAGCCCGGCGCGCTGCCCGCGTACAGGGCCTCGCGCAGGGTGCGGGCGTTGGAGGCGGTCACGTCGAAGGTGCGGGCGGCGTTGCCGAAGTCGGCGATGGCCTGGCGCATGGCGCCTACGGTCGGCGCGTCGGTGACGTCGATCTCGGAGCGGGAGTAGTCGTGGTAGGCGACGGCGTGCAGGTAGGTGAACATCTCCTCCAGGTGGGAGGAGTTGCGGCCGTCGTGGGCGGCGGCCAGGCGGGATATCCGGCGCGAGACGGCCTGGACGTGCGCATCGGACATCACCGGGGTCAGCCGGGCGTCCCAGGTCCAGATGAGGCCGCGCAGACAGCCGTCGGCGAGGACGGCCGGGTCGGCGAGGAAGTCGGCGAACTGCTCCGGGCCGAGGCCGGTGATCCCGTCGAGGGTGCAGGGCACGCCCGCCGCGACGCTGCGCGCGGTGGGGGCCTGGGCCGCGGCCTTGCGGCTCTTCTCGGTGCGCTCGGCGGGTGCGGCGGCGGGTGTGGCCGCGCCGGGGACCTGGCCGGTGATGGCCTGCCCGCCGGGGGCCGGGGCGGGGGCGGGGGCCGCCTCGGTCGCGTTCGCGAGGTGGTCGACCTCGTCGAAGGGGTTCGCCGCGGGCGCCGGGGCGGCCTGGGCGCCGGCGAAGGCGGCCGGGGCGGGGGCCTCGGCGGCCTGCGTGATCGCCTGCCCGGCGGAGGCGAGGAGCGTCACGGCGACGGCGGAGGCGAGGAGGGACGAGCGCACAGCTCTGTGCTTGGACACCGAGAACTCCTGGTGGGAGAGGCTGGGGTGGGGGGTGGTGCGGTGAACGGCCCTGCGTCACACGGCGTTTGACGGGGATTAACGTGCCGCGGTGTGAGCTGTAACATAGTAATGTGAAATTGCACTGACAAGACCTGTGCGCCCACCAGTTCGCACCTTCTTGAGGGAGCCCCCGTGACCGACACTCCGCCCCGCCTCCACACGGGCAGCCACGACCTGCCGGTATCTCCGGAGTTGTCCCGTTTCATGGCGGAGGGCTGGGCGCCCTCCCCGCTGCCCGGCGCCGACCGCGTCCCCGGCCACGCCCTCACCCCGGCCCGTCGGGCGCGGCTCTCCGCCCGCTTCCCGGGCGAGCGGCTGGTCATTCCGGCGGGCGGGCTGAAGGTCCGCTCCAACGACTGCGACCACCGCTTCCGCCCGCACAGCGCGTACGCCTGGCTCACGGGGCTGACGGGCGAGGACCAGGCGGGCCACGTCCTGGTGCTGGAACCCGCCGGACCGCACGCCCACGAGGCCGTGCTCCACCTGCGGCCGCGCTCGCCGCGGACGGACGGGAACGAGGAGTTCTTCCGCGACCGCCGCTACGGGGAGTTCTGGGTGGGCCGCCGCCCGGACCTGGCGGAGGCCGAGCGCCTCACCGGCATCCGCTGCGCGCACCTGGACCTGCTGGGCCCCCCGGCCGGCCGCGACGCGTCCACCGACCCCGAACTGGCCGCCGCCCTCTCGGAACTGCGCCTGGTGAAGGACGCCTGGGAGGTCGAACAGCTCCAGCTGGCGGTCGACCACACCGCGGCGGGTTTCGAAGACGTCGTACGGGCGCTGCCGCGCGCCCTGGCCCACCCGCGCGGGGAGCGGTGGATCGAGGGGGTGTTCAACCTGCGCGCCCGGGCGGAGGGCAACGGCACCGGGTACGAGACGATCGCGGCGGCGGGCGCGCACGCGTGCACGCTGCACTGGATCCGCAACGACGGCCGGCTGAACGGCGAAGAACTGCTGCTGCTGGACGCGGGCGTGGAGACGGACACCCTGTACACGGCGGACATCACCCGCACCCTCCCGCTGTCGGGCCGCTTCACCTCGGTCCAGCGGCAGGTGTACGAACTGGTCCTGGCCGCCCAGGAGGCGGGCATGGCCGCCCTGCGCCCCGGGGCGAGCTTCGGGGACTTCCACCGGGCCGGGATGCGGGTGATCGCGGAGGGCCTGGCGGAGTGGGGCGTCCTGAAGGACGCGCGCGGCGACCTGCACCGGCGGTACACGCTGTGCAGCAGCGGGCACATGCTGGGCCTGGACGTCCACGACTGCGCGAAGGCCCGGGCGGAGACCTACCTGGGAGGGGTCCTGGAGGAGGGCCAGGTCCTCACGGTGGAACCGGGCCTGTACCTCCAGCCGGACGACGAGACCCTGCCGCCGGAGCTGCGCGGCATCGGCGTGCGCATCGAGGACGACCTGGTCGTCACGGCGGACGGGGCGCGCCTGATGTCGGGGGCCCTGCCGCGCACGGTGGCCGGGATCGAGGAGTGGATGGGCCGGCTGCTGGAGGGCTGAGGGGCCCTGGTGCCGATCAGGCCGGCGTCGGGGCCGTGAGGCGGCGGGTGAGCTCCTCGACGAAAGCGTCGAGGTGGGGCGGCCGCGGGCCGGTGCGGGTGGCGCAGAACCACGTGCGGGTCAGCGGCTCCTCGCCGATGCGGACCAGAGCGAGGCCGTGCGAGGAGGCGTACGGGGCGGCCACCCAGTTGGGGAGCACCGTCACCCCCTGGCCGCCGGCGACCATCTCGATCACCAGGTCGGTCACCACCGGCATGGTGGTGATCCTGGCGGGGCGGGCCCCGGCGGGGATCGGCAGGGGCATCGAGGGGATGCGGCTCTGGTCGTAGCCGTCGTAGAGGACCAGGTCGGCGCCGTCGAAGTCACGGGCGGTCAGGTGGGCGCGGGAGGCCCACGGGTGTCCGGCCGGCACCACGGCCATCATCTCGTCGTCGAACAGCTTGGTCAGGGACACCCGGTCCATCTGCAGGTCCGGCTTGGTGACCAGCGCGACGTCGACCTGGTCGGCGAGCAGCGCCGGGATCGGGGCGTCGTCCGCGACGGTCTCGATGCGCACCTCGGTGTCCGGCTCGCGTTCGCGGAAGGCGCGCAGGACCGGTGGCAGCCACGGGAGGGTGGTGCTGCACTGCGCGGTGAAGCGGACCCGGCGGTCGCGCCCGTCGCGGATGTCCCGCAGGTCGCGGGAGGCCGACTCCAGTTCGCCGAGGATCCGGCGGGCGGTGACCAGCATCCGGCGGCCCGCCGCGTTGGGCACCAGGCGGCGGCCCTTGCGGTCGAAGAGCCGCATGCCGAGGCGCGCCTCGAGCCGGGTGAGCCGCTGGCTGAGGGCCGGCTGGCTGACGTAGAGCCGCTCGGCGGCGGCCGTCAGGGAGCCGGCCTCGGCGGTGGCGTCGAGGAGCTCCAGGTCACGCAGGTCCACATCCATAACCTGGGATTATCGCACGCTCCAATCTACGTCGTGGTGTGATGAGTTGGAGGTCCATAGGTTTCTGGTGTCACCGAACGGACCCGTCGCCGCGAAAGGCACGCACCATGACCGACACCACGACCGGCACCAGCGCCCGCACCGGATCCGGCACCGACTCCGGGTCCGGCTCCGGCAGGACCACCGCTCTGATCACCGGCTCCTCCAGCGGTATCGGACTGGACATCGCCCGCGCCTTCCTGGAGAGCGGTGCCAACGTGGTCCTGAACGGCCGCGATCCCGACCGCCTGGAGGAGGCCGCGGCGGCCCTCGGCCGGCCCGGCCGCACCGCCTGGGCGGCGGGCAGCATCGCCGCGGCGGCGACGGGCGACGCGCTCGTCCGTACCGCCCTGGACCGGTTCGGCCGCATCGACGTCCTGGTCAACAACGCCGGCACGTTCGCCTCCAGGCCCTTCACCGAGGTCACCGAGGACGAGCTCGACGGCTTTCTGACCGGCAATCTGAAGGGCACCTACCTCACCACGCAGGCGTTCGTACGGGCGCTGCGCGCGCAGGGCCGGGGCGGCAGCATCGTCAACATCGGCACCGTGCTGGTGGACCACGCGCTGGCGGGCTTCCCGGCGTCCGCGCCGGTGGTGAGCAAGGCCGGTGTGCACGCCCTGACGACGAGCCTGTCCGCCGAGCTGGCGGCCGACGGCATCCGCGTGAACCTCGTGGCGCCGGGCATCGTCCGCACATCGCTGCACGGCGGCGCGGACGTGGACTCCTACGGCGGGGTCGCCCTGTTGAACCGGGTCGGCGAGGTGTCGGAGATCTCGGACGCCGTGCTGTACCTGGCGGGTGCGGAGTTCATCACCGGACACGCCCTGCGCGTGGACGGCGGCCACGTCACCGGCCGCTCCTGACCATCCCGGGGGGAGGGCCCCCGGCAGCCAGGCCCCCGGCCGGCGCGAGGCCGGGGGCCTGGGCCTCGGCCCCCGCGGCTACGGCAGGACCGCGACGCCGTCGAGTTCGAGGAGGGCCTGCTCGTCCCAGAGGCGGACCACGCCGATGACGGCCATCGCCGGATAGTCCCGGCCCGCCAACCTCTGCCAGATCCGGCCGAGTTCCCCCGCACAGTCCCGGTACGCCGCCACGTCCACCGCGTAGACGGTGACCCGGGCCAGGTCCGCGGGGGCCCCGCCGGCCTTCGCGAGGGCGGCCAGCAGGTTCGACAGGGCCCGCTCGAACTGCTCGGGCAGGCTCTCCCCCACCACCTTGCCCGCCCCGTCCAGCGCCGTCTGGCCGGCCAGGAACACCAGCCGCGACCCGGTCGCCGCCACGGCGTGCGAGAAGCCCGTCGCCGGCGACAGCTCCGGCGGGTTGATCCGCTCGAGGCTCATCGCGCGACCGCCGCCCCCCGGTAGAGCTCCTTCGCGATGATCGTGCGCTGCACCTCGCTGGCCCCCTCGTAGATCCTCGGCGCCCGCACCTCCCGGTAGAGGTGCTCCAGCAGGTGCCCCCGCCGCAGGGCGACCGCTCCGTGCAGCTGGACCGCGTGGTCCACCACGTACTGGGCGGTCTCCGTGGCCAGGAGCTTCGCCATGGCCGCACGCCGCGGAACGTCCGGCGAGCCCCCGTCGTAGGCGCCGGCCGCCGCGTACACGAGCAGCCGGGCGGCCTCCGTGCGGGTGGCCATCTCGGCCACCCGGTGGGCCACCGCCTGCAGGTCGCTCAGCCGGCCGCCGAACGCTGCCCGGTCCGCCGTGTACGCGAGCGTCGCGTCGAGCGCGGCCCGCGCCATGCCGACCGCGAACGCCCCGACGCTCGGCCGGAACAGGTTCAGCGTGTCCATCGCGACGCGGAAGCCCTGGCCCGGCTCACCGAGCAGGTCCTCCCGGCCGACGGGGACGCCGTCGAAGGCCAGCGAGCCGATGGGGTGCGGCGACAGCATGTCGAGGGGCTCGCCGGTGAGCCCGGGGCGGTCCGCCGGGACCAGGAAGGCCGACACCCCCTTGGCCCCCGGGCCCTCACCCGTCCGGGCGAACACCGTGTAGAAGTCCGCCTCCGGGGCGTTGGAGATCCAGCACTTCTCCCCGCTGAGCCGCCAGCCCCCGCCTGAACCGGAACCGGAACCGGAACCGGAGCCGGCCCCCGGGCCGGTGTCGGGGACCGCGGCCAGCTCCAGGGCCGCCGCGTCCGAGCCGGCCCCCGGCTCGCTCAGCGCGAAGGCCGCCACCGCCCGCCCGGCGCGCACCTCGGGCAGCCAGCGCTCCCGCTGTGCCGCGCTGCCCGAGCGCAGCACCGGGTACGCGCCCAGGCCCTGGAGGGCGAGCGCCGTCTCGGCCTCCGTGCAACCGTAGGCGAGCGACTCCCGCAGCAGGCACAGTTCCAGCGCGCCCGAGGCGAACACCCGCTCCAGCAGGCCCAGCTCTCCCAGCATCGCGAGCAGCGGGCGGTTGACCCGGCCCGGCTCCCCCTTCTCGGCCAGCGGCCGCAGCCGGTCGGCCGCCTGTGCGCGCAACTGCCCGCACCACGCCTCCTGGTCCGCCCCGAGCGCGAATCCGTTCATCCGAACATCCCCGCTTCTATCGCGTCCTGTTGACTGCCGTCACCATCACGATACGCTGCTTCGGGGGTACCTCCCAGCGGCAGCCGGGGGAGACCGCACGGCCGGCTCCACCCCATCCGGGACCTTCGCAAGGGGGCGAACCCGCCTTGGATCTCAAGCCTTCCGCTCACGCCGACACCTTTGCGCGCGATCACCTGCCACCCCCGGACACCTGGCCGGAGCTCCTCTTCGAACTGCCCGAACTGGCCTATCCGGACCGCCTGAACTGCGCGGCCGAGCTGCTCGACGCCACCATCGCCCGGTTCGGTCCCGCGGGGGCCGCCCGGCCGGCCTTCCGCAGCGCCTCGGGCGAGGTGTGGACGTACGGCGGGCTGCGCGAGCGGGTGGACCGCCTCGCCCACGTGCTCACCGCCGACCTCGGCGTCGTCCCCGGAAACCGGGTGCTGCTGCGCGGGCCCACCGGCCCCTGGCTCGCCGCCTGCTGGCTCGCGGTGGTCAAGGCGGGCGCGGTGGCGGTCACCGTGCTGCCGCAGCAGCGCGCCCAGGAGCTCGCCACGGTGTGCGCGATGGCCCGGGTGCGGCACGCCCTGTGCCACGTGGGCGTCCTGGACGACCTGGTCAAGGCCGAGGTGCCGGGGCTGCGGATCACCGCGTACGGGGGCGAGTCCCCGGACGACCTGCTGCACCTCGCCGAGGGGCACGCGGACCGGCCGTTCCCCGCCGTCGCCACCTCCTCCGACGACGTGGCCCTGATCGCCTTCACCTCCGGGACCACCGGACGGCCCAAAGGGTGCATGCATTTCCACCGGGACCTGCTGTCCATCGCCGACACCTTCTCCCGCACCGTGCTGCGCCCCCGCCCCGACGACGTGTTCGCGGGCAGCCCGCCCCTCGGGTTCACCTTCGGTCTGGGCGGGCTGGTCGTCTTCCCGCTGCGGGCCGGGGCGTCCGCGCTGCTGCTGGAGGAGGCGGCGCCGCGCCACCTGCTGCCCGCGCTGGCCGAGCACCGGGTGACGGTGCTGTTCACGGCGCCCACGGCCTACCGGACGATGCTGGACGCGCTGGGCCCGTACGACGTGGGCATGTACGACCTCTCCGCGCTGCGCCGCTGCGTCTCGGCCGGGGAGAACCTGCCCGCCGCGACCTGGCGGGCCTGGTACGAGCGCACCGGCCTGCGGATCATCAACGGCATCGGGGCCACGGAGCTGCTGCACATCTTCATCTCCGCCGCCGACGGGGACATCCGGCCCGGCACCACGGGCCGGGTGGTCCCGGGCTGGCAGGCCCGGGTGGTGGACCCCTCCGGCCGCCCGGTCGCCGACAACGAGCCGGGCCTGCTGGCCGTGCGCGGCCCGGTCGGCTGCCGCTACTTGGCCGATCCGCGGCAGGGGGAGTACGTACGGGACGGCTGGAACCTGACCGGTGACACCTACGTACGCGATCCGGAGGGCTACTTCCGCTACGTCGCCCGCGCCGACGACATGATCATCTCGGCGGGGTACAACATCGCGGGCCCGGAGGTGGAGGAGGCCCTGCTGCGCCACCCGGACGTGGTGGAGGCCGCGGTGGTGGGCCGCCCGGACGAGCGACGCGGGCAGGTGGTCGTGGCGTACACCGTCACGCGGGAAGGCGTGGTCCTCACGGAGGAGGACCTGCGCACCTTCATGCGGACGGAGCTCGCCCCCCACAAATGCCCGCGCTCCTTCGTCTTCCTGCCCGCCCTGCCCCGGACCGCCACCGGGAAGCTGCAACGGTTCAGGCTGCGGGATCTAGAGTGAAGCCGTGGTTGAGCACAGTCCGCGGTCTTTGATCGTCACGTTCTACGGCGCCTACGGGCGGGCCTTCGAGGGCCCGGTCCCGGTGTCCGCTCTGGTGCGCCTGCTGGGCGCGGCCGGCATGGACGCCCCGTCCGTGCGCTCGTCGGTGTCCCGGCTGAAGCGGCGCGGCTTCCTGCTGCCCGCGCGGGCGGCGGACGGTGCGGCGGCGTACGAGCTCTCCGCGGAGGCGCGGCAGCTGCTGGACGACGGCGACCGGCGGATCTACGGGAGCGCCGCCGACGGGGCGGGCGGGTCCGGCGAGTGGCTGGTGGCGGTGTTCTCCGTCCCGGAGCAGGAGCGGCAGAAGCGGCACCTGCTGCGCTCCCGGCTGGCCCGGCTCGGCTTCGGCTCGGTGGCGCCGGGGGTGTGGATCGCCCCGGCCCGGCTGTACGGGGAGACCGAGCACACGCTGGAGCGGCTGCACCTGACCCCGTACGTGGAGCTCTTCCGGGGCTCCCACCTCGGTTTCGCCCCGACCGCCGAGGCCGTGGCCCGCTGGTGGGACCTGACGGCCCTGGCCAAGCAGCACGAGGAGTTCCTCGACCTGCACGAACCTGCCCTGCGCGCCCTCCAGTCGGGCCCCGGCCCCACTCCGGAGGAGGCCTACCGCGGCTATCTGCTCGCCCTGGACAGCTGGCGCCGCCTGCCGTACGCCGACCCGGGCTTGCCGCGCGAACTGCTCCCGGCGGACTGGCCGGGCGACCGCGCGGCGGCCGTGTTCGCCGAGCTCCACACCCGGCTGCGGGACGCGGGCGCGCGGTTCGCGCAGCCGTAGCCGGCCGGCCGGCGGCATCCGGCCCGCACGCACCGCCGGGCCGGGCGGCCTGAGCCCCGGACCCGCGGCCCGGCAGACCCGCGCGAAATGCGGGTGCGCGGCGGCCCGGGGCCGCGCCAGGATGTGCCATGACTTGGACCTTCACCTCAGACCTCGCCTCCTATCTGGCCGCGGCGGGCCCGGCCGTGGCCGCGCAGCCCGTGTCCAACACCCTCCTGCTGACCGTGGCGGACGCGCTGGAGCGGCGCGGCCCCCATGCCTTCGGTCCGGCCGACCCCGTCTTCGGCTGGTGGACCGGCCCGGACGGGATCGTGTCCGCCGGGCTGCTGTGCACCCCGCCCTATCCGCTCCAGCTCGGGGCGGTGCCCGCGGAGGCCGTCCGGGCGCTGGCGGACGCGCTCGCCGCCGAGCCGCTGCTCGCCGGACTGCACGGCTTCAACGCCCGCCGCCCGGACGCCGAAACCCTGGCCCAGGCCTGGGGCCGGCCCACCCGCGTGGCCGAGGAGACCCGGCTCTACCGGCTGGGCGCCCTGGTCGCCCCGGACCCCGCGCCCGCCGGGCGGCCCCGGCGGGCCACCGGCGAGGACCTGCCGCTCCTGCGGGAGTGGATCGCGGCCTTCGACGAGGAGCTGGGGCAGCCGGCGCCCGCCTCCGAGGCCGCGCTGCGCGACCGGATCTCCTACGGCGGCTTCCTGCTGTGGGAGCACGGCGGAGCCCCCGTCTCGCTGGCTTCCTTCTCCCGCCCCATCGGTTCGGCGTGCCGCGTCGGCCCGGTCTACACCCCGCCGCAGCTGCGCGGCCGCGGCTATGCCGCCGGGGTCACGCACGCGGCGAGCGAAGCGGCGTACGCGGCGGGTGCCTCGGAGGTGCTGCTCTTCACGGACCTGGCCAACCCGACGAGCAACGGCATCTACCTGCGCCTGGGTTACGCCCCGGTCGAGGACCGCGCCGAGGTGGTCCCGGCCTGAGGGCGGTGCGCGTGCCTCAGCCGCGGCCCGTCGGCGGTGTGCGGCTGCCGGCCCGGTAGGGCAGCGGCCAGGGCGCGGCCGGGCCCTCGTAGGACTGGTCGGCGGCGGCGTGCAGGGTCCAGTGGGGGTCGTAGAGGTGGGGGCGGCCGACGGCGCACAGATCCGCGCGCCCGGCCAGCAGCAGGGAGTTCACGTCGTCCCAGGAGGAGATGGCGCCGACGGCGATGACGGGGATTCCCAGCGCGTTGCGGATCCGGTCGGCGTAGGGGGTCTGGTACGAGCGCCCGTACTCCGGGGTCTCGTCCGCGACGACCTGGCCGGTCGAGACGTCGATGGCGTCCGCGCCGCGGGCGGCGAACGCGGCCGCGATCCGGACCGCCTCCTCGGGCGAGGTTCCTCCGGGTGCCCAGTCGGTGGCCGAGAGGCGGACCGTCATCGGCCGGTCCTCGGGCCATGCGGCGCGGACCGCGTCGAAGACCTCCAGCGGGAAGCGCAGCCGGTTCTCCAGGGTGCCGCCGTAGGTGTCGGTGCGCTGGTTGGTCAGCGGGGAGAGGAACCCGGAGAGCAGGTATCCGTGGGCGCAGTGCAGTTCCAGCAGGTCGAAGCCGCAGTCGGCGGCGCGGGCCGCGGCGGCCGCGAACTCGGCCCGGATTGCGGCCATGTCCTCGCGGGTCAGGGCGCGCGGGACCGCGGAGACGCCCGGCCGGTAGGGCAGTGCGGAGGCGGCCACCAGGGGCCAGTTGCCCTCCGGAAGGGGGTCGTCCATGCCCTCCCACATCAGGCGGGTGGAGCCCTTGCGGCCCGAGTGGCCGAGCTGGACGCCGAGTGCGGTGCCGGGGGCCGAGGTGTGGACGAAGTCGGTGATCCGCTGCCAGGCGGCGGCCTGTTCCCGGGTGTAGAGGCCGGTGCAGCCGGGGGTGATCCGGCCCTCGGCGCTGACGCACACCATCTCCGTCATGACGAGGCCGGCGCCGCCGAGCGCCCGGGCCCCGAGGTGCACCAGGTGGAAGTCGCCGGGCATGCCGTCCCGGGCGGAGTACATGTCCATGGGTGAGACGACGACGCGGTTGCGCAGGGTCAGTCCGCGCAGGGTGAAGGGGGTGAACATGGGCGGGGTCTGTCCGTCCGGGCAGCCGAAGTCCCGTTCCACGGACCGGGTGAACCGTTCGTCGCGCAGGCGCAGGTTGTCGTGGGTGACCCGGCGGCTGCGCGTGAGCAGGTTGAAGGCGAACTGCCGGGCGGGCTGGCCGGTGTATCCGGCGATCTCCTCGAACCAGCGCATGCTGGCGGCCGCGGCCCGCTGGGTGCTGGCGACGGCGGGCCGCCGGGCCGTCTCGTAGGCGGCGAGCGCGGCCGGTACGTCCGGCTCGACGCGGACCGCCTCGGCGAGGGCGAGGGCGTCCTCCACGGCCAGCTTGGTGCCGGATCCGATGGAGAAGTGGGCGGTGTGGGCGGCGTCGCCGAGCAGGACCACGTTGCCGTGGGACCAGCGCTCGTTGACGACGGTGCGGAACTGCGTCCAGGTGGAGCGGTTGCCGTGCAGCGGCCGTCCGCGCAGGGCCTCGCCGAAGATCTTGGCGCAGCGGGCCGCGGACTCGTCCTCGTCGCACAGGTCGAAGCCCGCCGCCCGCCACACGTCCTCGCGCATCTCGACGATGACGGTGGAGGCATCGGCCGCGTAGGGGTAGGCGTGCAGCTGCATGACGCCGTGTTCGGTCTCGGCGATCTCGAACCGGAAGGCGTCGAAGGCGAAGTCGGCGGCGAGCCAGACGTAGCGGCACAGCCCGCCGGTCACGGTCGGCGCGAAGTGTCCGGCTCCGGCCTGCCGGGTCGCGCTGTGCACGCCGTCCGCCGCGACCACCAGGTCGTGGGAGGCGGCCAGGGCGAAGGCGTCGGGGGCACCGGTCCGGAAGCGGAGCCCGACGCCGAGGCCGGTGCAGCGCTCGTGGAGGATCTCCAGCAGCCGGCGCCGCCCGAGGGCGGCGAAACCGTGGCCGCCGGAGGTCAGCAGCCGTCCGCGGTGCACGACGTCCACGTCGTCCCAGCGCACGAACTCCGCGCTCAGGGCCGCGTACACCGCGGAGTCGGCCTGTTCGATCCCGCCGAGGGTCTCGTCGGAGAGGACCACGCCGAAGCCGAAGGTGTCGTCGGGCGCGTTCCGTTCCCAGACCTCGACGGAGTGGCCCTGGCGGGCCAGGAGCGCGGCGGCGTACAGCCCGCCCGGTCCCCCGCCGACGACGGCCACCCGCATGGCGTCCGCGGACATGTGGCTACCTGCCCTTCCACTCCGGCGGGCGCTTCTCGGTGAAGGCCGCGTGGAACTCGGCGTAGTCCTGGCCGGTCATGAGGAGGGCCTGGGTGCTGGCGTCCAGCTCCACGGACGCGGCGAGCGGCATGTCGAGCTCGGCGGTCAGCAGCGCTTTGGTCTGCGCGTAGGCGAGGGCGGGCCCGGCGGCGAGGTGCGCGGCGAGTTCGGCGGCCCGTACGTGGGCCTTGCCCTCCTCGGTGAGCTCGCTGAGCAGGCCGATCCGCTCGGCCTCGGGGGCCCGTACGGGCTCTCCGAGCATGAGCAGGCGGGTGGCGTGGCCGAGGCCGACGACGCGGGGCAGCAGGTAGGCGGCTCCCATGTCGCCGCCGGAGAGGCCGACGCGGGTGAAGAGGAACGCGAAGCGGGCGCTGGGGTCGGCGATCCGGAAGTCGGCGGCGAGCGCGAGGACGGCGCCGGCTCCGGCGGCCACCCCGTGCACGGCGGCGATCACGGGGAAGGGGCATTCGCGCAGGGCGCGCACGACCTGGCCGGTCATCCGGTTGAAGTCGAGGAGCTGGGCGGTGTCCATGGCGAGGGTGGCGCCGATGATCTCGTCCACGTCGCCGCCGGAGCAGAAGCCGCGCCCCTCGCCGCCGAGCACGAGGGCGCGTACGGACCGTTCGCGGGACAGTTCGGCGAGCAGGTCGCGCAGGTCGGCGTAGGCGCCGAAGGTCAGGGCGTTGAGTTTCTCGGGGCGGTCGAAGGTGACGGTGGCCACGCCGTCCTGCCGGGTCACCCGCAGGTGGCGCCACCGTTCGGTCGCTTCTGTGGAACCGGTGAAGGGGCTCACACGACCGACGTTATCACTTCGTCGTGACTGCCGTCACAGAAACGCGACACGATCTCCGGGACGGTCCGCACGACGGGTGGGTGGGGGCCCCTCCCGCCACACGTGCCGAAGGTCCGTGCGCCCCGGTACGGCGGTCCCTTGCCTTTCGGACGGGGTGCCCTACAGGTCCGGATTTCGGGTTCGTATGGTTGAAACCAGGATCTCCCGCTGCCCCGCCTCCTGCCGACCCCCTGCCGCCCCCCTGCGCCCCACGGAACGGAGGGACATGCCGTGCCCGACGCCTCCGCCTGGCGGATCTCCCTGCCCCACACGACGGCCGCCGTCCCCCTCGCCCGCGCCCTCGTCCGCACCGCGCTGGCGGAGGTCGACGCGCCCGCGGACAGCGACACCGCGGAGCTGCTGACCGCGGAACTGGTCGCCAACGCCGTCGAGCACACCCGCCCCGGCATGCCGATCGAGCTGGTCGTGGAGCTGCTGGAGAGCGGCTGCCAGGTGGAGGTCCACGACGGCGACCCGCAGCCCCCCGGCGATCTGACGGCGCCGTCGGACGACACCCACCCCGACCCCTGGCAGGAGCACGGCCGCGGGCTGCTGCTGATCCGCACCCTGAGCTCGGCCTGCGGCCACCGGTCCACCCCGTACGGCAAGGCGGTGTGGTTCACCCTGCCGGCGCGCAGGCCGCGGCACGTATGACTATGCGCCCGGCTTCGCGAGCGTCGCGACGAGCACGGCCTTGATGGTGTGCAGCCGGTTCTCGGCCTCGTCGAAGACCACGGAGTGCGCGGACTCGAACACCTCGTCCGTCACCTCCAGCGATTCCAGCCCGTGCCGCTCGTGGATCTCCCGCGCCACCTTGGTCCCCAGGTCGTGGAAGGCCGGCAGGCAGTGCATGAACTTCACGTCCGGATTGCCGGTGGCCCGCAGCACGTCCATGGTCACCGCGTACGGGGACAGCGCCGCGATCCGCTCGTCCCAGACCTCCTCGGGCTCGCCCATGGACACCCAGATGTCCGTGACGACGAAGTCGGCCTGGGCCACGCCCTCGGCGACCTCCTCGGTCAGGGTGATCCGGGCGCCGCTGGCCGCCGCGAGCTCATGCGCCGCGGCCACCACGGACTCGGCCGGCCAGTAGGCCTTCGGCGCGGTGATCCGTACGTCCATGCCCAGCAGCGCGCCGGTGACGAGGTAGGAGTTGCCCATGTTGAAGCGGGCGTCGCCGAGGTAGGCGAAGGAGATCCGCTCCAGCGGCTTGCTGCTGTGCTCGGTCATGGTCAGGACGTCGGCCAGCATCTGGGTGGGGTGCCAGTCGTCGGTGAGGCCGTTGAAGACGGGGACCCCGGCGTGGGCCGCGAGCGCCTCGACCGTGTCCTGGCTGTCGCCCCGGTACTCGATCCCGTCGAACATGCGGCCCAGCACCCGCGCGGTGTCCTTGACGGACTCCTTGTGGCCCATCTGCGAGCCGGAGGGGTCCAGGTAGGTCGTACGGGCACCCTGGTCGGCGGCGGCGACCTCGAAGGCGCAGCGGGTGCGCGTCGAGGTCTTCTCGAAGATCAGCGCGATGTTGCGGCCCTGGAGCAGCGGCCGCTCGGCGCCGGCCTTCTTGGCGGCCTTGAGTTCGGCGGCGAGCTCGACGAGGCCGCGGAACTCGGCGGCGGTGAAGTCGAGCTCCTTGAGAAAACTGCGGCCGGCGAGGTCGGTGGCCATGGGGTCGCTCCAGCGTCACGGTGACAGGGGATATTGGAAGTCTATACGATCCCCTGTATTGATATACAGCCCCAGGGGGGTGGCCTGGCCCACCCGTCCCCCGCCTCCCCGTCAGACGCCGTCGCGCTCCACCGGGCAGCTCATGCAGCGCGGACCGCCCCGCCCCCGGCCCAGCTCGCTGCCCGGGATCTCGATGACCTCGATGCCCTCCTTGCGCAGGTGCGTGTTGGTGGTCACGTTCCGCTCGTAGGCGACCACCACCCCCGGCTCGACGGCCAGGACGTTGCACCCGTCGTCCCACTGCTCGCGCTCCGCCGAGTGCACGTCCTGCGTCGCGGTGAGCACGCGGATCGAGTCCAGGCCGAGGGCGGCGGCGATGGCCCGGTGCATGTGCTCCGGCGCGTGGTCGGTCACCTTCAGCTCCTGCGGCTCGGCACCCGGCTCGATCGTGTAGGAGCGGAGCATGCCGAGGCCCGCGTACTGAGTGAACGTATCTCCGTCGACCATCGTCATCACCGTGTCCAGGTGCATGAAGGCCCGCCGCTTCGGCATGTCCAGGGCCACGATGCTGGTCGCCGACCCGGCCGCGAACAGGCCCCGCGCCAGCATCTCCACCGCCTGCGGGGTGGTCCGCTCGCTCATCCCGATGAGCACCGCGCCGTTCCCGATGACCAGGACGTCACCGCCCTCGATCGTCGACGGGTAGTCGGCCTGCCCCTGCGACCAGTAGTGGAAGGCGCCCGAGGAGGTGAAGAGCGGGTGGTGCCGGTAGATCGCCTCGAAGTGCACGGTCTCGCGCTGCCGCGCCGGCCAGCGCATCGCGTTGATGGACACCCCGTCGTAGATCCATGCGGAGGTGTCCCGGGTGAACAGGTGGTTGGGCAGCGGCCCCAGCAGGAAGTCGTCCAGTTCCATGGCGTGGAAGCGCACCGACACCGGCTCGGCGTGCCGCTCCAGGAACTCCCGCTTGGTCATCCCGCCGACCAGGGCCTCGGCCAGGTCCGCCGAGCCCAGCGCGTCGAAGACCGCCCGCAGGTGGTCGGTGGCGAGCGGCCCGTACTCCTTCTCGTCGAACACCCGGTCCAGGACGAGGTGTCTGGCCTCCGGGATGTCCAGCGCCTCGCACAGCAGGTCGCCGAAGAGGTGGACCGCCACGCCCCGGTCGCGCAGCACGTCCGCGAAGCCGTCGTGCTCCTGGCGGGCCCGGCGCACCCACAGCACGTCGTCGAAGAGGAGCGCGTCCTTGTTGCTCGGTGTGAGCCGCTTCAGCTCCAGGTCGGGCCGGTGGAGGATGACGCGGCGGAGCCGCCCGGTCTCGGAGTCGACATGGAATCCCATGCCGTACACGTTCCCAGACCGGACGGCCTTTTGAGGCGGCGTCCGCTCAGCGAGGGGTTCCCAGGCCGAGAAGTGCCTGCGGGGCGCCCACGAGTTCCGGGGCGACCACTCCCAGCTTGGGCGCGGTCAGGTTCGGCAGACCGGAGTTGGAGCCGTCCGGCATCGTCAGCGGGGAGCCGAGGATCGCGCCGGGGGTCCGGGCGCGCAGCGTGGTGGCCGGGGCGTCGAGGGAGCCCTCGCCGTCCGTCTCCGGCTCGCCCAGCAGGTTCGGCACCGGAGAGGTGATGAGGGTGTTGCCGAGTTCGGTGGCGATCGGCACCGCGGGGAGCAGCGGGGTCGGGAGCATGTCCCCCCGGTGGAAGCGGGGCGCCTCGGGCGCTCCGACGACGGGCACCGGCACCCCGGTGGCCACGCGGGGGGTGTCCACGCCCAGCGTGGTCTCCACGGCCTCCAGCGGGACTCCGACCGGGACCGACGAGGCCACGGCCGGGGTGGCCGCGCCGGCCGCCGCCATACAGGTCAAGAGCGCCGCAAAGCTTCCGCGCGCGGTCATCTTCATAGGTGATGTTCCGTCCTTCCAGGGTCGCGGACAGTCCGCTGCCCTGGATGAACGATCCCGCCGGTGGTTTTCCCGGCGTTCTCCGCGAAAGTTCCCCCATACGACCTAATTCGCGGCCGTACGGGGGCCTCGGCTTTACGCGCCCGTGCGAGGCGGACGGCGTCACAGACGCGGGTCGACCGGCTCCGACTCCAGGGCGAGCACCGCGAAGACGGCCTCGTGGACCCGCCACAGCGGTTCGTCCGCCGCCAGCCGGTCCAGCGCCTCCAGCCCGAGCGCGTACTCGCGCAGGGCCAGCGACCGCTTGTGGCCGAGGAAGCGCTCGCGCAGCCGCTCCAGGTGGTCCGGGCGGGTGTACTCCGGACCGTAGATGATCCGCAGGTACTCGCGCCCGCGGACCTTGACGCCGGGCTGCACCAGGCGGCCCTTGCCGTCCCGGGCGTACGCCTGGAGCGGCTTGACGACCATGCCCTCGCCGCCCGCGGCCGTCAGCTCCAGCCACCAGTCGGTGCCCGCCCGTACGGAGTCCTCGTCCGCCGTGTCCACCAGGATCCGGCCGGTGCGGCGCAGCAGCCCGGTGCCCGCCGCCTCGTCGGCGGCGACCAGCCGGTCCAGCCAGAACAGCTGCTCGTCGTGGGGCACGGCGGCCAGCGACCGGCCGGCCGCCGCCAGCAGCTGGAACGGCGCGAACCGCACGCCGTCCAGTCCGTCGGTGGTCCAGCAGTAGCGCCGGTACGCCTCGGTGAAGGCGGCCGCGTCCGCGGCCCGGCCGCGCTGGCGCTCCAGCAGCTCACCGGTGTCGACGCCCCGGGCGGCGGCCGCCTCCAGGGCGGCGATGGCGTCCGGGAAGACGGCCCCCGAGGCGGCGCCCACGGCGGCGTACTGGTTGCGCAGCAGGCCGCCGGACTTCAGGGACCAGGGCAGCAGTTCGCCGTCCACCAGCAGCCAGTCGGTGGCCAGTTCCTCCCACAGGCCGGCGTCGGTGACGGCCGTGCGGAGCCGGGCGAGGACCTCCTCGGTGACCTCGGGCTCCTTGAAGAACGGCCGGCCGGTGCGGGTGTGGACGGAGCCGGTCGGGCCGTCGACGCCGAAGCGCTCGCGGGCCGCGTCGGCGTCCTTGCAGAGCAGGACGGTGGCGCGGGAGCCCATGTGCTTCTCCTCGCACACCACCTGGGCGATGCCGTCCTTGCGGTACTGCGCGAAGGCCTCGGCCGGGTGCTCCAGGTAGCCCTCCTCCCGCGAGGTGGCCGTGGGCGCCATGGTCGGCGGCAGGTACGGGACCAGCCGGGGGTCCACGGCGAAGCGGCTCATGACCTCCAGGGCCGCCGCCGCGTTCTCCTCGCGGACGGTGACGTTGCCCAGGTGCCGGGTCTCCACGATCCGGCGCCCGTGCACGTCGGCGAGGTCGAGCGGTCGGCCGTCGTGTCCGCCCGGCGCCTCGGCGGCGAGCGGCTTGACCGGCTCGTACCAGACCTTCTCGGCCGGTACGTCGACCAGTTCGCGCTCGGGCCAGCGCAGGGCGGTCATCCTCCCGCCGAACACGGCCCCGGTGTCGAGGCAGATGGTGTTGTTGATCCAGGCCGTGTTCGGGACCGGGGTGTGCCCGTAGACCACGGCGGCCTTGCCCCGGTAGTCCTCGGCCCACGGGTAGCGCACGGGCAGGCCGAACTCGTCGGTCTCGCCGGTGGTCTCCCCGTACAGGGCGTGCGAGCGGACCCGGCCGGAGGTGCGGCCGTGGTACTTCTCGGGCAGCCCGGCGTGGCAGACCACCAGCCTGCCGCCGTCGAGCACGTAGTGGCTGACGAGCCCGCGGATGAACTCCCGTACCTCCCGGACGAACTCCTCCGGCTCCCCCTCCAGCTGCTCGATGGTCTCGGCCAGGCCGTGGGTCCGCTGGACCTTGGAGCCCTTGAGGTGGCGGCCGAGCTTGTTCTCGTGGTTGCCCGGCACGCACAGGGCGCTGCCGGACCCGACCATGCCCATGACGCGGCGCAGCACGCCGGGACTGTCCGGACCGCGGTCGACGAGGTCGCCGACGAAGACGGCGGTGCGGCCCTCGGGGTGGACCCCGTCCTGGTACCCGAGCTTGGCGAGCAGGGTCTCCAGCTCGGAGGAGCAGCCGTGGATGTCGCCGATGATGTCGAAGGGGCCGGTGAGGTGGGTGAGGTCGTTGTAGCGCTTCTCCAGGACGACCTCGGCGGACTCCACCTCGTCGACGGAACGCAGTACGTGCACCTTGCGGAAGCCCTCGCGCTCCAGTCCGCGCAGCGAGCGCCGCAGGTCGCGGCGGTGGCGCTGGATGACCGCGCGCGGCAGCCCGGCCCGGTCGGGGCGGGCGGCGTTGCGCTCGGCGCACACCTCTTCCGGCAGGTCGAGGACGATGGCGATGGGCAGGACGTCGTGGCGGCGGGCGAGTTCGACGAGCTGCCTGCGGGCCTCCGCCTGCACGCTGGTCGCGTCGACGACGGTGAGACGGCCGGCCTCCAGGCGCTTGCCCGCGATGTAGTGCAGGACTTCGAAGGCGGCCTTGCTGGCGCTCTGGTCGTTCTCGTCGTCGGCGACGAGCCCGCGGCAGTAGTCCGAGGAGAGGACCTCGGTCGGCTTGAAGTGCTTGCGGGCGAAGGTGGACTTGCCCGATCCGGTGGCTCCGACCAGGACGACGAGGGAGAGGTCGGTGACGGGGAGGACGCGGGTCGGGTGGGGGCCGGTGGTCCCGGTGGCCTCGGTGGACTCCGTGGTCCCGGTGGACTCGGTGGTCCCGGTGGTCTCGGTGGACTCGGCCCCTGCGGTGCCTGCGGTGGTCATGCTGCCTCGCCCTCCTTCGGGGTGTCGGTGGTACCGGTGGTGCTGATGTCGGTGTCGGTGTCGGTCTGGGTGAAGACGGCCATCTGGGTCGGCGGGCCCACCTCGGGGTCGTCGTCCCCGACGGGAACGAACTCCACGCCGTACCCGTGCCGTTCGGCGACGGCGGCCGCCCAGGCGCGGAACTCCTCGCGGGTCCACTCGAACCGGTGGTCCCCGTGCCGGACCTGCCCGGCGGGCAGGGACTCCCAGCGGACGTTGTACTCGACGTTCGGCGTGGTCACGAGGACCGTGCGGGGACGCGCGGAGCCGAACACCGCGTACTCCAGCGCGGGCAGCCGCTCCGGGTCCAGGTGCTCGATGACCTCGCTGAGCACCGCGGCGTCGTAGCCGGCCAGCCGCTTGTCGGTGTAGGCGAGCGAGCCCTGGAGCAGCCGGACCCGCGCGCTCTGCCGCTCGCCCATCCGCTCCAGCCGCAGCCGCTTGGCCGCGAGGTTCAGGGCCCGCACGGACACGTCCATGCCGACGACCTCGGTGTACGCCGGGTCCTTGAGTAGCGCTTGGACCAGCTGCCCCTGGCCGCAGCCGAGGTCCAGCACCCGCTGGGCGCCCGCGCCGCGCAGCGCGGCGAGGATCGCGTCCCTGCGCTGCACGGCGAGCGGTACCGGCCGCTCCTGCGTATCGCTCGACTCGTCGACGGCGTTGTCGAGCTCCTCGACCTCGCTGCCGTCGGCCTCGGCGAGGCGGACCAGCTCCAGGCGCTCGAGGGCGTCCTGGGTCAGCCGCTTGTGGCGGGCGAGGTAGCGGGAGCTGATCAGGCCGTTCTCCGGGTGCGCGGCCAGCCAGCCGTCTCCGGCGCGGAGCAGCTTGTCGACCTCGTCGGGGGCGACCCAGTAGTGCTTGGCGTCGTCGAGCACGGGCAGCAGGACGTAGAGCTGGCGCAGGGCGTCGGCGAGCCGCAGCCCGCCCTCCAGGACGAGCCGTACGTACCGCGAGTCGCCCCACTCGGGGAACCGCTCGTCGAGCGGCACGGGCTCGGCCCGTACGAGATCCCAGCCGAGCGGGTCGAACAGCCGGTGCACGAGCTCGGCCCCGCCGCGTGCGGGCAGCACCGGGATCTCCACGCGCAGCGGCCGCACCTGCTCCGCGAGCTCGGGGCGGGCGGTGCACTGCCCCTTCAGGGCGCTGCGGAACACCCCGCTGAGCGCGACGGCGAGCAGCGAGGACGCCGCGTACGGGCGGTCGTTGACGTACTGCGCGAGCGCCGCGTCGGGTGCTCCGCCCCGCCCCTTCCCCTGGCCGCGCCGCACGAGCGCGACGGGATCCACCTCCAGCATCAGCGCCGCCGTGCACCGCTGCGCGGTGGCCTCGGGGTAGAACACGTGGGCGGTGCCGTGGGCGGTGGAGAACGCCTGCGTCTTCCCGGGATGCTTGTGCAGCAGGTAGCCCAGGTCGGTAGCGGGTCGTTCAGGGGAGCCGGTGGTGGAGATCGTCAGGAACACACCACCGATTGTTGCTGGTCAACCGCCCCGGCTGCCTCCCGTTTTTCGGGGGCCGGCGCCGCCGTTCCGACGGGGGCCCGGTCACCTCGTGTCCGCGGCCAGCGCCGCGATCCGGGCGGGGCCGATGCGGCAGCAGCCGCCGATCAGGCGGGCGCCCGCGTGGCGCCAGGCGGCGGTGGGCCAGGCCGGCTCGGTCCCGGGGGCGTGCCAGGTGGCGGTGGCGGCTTCCCAGACGGAGCCGTCGTTGGGGTAGGCCAGCAGCGGTGTGCGGGTGGCGGCCGCGGCCGCTTCGAGGGCGGGCAGGACCTCCGCGGGGTCGCAGCAGTTGACGCCGACCGCGATGACCTGCGGGGACGCCGCCGCGAGGGCGAAGGCCTCGGAGAGGGGCGCGCCGGAGCGGGTACGGCCGTCGGCGACGGTGTAGCTCAGCCAGGCGGAGGCGCCCGTTTCCCCGAGGACGGTGAGCAGGGCCTGGGCCTCGTCGGGGTCGGGGACGGTCTCCAGGGCGAGGACGTCGGGGCCCGCGGCGAGCAGGGCCTCGACGCGGGGCCGGTGGAAGGCGGCGAGTTCGCGCACGCTCAGGCCGTAGCGGCCGCGGTACTCGGAGCCGTCCGCGAGCACGGCGCCGTACGGGCCCACGGAGGCGGCCACCCACACCTCGTGGTCGGCGGCCTCGGCGGCGCGGGCGGCGAGGGCGACGCTGCGGTGCAGCAGGTCGGCGGCCCGGGGGTGGCCCGGGCCGATCTGGTAGCTCGCGGTGATCAGCACTTCGGCGCCGGCCCGTGCGTACGCCGCGTGGGCGGCCTCCACCTGGTCGGGCCGTTCGGCGAGCACCCGGCCCGTCCACAGGCCGCCGGACAGGTCGCAGCCCTGGGCGGCGAGCTGGTTGCTCAGTCCGCCGTCCAGGAGCACGGTCCGCCGGGCCAGGGCCTCGGCGAGCGGGCCGGACGCGCGTGGCATCTCGTTGCCTCCCGGTCAGCCGAGCTGGCTGAGGACCTGGCCCGCGATCAGCTCCAGGTGGTCCAGGTCGTCGAGGTCGAGCAGCTGGAGGTAGACGCGGGAGGAGCCGATGGCGCCGTAGGTCCCGATCTTCTCCACGACCTCGGCCGGGGAGCCGGCCAGGCCGTTGGCCTTGAGCTCGTCCACGTCGCGGCCGATGGCGGCGGCCCGGCGGGCGACCTCGGCGTCGTCCTTGCCGACGCAGACCACGAGGGCGTTGGAGTAGACGAGGTCCCCGGCCTTGCGCCCCGCCTCCTCGGCGGCCGCCCGGACCCGCCCGAACTGCCGCTCGCTGTCGGCGAGGGAGGCGAAGGGCATGTTGAACTCGTCGGCGTACCGGGCGGCGAGGCGCGGGGTGCGCCGCGCGCCGTGTCCGCCGATCAGCACGGGCACCTTGGCCTGGGCGGGCTTGGGCAGGGCGGGCGAGTTCTCCACCTGGTAGTGGCTGCCCGCGTAGTCGAAGGTGGCGCCGGTCCCGGTGGCCCACAGCCCGGTGATGATGGCCAGCTGCTCCTCCAGCCGGCCCATCCGCTCGGCCGGGAAGGGGATTCCGTACGCCTTGTGCTCCTCCTCGAACCAGCCCGCGCCCAGGCCGAGTTCGATGCGGCCGCCGGACATCTGGTCGACCTGGGCGACCTGGATGGCGAGCACGCCGGGCAGCCGGAAGGTGCCGGCCGTCATCAGGGTGCCCAGCCGGATCCGCCGGGTCTCGCGGGCCAGCCCCGCGAGGGTGATCCACGCGTCGGTGGGTCCGGGCAGGCCGTCGGCCGTGCCCATCTTCAGATAGTGGTCGGACCGGAAGAACGCATCGAAGCCCAGGTCCTCGGTGGCCTTGGCGACGGTCAGGAGGGTCTCGTAGCTCGCGCCCTGCTGGGGTTCGGTGAAAATGCGAAGATCCATGCCCCCCATCCTGCCCGTCCCACCCCTGCCGGGTGAATCTGCGTCAACCGGACGGTCCACCCCGGACGCCGCCAGTGACCACCCCGGAAAGGGATCGTTGGCTCGGACGGAGCCGGACCGCCCGGCCCGCGCGCCGGCGGCCGCATCGCCGGTGCGTCCACCGCGCCCTTCCGCCCCGGAAGGGCCAGGGCCGAGGAGGCCGCCATGTCCCACGAGGTCGTGCCGGAGACCCACCGACAGACCGGGCAGACCGGACAGGCAGCACACGAGGAAGCACTCCAGGAGTCCGCCGGTCCCGCCGCGGGCGGCGCGCCGAAGGGCCTGCTGCAGCAGATGGAAGAGCTGATGGCGGCGCTGAACGCCGACCTGTCGCAGCTCGACGCCGACCTCCAGTCCTCCACCGACCGCGCCCCGGGCACATCCGCCCCCGAGGGCGAGCGCCCGCCCTACCGGCCGCTGTGACCGTGCGGGTCCCGTCGCGCGCGGCGGGACCCGTTGACACCTCGGGCGACCCCCGGCCGGCGCCTCAGGCAACCCCCGAGGCGGACCCCCGCTCGCGCACCGTCATTCGGCGCAGGATCGCCCGGACCCGGTCGCTCGACTCGTCAGCGGCGTCGATCGACTCTATGCACTGCCAGTAGAGGGTCTCGTCGTCCGTCCCGCAGGCCACCCCGACCAGGGCTATGCCCACTTCGCCCAGCAGCGCCTGGAGTCCGAGCAGTACCTGCCGGACATCCGACACCGCCGTCAACTGAGCTGCTCGGGCCGGGTATTCGGGCGCGCTGCCCTCTCCGCGCAGGGCCGCCCGGTCGATCACCCCGCAGCCTCTGCCTCCCGCTTCCCCCAGTCCCCGTGCCTCCGCTCTCATCTCCGGCGGCCCGGTGACCGCCAGATAGCTCCCTACGCCCTGCGCGAGCGCCTGGGCCTGCCAGGCCTCGCCCACGATGTCCCACGCAGCCCCGCTCTGTGCCAGCGCGTGCCGGCCGGCCGCGATGAGCCGTACCGCATCCATATGCCGTCCCCCGTCCGCACGACATCCCGCCTATCTCACCACTACCCAGAGTGAGGGCAATGAGTCAGTAAAGCCAGGGGTATTCGGAAAATGTGGACACAATCGTGATTGTGCGGGAGTCCATCACTCCGAAGAGTGACGATCCGGGGTCGGCTCGCCCGGCACGGGGAAGCGGAGCTCGTTCCTCTCGATCTTCGCCGCGAGCGCATCGAGCACATCCACCCCGAGAACCTCACAGAACTGCAGGAGATACGCGAGTACGTCGGCCACCTCATCGGCCACTCGGTGGGCGGTCTCCGGCTTCTCCATGACCCTCGCCGACTGTTCCGGCGTCAGCCACTGGAAGATCTCGACCAGTTCGGCCGCCTCCACGCTCAGTGCCACCGCCAGGTTCTTGGGCGTGTGGTACGGCTCCCAGCCGCGCGCCGCGGCGAAGTCGGCCAGCCTGCGCTGCAGCAGGTCCAGCCGCGCGTCGCGGGGCGCGCGGCCGGGGTCGCTCGCGCCGTTCCCGGCACTGGTGTCACTCATGTCGTTCATGTCCTCGGCGTCGCTCATGGATCACAGGTCTACCACCGTGACCCCCGCCAGCAGCCGGGCGGCGGCCGCCGTCTCCTCCCCCACCGCCGCCACCAGCCGGACGTGCCCGCGTCCGCACGACATCAGGGCCAGGCGCAGCAGCTCGGCGCTCTGCCGGCGGTCCAGGCCTCGGTCGAAGCCGTCGGCCAGGACCGTCAGCGCCTGCTGTGCGGCGAGCAGTTCGGCGGCCGGGTCCATGGCGAGCACCCCCGGGCCGGTGAGCAGGACCAGCGCCAGGGCGAGGAAGCGCAGTTCGCCCGCGCCGAGCCGGGCCAGTTCGGTGGCGGGCCTGCCGGGGCCGCGGTCCAGTACCGCCGTGACGGGGCCGTCGGCGGGGGCCCGTACGTCCAGGCCGGCCACCGGTCCCGCGCAGCCGGTGCGGGCGGCCGCGGCCAACAGCGCGTAGCGGGTGCCGCATTCGTGGCGGGTCCGGCGCAGGACGTCGGCCAGGTTGGCGCAGTCGCCGAGCAGCCGGCCCTCCCCCGGCGGAACGGGCGCGCGCATCCGGCCGGGCCGGGGGTCGCAGGGGAACACCGAGCGCAGCGCCACCACGACCTGCTCGGCGGCGGCCAGGACCTGACGCTGGCCGGCCGTGGCTCCGGCCACGCGGAGCGGGAGCAGGGCCGTGCCGAGCCGGTCGTCCGGCAGCGGGGCCCGGGTGACGCCGATGGCTCCGCCGGTGAGCCAGGCGCCTTGCACCGAGCGCCGCCCCGGGTCGCGCAGGGCAGTCGCGAGCAGGATCTGCCCCGGCTGCGAGAGCCGTTCGCCGACGATGCGCAGGGTGGGCTCGGCCTGGACGGCGAGGTCGAGCCGGACCGGTCCGGCGGGGCCGTCGACCGTGCAGCCGATGCGGAAGCCGCGCCGCCCGTCGGCGTCGGGGACGGCCAGGTCGGGGATGCGGTCGGCGGCGTCGGGGAAGGCCTCCTCGAGGGTGGCTCCGGAGCCGAGCGCGGCGAGGGCCTCGTAGGCGGCCAGCGCCTGGGACTTGCCGCTGCCGCTCGCTCCGCCGAGGAGGGTGACGGGCCCGAGGGCGAAGGCGGCACCGCGGTGCGGCCCGAACGCGGACAGCCGCAGCTCGGTGACCCCGGGCCGCTGCAGCCGCCCACCCTGCGCGGGCACACCCGCCCGCCCGCCGCCGGCTAACGCACCGGCGCAATCCCCGCCGTCGACGGCCACGGCCCGCCCGGCGGGGGCGCCGAGCCCGCCGCCGACCGGGTCGGCGAGCCCGACGGGCGCAGGCCGGGCCGAGCGCGGCCCGGCGTCGTCGGCCGCGGAGCGGGCGGCGGGAAGCGCCGCCGAAGGTTCGGCGTCAACCAGCCCGGAACGGGGGGCGGGCAGCCCAGCGGCGAGCGGGACGGTGGACGGACCGGCGGGCCGGCGGGCGGGGAGGCCGGCGTCGATCGGGGCAGGCAGCTCGGCGGCGCGCGGAACGGCGGCCGCGGGGCCGGTTTCGGCAGGGCCGGCCAGGAGGGGGGTGGGGAGGGTGGCGGGGGTGGGGAGGGTGGCGTCCATGCGGCGGACGGTACGGGCCGCCGGGACCCGCAGGGGCCCGGCGAACCGTTACCTCGCGGCCACCTTCCTACGATCGGGGGACGGCCGCCGCCGCGATCCCCTCGACCTCGGTCCCCACCGGCGCCAGCAGGAAGACGTTCCGGTCGACCCGGTGCATCCCGCTGCCCAGCCCGAAGACCACACCGCTGCTGAAGTCCAGGATCCGCTTGGCCACTTCGCTGTCGGCCCCGGTCAGGTCCAGCAGCACCGGGATCTGCGCGATCAGGTACTCCGCCACCTCCCGCGCGTCCGCGAAGATCTGAACCCGGATCACCACGAAGCGCCGCTGCTCCGCCGCCGACGCCCCGGGCGCCGTGGGGATGGTGCGGTGGTCCACCCGCGAGGGCCACTCGTTGCGGCTGCGCAGGGGGACCACCTGCGCGAGCCCCTCCCACTGTTCGTCGGTGACGTCGTACCTGCTCACCGGGCCGCCTCGGCCACGCGCTTCATGTGCATCCCCCCATCCTCTCGCGTTTCACCCGTTCAGCCCAACACCGACACGAACCAGACCGGCTACTCCCGACGCGCGGAATAGGTTAGGTTAGGCATACCTAAGTTCTCGGGATGATGGAGAGATCCAGATGCGCATGTCCGGTGCCCCTGCCCCCGCACCCGCCCGGCCCACCGACGCCGAGCGGGTGCGGTCGATCCTGGCCGCCGCCCACTCCATGACCGCGGTCACCGACGGCCTGCGCTCCGAAGTCCGCCATCTCGACGGCGGCGACCCGATGGGCCGCCTGCACCTGCACCCCGCCGAACCGGGCGGGGAGGCCGAGCACCGGGCCGCGATCCGGCTGGAGTTCACCGACATCGCCCCGACCCCGGTGCGCGACCGGGTACGGGCCCGGGTGACCATCGTGGGCCGCCTGCTCACCCCGTACGCCGGCGACAGCACCGACCTCGGGCACGAGAGCACCTGCATGGAGTTCGGACAGGCCGTCCTGGAGACGGCGGACGGCCTCTCGTGCATCGGCCTCGAGGAGCTGGACGCGGCCCGCCCCGACCCGCTGGCCCCGTACGAGGCCGGCATGCTCACGCACCTCCTCGACGAGCACCCGGATCTCGTCACCCTGCTGCTGCGCCTGGTCCAGCCGCTGCCCACCGCCTCGGTGCTCCGCGCGCTGCCCGTCGCCATGGACCGGTACGGGATCACTCTGCGGCTCGAGGAGCGCAGCGGCCACCGCGACGTACGGCTGCCCTTCCCCTCGCCGCTCGACGACGTGGAGCAGTCGGGCGCCCAGATCCAGGCCCTGTTCAGCGCGGCCCGGCGGCGCTCGCACCGCAACACCCTGCCCGCCTGACCCTGATCATCTGACCCTGGCCGGAAAGCGACGGGCGGGCCGCGGCGGGCCGGCCGCCGGGAATAGCGGGCAGCTGCACCCGGTTGGCGGTGATCATGAAGGCCATCAGCTACAGCGCATACGGAACCGCCGCCGATCTCACCCTCGTTGACGCACCGGATCCCAAGGTCGGACCGGGCGAGGTCCTCGTCCGCGTGAAGGCCGCCGGGGTCAACCCGGTGGACTGGAAGCTCGCCGCCGGATACCTCGACCCGATCCTCGAAGTCCGCTTCCCCGTCATACCCGGCTGGGACGTCGCCGGAGTCGTCGAGGCGGTCGGCCCGGACACCTTCGACTACGCCGTCGGCGACGAGGTCTACGGATACGTCCGCAAGGAGTGGACCGAACTCGGCACGTACGCCGAACTGGTCACCGCCCCCGTCCGGACCCTCGCCCCCAAGCCCCGCGAGCTCACGTTCGAGCAGGCCGCCGGCATCCCGCTGGCCGGGCTCACCGCCTACCAGTCGCTCCGGCGCGTGGACGTCCAGGCCGGCGAGACCGTCGTCATCCACTCCGCTGCCGGGGGCACCGGCTCCCTGGGCGTGCAGATCGCGGTCGCCCTCGGCCTGCGCGTGATCGGTACGGCCGGCGCCCACAACCACGACTACCTGCGCTCCCTCGGCGCCGAGCCGGTCCTGTACGGGGACGGGCTGGCCGACCGCATCCGCGAGCTGGCGCCCGAAGGCATCGACGCGGGCCTCGACTTCCACGGCGACGGCGCCGTCGAGGTGCTGCAGTCGCTGGTCAAGGAGCGCGACCGGGTGGTGTCCATCGCCGACTACGAGGCGGCGGCCAAGGGCGCGCACCAGCTGTGGGTACGGCCCGACACCGCCGATCTGACCTTCCTGGCCGTGCTCGCGGACAGCGGCCGGCTGACGGTCAACGTCGAGCACGCGCTCCCGCTCGCCGAGGCCGCCAAGGCCTGGGAGCTGAGCGCCTCGGGCCGGACCCGGGGCAAGATCGTGCTGACGGTGTGAGCGTCTGAGAACGGTGCGGGGGCGGCCCCCTGGGACCGCCCCCGCCCGTCAAGCCCCCACCGGTCAGATCCCCGCCGCAACGCTCGCGCTCGCGTAGCGGTTGGCGGGGCGCGGCAGGCCGTAGTTCTCGCGCAGGGTCCGGCCGGTGTACTCCGTCCGGAAGAGCCCGCGCCGCTGGAGGATCGGCACGACCTGGTCGACGAAGTCGGTCAGGCCGGTGGGCAGGACGGGCGCCATGATGTTGAAGCCGTCGGCGGCTCCGCGGGTGAACCACTCCTCCAGCTGGTCGGCGATCTGCTCGGGAGTGCCGGCGAAGACCCGGTGGCCGCGGCCCGCGCCGAGGCGGGCGATCAGCTCGCGCAGGGTGAGGCCGTCACGGCGCGCGAGTTCGGACACGAGGGTGAAGCGGCTCTTGTTGCCGTTGATGTCCCGCTCCTCCGGGAGGTCGGGCAGGGTTCCGTCGAGGGGCCGGCCGGTGAGGTCGACGCCGAGCATCGAGGAGAGCTGCGCGAGCCCGTACTCCGGCACCTGGAGGTCGGTGAGCTGCTGCTCCAAGGCCTTGGCCTCGGCCTCCGTGGAGCCGATGACGGGGGCGATGCCCGGCAGGACGAGCAGGTCGCCCTCGGCCCGGCCGTACTTCGCCAGGCGCGATTTGAGGTCCTTGTAGAAGGTCTGGCCGTCGGCGAGGGTCTGCTGCGCGGTGAACACCGCCTCGGCATACCGGGCGGCGAACTCCTTGCCGTCCTCGGAGGAGCCGGCCTGCACCAGGAGCGGGTGGCCCTGCGGGGAGCGCGGCACGTTGAGCGGGCCGGCCACGGCGAAGTGCTCGCCGCGGTGGGCGGCGGGGTGGAGCTTGTCGGTGTCGGCGTAGATGCCGCGCTCCTTGTCGAGGACGATCGCGTCGTCCTCCCAGCTGTCCCAGAGCTTGGTGGCGACCTCGAGGAACTCGCGTGCGCGCTCGTAGCGCAGGCCGTGCTCCAGGTGCTCGTCGCGGTTGAAGTTGCGGGCCTCGTCGGCGCTGCCGGAGGTGACGATGTTCCAGCCCGCCCGGCCGCCGCTGATGTGGTCGAGGGAGGCGAACTTCCGGGCCAGGTTGTAGGGCTCGTTGAAGGTGGTGGAGACGGTGGCGATGAGCCCGATGTGCTCGGTGACGGCCGCGATCGCCGAGAGCAGGGTGAGCGGTTCGAATCCGCCGACGGCGTTGTAGCGCGCCCTGCCCCACAGGGCGACCCCGTCGGCGAAGAAGATCGAGTCGAGCCGGCCGCGCTCCGCGGTGCGGGCCAGCTCCTGGAAGTACTTCAGGTCGGTGACGCGTTCGGGGGCGCTGTCCGGGTGGCGCCAGGCGGCGTCGTGGTGGCCGGCGTTCATCAGGAACGCGTTGAGGTGAAGCGTGCGGGGTGCGGTCATGGCTGTTCCCGGGTTCTGTGGCGGGGCGGGCGGCCCCGCGGGGGTGTGATCGGGTCGGGCGCCGGTCGTCGGGCGTCAGGCCTCAGGCCTCAGGCCTCAGGCCTCAGGCCTCAGGCGGGTACGCGCCAGAGGCTCAGGCGGCGTTCGACGGTCACCAGCAGCTGGTTGAAGGCGACGCCGATCGCGGAGATCGTGATGATGCCCGCGTACATCTGCGGGATCGCGAAGTTGAACTGCGAGGCGTTGATCAGGTAGCCGAGTCCCGCTTTCGCGCCGATCATCTCGGCGGCCACGAGGACGAGGATGGAGACGGCACCGGCGAGCCGGATCCCGGTGAAGATCGCCGGTACGGAGGCCGGGAGGATCACCTTCTGGAACAGCCGGGGCGTGGACAGGTCCATCGACCGGGCGAGCCGGATCAGGGTGGGGTCGGCGTTGCGGACGGCGCTGATGGTGTTGAGCAGGACGGGCCAGAGGCAGGCGTAGACGACGATCGACACCTTCGAGGTCTCGCCAATCCCGAGGAGCAGGACGAAGACCGGCAGCAGCGCGAGGGCCGCGGTGTTGCGGAAGACCTCCAGCAGCGGCCCGAGGAAGTCGGCGAGGGGCCGGTACCAGCCGATGAGCAGGCCGAGCGGGACGGCGACGGCCACGGCGATGCCGAAGCCGCCGAAGGAGCGGATCAGGCTGGCCTGGGTGTGGTCGGCGAGCTGCCCGTCTCCGGCCAGCCCCCACCAGGCCACGGCCACCTCGCTGAGGGGCGGCAGGAACGTGGCGTCGACCAGGCCGGCGCGCGGGGCGGTCTCCCAGAGGGCGACCAGGGCGAGGATCGCGGCGGTCCGAACGGCGACGGCCTTCAGGACGCGTACGACGGCCAGTGCGGCGGTCCTCGTACGGGCGCCGGCCGGCGCCTTGCCCGCGGAACCGGGCCCGGCCTGCTCCGAGTCGTGGGCTGAGGCCGGAGCCGGGGCCTCGCCTGCCGGGGTGCGGGCCGGGTCGGTCCCGGCCGGCGCCGGGGCCGGGGCCGGAGCCGGGGCCTCGCCTGCCGGGGTTCGAGCCGGGTCCGTCCCGGCCGGCGCCGGGGCCTCGCCTGCCGGGGTGCGGGCCGGGTCGGTCCCGGCCGGGTCGGAGCCCGCCTGCGGCGGGGTCCTGCGGGCCGGGGTCCCGGTCGCCCCGGTCGCCCGGGGCGTCTGCGTGGGGGCGTCCGGGGCCGTGAGGCCCGCGGCCGCCAGGGCCGTGGTGTCGGTTCCGGTGGTCATACGGCTGCCGCCTCCTTCTCCAGTTGCTGGGCGCGGGCCACCTCGTCGTGGAGGAGGTTCCAGATCTCGTGCCGGTAGCGGGCGAACTCCGGGCTGGACCGCAGGGCTTCTCCCAGCAGGCCGTCGCGGTCGCCGAAGGAGACGGGGACGACCTCCTTGACCCGGCCGGGGCGGGAGGTCATGACCGCCACCCGCTGCCCGAGGTACACGGCCTCCTCGATGCCGTGCGTGATGAAGACGACGGTCTTGCCGGTGCTCTGCCAGATGCGGCGCAGCTCGTCCTGGAGGGACTCGCGGGTCTGCGCGTCGAGCGCGGCGAACGGCTCGTCCATCAGCAGCACGTCCGGGTCGTACGCCAGCGCGCGGGCGATGGCGACGCGCTGGCGCATGCCGCCGGAGAGCTGGTGCGGGTGGCGGTCCTCGAAGCCGGTCAGTCCGACCAGGTCCAGGAACTCCTTGGCCCGGGCGGCCCGCCGGCGCCGCGGCACGCCCGTGGCTTCCAGGCCGAACTCGACGTTGCCCTGGGCGGTGCGCCACGGCAGCAGCGCGTACTGCTGGAAGACGATCCCCCGGTCCAGGCCGGGTCCGGTGACCTCCCTGCCGTCGAGCAGGATCCGCCCGCCCGTCGGCGCCGACAGTCCGCCGAGCAGGTCGAGGAGGGTGGACTTGCCGCAGCCGCTGGGGCCGACGACCACGAGGAACTCCCCGCTGCGGATCTCCAGGTCGATGCCGTCGAGGGCGGTGAAGTCCCCGAAGGTCTTGCGCACTCCCTCGAACACGATCTTCGTCATGTCGGGTCAGCCCTTCCCGTAGCCGTTGAACTCGTTGGTGTAGAGGTCGGACGGCTTGAACTGCCCCTGCTTGATCTCGCCGCGCTCGCCGAGCCAGTCGAGCCAGAGCTGGAACTCCGCGTCGGGTATCCGGCCGCCCGTCTCGGCGATCCCGAAGGAGCGCCAGTACTGCAGGGCGGTGGTGTCCTCGTTGCGGCCGCGCTTCTTGACGATCTCGGTCATCCGGGCGACGGCCTCCTCGCGCGGGGTGGTGCGGGACCACTCGATGGCCTTGGCCACGCCCGTCACGAAGGTCCGTACGGTGTCCGGGTTCTGCTTGATGAAGCGCTCGGTCATGATGTAGGTGCCCGCGCTGAACGGGCCGAGCAGTTCCACGTCGGTGAACAGCGGGCGGATGCCGCCGGAGGCCACGGCCTTGTCGCGCAGGATGCCGGTGAGCACCCCCACCTCGATCTGCCGGGCGCGCAGCGCCTGTTCGGTGTTGACCGGCGGGATGACCAGGGCCTCCACCTTGGCCGCGTCCGCCTTGGAGAGGCCGTTGCGGCTGAGGTAGGTGTCGAGCAGCGCCTGGTAGTGGGCGCCTAGGGTGTTCATGCCGACCTTCTTTCCGATCAGGTCGCGGGCGGACCGGATCGGGCTGTCCTCCAGGACGAAGTAGCCGGCGTAGGAGTGCTGGTCGGATCCGTAGGAGGAGATGACGGCCTTGATCGGGGCGTTTCCGGCGGCGAGTTTGATGACCGCGCCGTTGAAGGCGCTGCCGAAGTGGGTCTGGCCGGTCGCGGCGGACTGGATGTCCTGCGGCCCGCTGATGGTGTTGCCGACCCATTCGAGCTTGACGTCGTCCAAGTAGCCGAGGTCCAGTGCGAGTTCGGGGAGGGTGACCGCGCCGACCGCTCCCTGGTACTTCAGGGTCTTGATCTGCTTGCCGGATCCGCCGCCGTTGGCGGTGGCCGTACCGCAGCTCACCGCGGCCGCCGAGATGCCGAGCAGGGTGAGGAACTGGCGCCGGGAGGTGGTGGTCGAGGTGAGGGCTGCGGGCATGGCGGGTCCTTGTCGGTGCGGAGGTTGTGGGGCGGCCGGGGGGTTACGGGGTGGCCGCGAGCGCGGTCGGGTGCGCGGCGGCGTGCGGAGCGGCGCCGCGCAGGGCGGCCGCGAACTCGTCGACGGCCTGGAAGAGGTCCAGTTCGGCCTCGGGGCGCAGCCGGTCGGGGCCGGAGCCGCGCTCGACGGAGGAGTCGAGGACGAACCGCCCGGCCGTGACGTGCCGGGCGCCGAGGGCGGAGAGCACGGGGCGCAGGGCGTAGTCGATGGCCAGGACGTGGGCGAGGCTGCCGCCGGTGACGAGCGGGAACACGGTCTTGCCGGCGAGGCCGTCCTGTGGGAGCAGGTCGAGGAAGGCCTTGAGCAGTCCGGTGTACGAGGCCTTGTAGACGGGGGTCGCGATGACGATGCCGTCGGCTTCGGCGACGGCCTCCAGGCCCCGGCGGATCTCGGGCTCGCCGCGGCGGGCGGCCAGCAGGTCGGCGGCGGGCAGTTCGCGTACGGACAGGTGCCCGGTGGTGAAGCCGGCGTGGGCCAGGCGGCGCAGTACGTGTTCGGCGACGACGGCCGTGCGGGAGTGGGCGGAGGGACTGCCGGTGATGGCGAGCAGCTGGGGCACGGGGGCTCCTTGGGTGTCGTACGGGGAGCGGACGGTCAGGCGGTGGGGGCGGCGGCCGGGGCCGCGGCTCCGGCGGCCGCAGGGGCTCCTGCGGATCCGGCCGCGGAGGCTCCCGAGGGGATGCCGAAGGCCGGGTCCGGGACGCTCGCAGGGCTGAGCAGGCGGGAGGGCTCGCCGTCGGGGCCGACCGGGACGTCGCCGTCGACGGTGACGCGGCGCAGGGTCCGCTCGTGGTCGTCGGAGTCGTCCACGCCGTAGTGCTGGGTGGCGCGGTTGTCCCAGATCGCGACGTCGCCCGGCTGCCACTGCCAGCGCACCGTGTTCTCGGGGCTTTCGATGTGGGCCTGGAAGAGGTCCTGGAGCACACGGGAGTCGCGGCCGGTGAGGCCCTTGATGCGCTGGACGAAGTTGCCGAGCAGCAGGGTGCGTTCGCCGGTCTCGGGGTGGACGCGGACCACCGGGTGCTCGGTGAGGAACTTCGTGGAGGTGAAGACCTCGCGGTACTGGGCCAGCGCCTCGGGCAGCGCGTCGGGCCGCAGGGCGGCGTAGTCGTACTCGTTGGAGTGGACGGCGCGCAGGCCGTCGGCGAGGGCGCGCAGCGGCTCCGGGAGGTGGGCGTAGGCGGTGGCGGTGTTGGCCCACAGGGTGTTGCCGCCGTACGGGGGGATGGTCACGGCGCGCAGGATGGAGAAGGCCGGGTAGGCGGGGACGAAGGTGACGTCGGTGTGCCACTGGTTGGCGCGGGCGCCGTGGTGGGAGTCGATGCCGAGGGCGTAACGGCCGTCCGCGGACGGCACGGTGGGGTGTGCGACGGGGGCGCCGAGCAGCTGGGCGAAGGCCTCGTGGCCGGCTTCGTCGAGGTGGTCCTGGCCGCGGAAGAAGACGACCTTGTGGGCGAGGAGCGCGGCGCGGATCTCGGCGACGGTCTCGGCGGGCAGGTCCCCGCCGAGCCGCACGTTGCCGAGCTCGGCCCCGATGCGGCCGCCGATCTTGGTGACGGTGACGGAGGTGAGGGTGGCAGTGGCCATGAGAACTCCCTGGGCAAGGATGCGGGCGAGTTATTTCCGCAGCGGAAGAAATGGAGGTGCGGGGCGGCCCGGAGGGCAGGGGGCAGCGCAGTACGAGGCGGTGGCGGGACGCGGTGCGGGTGGGGGGACGCGCGGGCCGGGCCCGGGGAACCGGCGGCCGCGGGGGCACCGGACGGACCGGGTGGACCGGACGGGCCGGGTGGACCGGACGGGCCGGGTGGACCGGACGGGCCGGGTGGACCGTTCGGGCCGGGTGGACCGGACGGACCGGGTGGACCGTTCGGGCCGGGTGGACCGGACGGACCGGGTGGACCGGACGGGCCCGCGGGCCGCGGCGGCCCGGAGCGGCCTGGCCGTGGACCCCGGAACGGCCTGGCCGTGGACCCTGGGGCGGCCTGGCCGTGGACCCTGGGGCGACCTGGCCGTGGACCCCGGAGTGGTCGAGCCGTGGACCCTCGAGCGGCCGGGGCTCAGGCGCGGTGCGGGGCCGGACAGCGGCCCGGACACCCGCCGGGCACGGTACAGAGGCCGGAGGTGTGGAGCCGCGGGACGAGAAGTGCGTTCGCGGTCATGGCTCGGAGCCTGACAGCGCCCCCGCCCCCGGTCAACCCCCGCCGAAGGCCCCCGGAAACCTCGCTCCCCGAACCTCCGGACACCCCCGCGCACCCCCTACGACCTGGGCTTTCCCCTCATCCGGGAGCCGTACGCAAACCCGGCCGGGCGGCCGGAAACCGTGGCCGGATTTCATGCCCCCGCAACGAGGCCGCCACGCGTTCGCCGGATGCGGCCGGCGCCGCGCGGGGTGCGGGGGGCCGGCTCCGCACTCCACGCCCGGCCCCGGCCGGGACCAGGCATGATCGGGGCAGACCCCGCCCCGAGGAGACCCCGTGACGCGCATGCCCGGTGACAGTCGTGCGGCGACCAACGCCGCCACCGTGCTGCGGACGGTCCTGGAGCACGGGCCCGTCGCCCGGGGCGGCATCGCCGGCCTGTGCGGGCTGAGCCCCGCCGCCGTCTCCCGGCAGACCACCGCGCTGCTGCGCGGCGGACTGCTGCGCGAGCTCCCCGGCCCCGCCGACGGGGTGGGGCGGCCGCGGATCCCGCTGGACCTGCACACCGGGGCCGTCGGGGGGCCGGTCGCCGCCGGGCTGCACATCGGCGTGCCCTCCTCGACCTTCAGCCTCGTCGACCTCCGGGGCCGGCTGCTGGCCCGGCGGGCCTTCCCCCACGAGGGCCGCCCCCCGGCCGGCCTGTCCGGCGAGATCGCCGTCGGACTGGGCCGGTTCCTGGCCGAGTTCGACTCCGGGCGGCCGCTGTTGGGGGTCGGGGCGGCCCTGGGCGGGTGGATCCGCCCCGACGAGGGGACGGTCGTGCACCACCCGGTGCTGCGGTGGCGGCACAAGCCGCTCGGCGCCGAGCTGTCCGCCGTGCTCGGGCTGCCGGTGCGGGTCGACAACCACGCCCGGGCCGTCGCCCGGGCCGAGATCCTGTTCGGCCGGCCCGAAGCCCGCGGCAGCCTGGTGCACCTGTTCATCGGCAACGTCGTCGACGCCGCCTTCGGGATCGAGGGGACCGTGCACCAGGGCCCGGGATCCGCCGCCGGGGACGTGGCGCACCTGCCGGTGCCCGGGTCGGCGGCCCCCTGCGCGTGCGGACGTACGGGCTGCCTGCAGGCGACCGCGTCCGACACCGCGCTGGGCGCCGAGGCGGTGCGCCGGGGCATCGTGCCGGACCCCTCGGTCCCCCTGCTGGTGGACGCGGCCGCCACCGGCGACCCGCGCGCCGACCGGCTGCTGCGCGAGCGCGCCCGCGCCGTGGGCCGCGCGGCGGCCCTTCTGTTGGATGTCTTCAATCCGGCGCTCATGGTGGTGACCGAGCTGTCGAGCGTCCTCGACGAGGGATATCTCGAGGAGATCCGCACCGCCGCGACGGCCCTCTCGCACGTCTGCGACGACCCGCGGCGGATCGTGATTCCCCACGCGGGCCCGGCCGTGCTCCCGGAAGCGGCCGCAACGGTGCTGCTCAGCCGGGTGTTCCGGGACCCCTGCCGCTCAGATGAGAGGGCGAGATCACACCCGTCGGTATAGTGCCACTTGAGCGTCCTCCCCTACATTCGAGGCCATGACGGTCCTGCCTGACGACGGGCTCTCCCTGGCCGCCGAGTTCCCTGTCGCGACACATGAGCAGTGGCAGCGCCTTGTAGAAGGCGTACTGCGCAAGTCGGGCAAGGAAGCCTCCGGCGAGGCCGCTGAAGAAGCGTTGTCCACCCAGCTCGAGGACGGGCTCACCACCCGCCCGCTGTACACCGCGCCACCCGACGGGTCGGCCGCCGATACCGGTTTCCCCGGATTCGCCCCCTTTGTACGGGGCGGCAGGCCGGAGGGCACCACCGCGAACGGCTGGGACGTGCGCCAGCGCCTCGCGGGCACCGATCCGGCGCGCCTGAACGAGGCGGCGCTCGCCGACCTGGAGAACGGGGTCACCTCCCTCTGGCTGACCACGGGCCGCTCCGGCATCCCGGCCGACGGTCTCGACCGCGCCCTGGAGGGGGTCTACCTCGACCTCGCCCCGGTCGTCCTGGACGCCGGAGCCGACTACGCCGAGGCCGCCCGTACGCTCCTGGCCCTGTACGCCGCGCGCGGCGTCTCCCCCGAGGCCGCGCGGGCCTCCCTCGGCGCCGACCCGCTGGGCCACGAGGCCCGCACCGGTGAGGCCCTCGACCCGGCGGGCGCCGTGGAGCTGGCCCTGGAGGCCGCCGCCGGCTGGCCCGGGGTCCGGGCCCTGACGGTCGACGCCCTGCCCTACCACGAGGCCGGCGGCAGCGCCGCCGAGGAGCTGGCGCTGTCGCTGGCCACCGCAGTCGCGTACCTGCGCGCCCTCACCGAGGCCGGCCTGGACACCGAAGCGGCCCTGGGCCAGCTGGAGTTCCGCTACGCGGCCACCGCCGACCAGTTCCTCACCATCGCCAAGCTGCGCGCCGCGCGCCGCCTGTGGTCCCGCGTCGCCGAGGCCTCGGGGGCCCCGGCGGCCGGCGCCCAGTACCAGCACGCGGTGACCTCGCCCGTGATGATGACGCGCCGTGACCCCTGGGTGAACATGCTGCGCACCACCGTGGCCTGCATGGCCGCGGGCGTCGGCGGCGCGGACGCGGTGACCGTACTCCCCTTCGACCACGAACTGGGCCTGCCCGACGCCTTCGCGCGCCGGATCGCCCGCAACACCTCCACCATCCTGCTGGAGGAGTCCCACCTGGCCCGCGTGATCGACCCGGCCGGCGGCTCGTACTACGTCGAGCGGCTCACGGACGAACTGGCGCACGCCGCCTGGGAGTTCTTCCAGACCCTGGAGAAGGCCGGCGGCCAGGCCGCCGCCCTGCGCTCCGGGCTGGTCGCCGAGCGGCTCGCGACCACCTGGGCCGCCCGCTCGAAGAAGCTGGCCAAGCGCCGCGAACCGATCACCGGAGTCAGCGAGTTCCCGCTGCTGTCGGAGAAGCCGGTGGTGCGCGAGAGCGCGCCGCCCGCGCCCGCCGGCGGCCTGCCGCGCGTGCGGCGCGACGAGGCGTACGAGGCCCTGCGCACCCGCAGCGACGCGCACCTGGCCGCGACCGGCGCCCGGCCGCGGATCTTCCTGGCCGCACTGGGCCCGGCGGCCGCGCACACCGCCCGCGCCACCTTCGCCTCGAACCTCTTCCAGGCGGGCGGCATCGAACCGGTGCACGACCCCGTGTCGGTGGACGCGGCCACGGCCGCCGAGGCCTACGCCGCGAGCGGCGCGGACGGCATGGCGGTGCTCTGCTCCAGCGACGCGCTGTACGAGGAGCACGCCGAGGCGGTGGCCGGCGCGCTGCGCGCGGCGGGCGCCACGACCGTGTTCCTCGCCGGCAGGCCCGGCACCGCAGAGGCTTCCGTGGACGAGTACGTCTTCGCCGGCTGTGACGCCGTCGCCGTGCTGTCCTCCGTACTCGACCGGATGGGAGTGCCGTCTTGAGCATCCCCGATTTCTCCGAGCTGGCGCTCGGCCCCACCGCCGCCGCCGGGATCTCCGAGGACCAGTGGCGCGCCTCGGTGAAGGAGTCCACCGGCACCGCGGCCGCGGACCTGCTGTGGGAGACCCCCGAGGGCATCGGCGTCAAGCCGCTCTACACCGGCCGCGACGTGGAGGGCCTGGACTTCCTCGAGACGTACCCGGGCGTGGCCCCGTACCTGCGCGGCCCGTACCCGACGATGTACGTCAACCAGCCCTGGACGATCCGGCAGTACGCCGGCTTCTCCACGGCCGAGGAGTCGAACGCCTTCTACCGGCGCAATCTGGCCGCCGGCCAGAAGGGCCTGTCGGTGGCCTTCGACCTGCCGACGCACCGCGGCTACGACAGCGACCACCCGCGCGTGACCGGCGACGTCGGCATGGCGGGCGTGGCGATCGACTCGATCTACGACATGCGCCAGCTGTTCGACGGGATCCCGCTGGACAAGATGTCGGTGTCGATGACGATGAACGGCGCGGTGCTGCCCGTCCTCGCCCTCTACATCGTGGCGGCGGAGGAGCAGGGCGTCTCCCCCGACAAGCTCGCCGGGACCATCCAGAACGACATCCTCAAGGAGTTCATGGTCCGCAACACCTACATCTACCCGCCCAAGCCCTCGATGCGGATCATCTCCGACATCTTCTCGTTCACCTCGCAGAAGATGCCGCGCTACAACTCGATCTCCATCTCCGGCTACCACATCCAGGAGGCCGGGGCCACGGCCGACCTGGAGCTCGCGTACACCCTCGCCGACGGCGTGGAGTACCTGCGGGCCGGCCAGGCCGTCGGGCTGAACGTGGACGCGTTCGCGCCGCGCCTGTCCTTCTTCTGGGCGATCGGCATGAACTTCTTCATGGAGGTCGCGAAGCTGCGCGCCGCCCGCCTGCTGTGGGCGCGCCTGGTCAGGCAGTTCGACCCGCAGAACGCCAAGTCGCTTTCGCTGCGCACCCATTCGCAGACCTCGGGGTGGTCGCTGACCGCCCAGGACGTGTTCAACAACGTCACGCGCACGTGCATCGAGGCGATGGCCGCGACCCAGGGCCACACCCAGTCGCTGCACACCAACGCCCTCGACGAGGCGCTCGCGCTGCCGACGGACTTCTCGGCGCGCATCGCCCGCAACACCCAGCTGCTGCTCCAGCAGGAGTCGGGGACCTGCCGGTCGATCGACCCGTGGGGCGGCAGCGCGTACGTCGAGAAGCTGACGTACGACCTGGCGCGGCGGGCCTGGCAGCACATCGAGGAGGTCGAGGCGGCCGGCGGCATGGCACAGGCCATCGACGCGGGCATCCCGAAGCTGCGCGTCGAGGAGGCCGCGGCCCGGACGCAGGCGCGGATCGACTCGGGCCGGCAGCCGGTGATCGGCGTGAACAAGTACCGCGTGGAGAACGACGAGGCGATCGACGTCCTGAAGGTCGACAACTCCTCGGTGCGCTCCCAGCAGATCGCCAAGCTGCGCCGGCTGCGCGAGGAGCGCGACGAGGCGGTCACGCAGGACGCGCTGCGGGCGCTGACGAACGCGGCGGAGCGGGGTTCTGCGGGGCAGGGGCTGGAGGGCAACCTCCTCGCCCTGGCGGTGGACGCGGCGCGCGCCAAGGCCACCGTGGGTGAGATCTCGGACGCACTGGAGAAGGTGTACGGACGGCACGCGAGCCAGATCCGTACGATCTCGGGTGTGTACCGCACCGAAGCAGGCGAGTCCCCGTCCGTGGAGCGCACCCGTGCGCTCGTCGACCGCTTCGAGGAGGCGGAGGGCCGCCGGCCGCGCATCCTGGTCGCCAAGATGGGCCAGGACGGCCACGACCGCGGCCAGAAGGTGATCGCGACCGCCTTCGCCGACCTGGGCTTCGACGTGGACGTCGGCCCGCTGTTCCAGACCCCGGCGGAGGTGGCCCGCCAGGCCGTCGAGGCCGACGTCCACGTCGTGGGCGTCTCCTCCCTCGCGGCCGGCCACCTGACCCTCGTACCGGCGCTGCGCGAGCAGTTGGCGGAGGAGGGCCGCGAGGACATCATGATCGTCGTGGGCGGGGTCATCCCGCCGGCCGACGTGCCGACGCTCCTGGAGATGGGCGCGACGGCGGTGTTCCCGCCGGGAACGGTCATCCCCGACGCGGCCCACGACCTGGTGACGCGGCTGGCCGCGGACCTGGGCCACGAGCTGTAGGCGGCCGCGGGTGCCGAAGATCGACATCGAGGCGTACGCGAAGGGCGTGCTCGACGGGAAGCGCTCGTTCATCGCGCGGGCGATCACCCTCGTCGAGTCCACGCTGCCCGCCCACCGGGCGCTGGCGCAGGCGTTGTTGGCGGAGCTCCTCCCCCATGCGGGGAAGGCGCGCCGGATCGGGATCAGCGGGGTGCCGGGGGTGGGCAAGTCCACCTTCATCGACGCGTTCGGCACGATGCTGACGGGGCTGAGCCACCGGGTCGCGGTCCTGGCGGTGGACCCGTCCTCCAAGCGCACGGGCGGCTCCATCCTGGGCGACAAGACGCGGATGGAGCGGCTCGCCGTGGACCCGGCGGCGTTCGTCCGGCCCTCGCCGTCCGCCGGGACCCTGGGCGGGGTCGCGAAGGCCACCCGCGAGTCGATGATCGTCATGGAGGCGGCGGGCTACGACGTGGTCCTCGTCGAGACGGTGGGCGTCGGCCAGTCCGAGACCACGGTCGCGGGCATGGTCGACTCCTTCCTGCTCCTGTCCCTGGCCCGTACGGGCGACCAGCTGCAGGGCATCAAGAAGGGCGTCCTGGAGCTGGCCGACGTCCTGGCGGTCAACAAGGCGGACGGCCCGCACGAGCGCGACGCGAAGGCCGCGGCCCGCGAACTGTCGGGCGCGCTGCGGCTGATGCACCCGGCGGACGCGGCATGGACCCCGCCGGTGCTGACGTGCAGCGCCCGGGAGTCGGCGGGCCTCGACGAGATCTGGAACCGCCTCGAACAGCACCGCCGGCTGCTGGACGCGAACGGCCGCCTGGCGGCCAAGCGGGCGGCCCAGCAGGTGGAGTGGACCTGGTCGATGGTCCGCGACGAACTCCTGGACCGCCTCCGCGCGAACCCGGCGGTCCGCTCCCTGGCTCCGTCCCTGGAAGCCTCGGTCCGCGCGGGCACGGTGACCCCCACCTCGGCGGCAGACCAACTCCTGGCGGCGTTCGGCGCCTGAGCCGGGCGGACGCATCCAGCCCCGCCGGCGCTTGAGGCGCGGGGTCCGGGGCGGAGCCCAACACGGGGCTGCCGGCAGCCACTTCCAGCCCCGCCGGCGCTTGAGGCGCGGGGCCTTGGGGCGGAGCCCAACACGGGGCTGCCGGCAGCCACTTCCAGCCCCGCCGGCGCTTGAGGCGCGGGGTCCGGGGCGGAGCCCCGGCAGCGGCGCCGCAGACGACGCCGGACCCACAGGCGGCCCACCCCAGCCCCGCCGGCGCTTGAGGCGCGGGGCCTTGGGGCGGAGCCCCGGCAGCCGCCCCGCAGGGCTACGCCCCGACCAGCACCGACCCCGGCGCCCCGAGCACCTCACGCAGAATCCGGACCTGCTCATCAACCTCGCCGGAGGCGAGCAGCGCCGACAGCACGGCGATCCGCGCCTGCCCCGCCCGCAGCGTCCCCGTCGGCACCGCACCGGCCGCCACCAGGTCCACGGCCCCGCCGTGCGTGTAGATCTCGGTGACCGGCCCGGCCATCACCCGCGTGGTCAGCGCGACCAGCACCCCGCGCCCCACAGCGGCCTTCACCGCGTCCACGATCTCCGGCGTCGCATTGCCCGCACCCGTCCCGACCAGGACGACCCCCCGCGCACCGGCCGCCACCGCCGCGTTCAGCAGCACGGCGTCGCCGTCGGCGTGGTGCACCACCACGTCCACGCGCGGCGGCAGCTCCGGCATGGCCGGCAGCGCCAGCGGCGCCGGCCGCTGCGGCGTGCGCAGGATGGCGACCTTGCCGAAGCCGATCTTCCCGAGCAGTTCCTTCGAGGGGTCGGCGAACGCGTCCAGCGCGACCGCCTGCGTCTTCACCGTGCCCCGCGCGGCATGCACCCGCCCCGCGAACGCGATCAGCACGCCCAGCCCGCGCGTCGTGGCGGCGGTGAGCAGTGCGTCGTACAGGTTCTCCGGCCCGTCCCCGTCCGCGGTGCCCATGGGCCGCTGCGATCCGGTGAACACCACGGAGCGCGCGTCGTGGTGGTGCAGGTCGACGAGGAACGCCGACTCCTCCAGCGTGTCCGTGCCGTGGGTGACGACGATGCCGTCGACGCCGGGGTCGGCGAGCACCTCGTGCACCGTACGCAGCAGGGTGAGCTGGTGGGCGGTGGTGAGCCGCGGGCTGTTCACGCTGAACAGGTCCACCACCTCGACGGTGATGCCCTCGGGCAGCGGCGCGGTGGCCATGACCTCGCTGCCGTCGGCGTCCGCCGCGAATCCGGAGCCCTGCCAACGGCTGGCTATCGTTCCGCCGGTGCTGATGACGACGATGCGCCCCATGGCCGCGGCCACCTTTCACTCGCACGTGTGTACTGAAACGGCAATGATAGAGAGATCTACGCGCAATGCGATTGCTTCTTCAACCGCTGCCGTAACATTCACTACGCAATAATTGCGCCATGGACTCCATCGACCGCGATATCTTGCGCGAGCTCCAGGCGGACGGCCGCCTGAGCAACCAGGAACTCGCCCAGCGGGTCGGACTGACCCCCTCCCCCTGCATGCGCCGCGTACGCCAGCTCGAGCAGGACGGGGTGATCCAGGGCTACCGCGCCGTGATCTCCCCGGAGGCGGTCGGCCGCGGCTTCGAGGTGCTCGTCTCGGTGGAGGTCCGCCGCGACCGCGAAGCGGTCGAGGCCTTCGAGGCGGCCCTCCAGGACATCCCGGACGTCATCGAGGCCTACCGCCTCTTCGGCAGCCCGGGCTGCCTGCTGCGCATCGCGGTGGCGGACCTGCGCGCTTACGAACGCCTCTGGATCGAGAAACTGACGGCCCTCTCCGGCGTCACCGAGGTCAACTCCCAGATCATCATGAAGCGCATCAAGGAACCGACGGGCCTCCCGGTAGCCCGCTGACCCGCGATCTCAGGGGGCGCCCCCGCCCATCAGCCGCTCGATGGCCGCGAGGACCTGCCGCAGCGCGCCCGGCCGGGCGGACAGTGCTGCCAGCGAGACCGCCGGCCAGCCGGTGAAGCCCTTCTCCCTCTGCGCCGCGATCTTCTGCCGAAGGCCTTCCACCTCGGGCAGGGCGTCCGCGAAGGCGGACGTCGCCTCGCGTCCCAGGTGGTTGGTGATCGATCCGAAGCTGAAGGCGAGGTCGTCCCGGTCCGGATCCTCGCGCAGTGACAGCGTCCAGACCGGAACCTCCCTTCCCGCGGCCGGGAAGTAGACGGAGAAACTGGGGTATCCGGCCCTGTTCCCCACGGTGCGCCCCGCCGACTCCGCGTGATCGAGCAAGGCGAGGGCTGCCTGCCGCTGCTCGGGGCTCCGGCTCTCCAGCGCCGCATCCATGTCCGCCCTGGTCCACCTCCGGGCCGCCTGACCCGACCCCGACTGCGTCTTGTTCGCCGTGGCCACCTCGCCGTGGACCCTCGGGACGAGCACACGGTGATCACCGCTGCCCCGGTACTGGGTCAGCTCGACGGCATAGACATCGGTCTGCCGCAGCTGCCGGTTCAGGAACTCGACGATGGCCCTGAGCTCCAGAGGGATCCGGTCCGCCACGAAGAGCAGCCGCATCCGTCCGGCCGCGAGCCGCTCCTCGACCGTCACCCAGAACTCCTCCGGCGACTGGCCGCCCAGCAACTCCCGGTAGGCGTCCTCAAGGGGCCGCCCGTCCATCGCGCAGCTCTCCTCGAAGGTCCGCTGGAGCAGCGCGGCCGGCCAGTAGCGCGCGCCGTTGGCCGCGTAGTCGAGCATCTGGCCCACGACTTCCCGCCGTATGCGGGTGTCGGCCGCCCTCTTGACCTCCACCAGGGTCGGCACGCCGTCCGCGTCCACGAACAAGTGGTCCAGCCAGTAGGTGGAGCCGCTCTCGTTCCCGGTGGGGACCCTCATCTCGCGCGCCACGAGAAAGAGCCGAAGGGGCCGGCCGTCGGCGAGCGAGCCGAAGTCCAGGATCCGGGGATGGCGTGCCAGCAGCGCCTGGAACTCGACCTCGGTATCGAAAGCGGCCGGCTCCAGCGCGCTCAGTCCCTCGCCCAGCAGAAACACGGGCTGTTCGGCCATCCCCATCTCCATTCCCCTGAACCTCGATCACCACTGCCGACAGACTTATCAGACGGCGCTGACGGACAAGCAGGTTCGACCGTGATCGCACCCCTGGACTACGAGCAGGAGCCGTCGGGCCCCGCCCCGCGGCCCTGATAGCGTCGATGAAGTGTGCTGATCTGTGACGGGTACCGGTTGACGGGGGAGAAGGACCACCATGGGGTTCGAAGAGGACTGGGGCCGAGCGAGGTCCACCGCGGCGGACCGAACGGCGATGCGGCTGAACTCCGGCCCGCCCCCCGGCCCGTCGCTCCCCGGCACCGGCGACTTCGGCTCCACCCCCGCCGAGAAGAAGGCCGCGGCCAACACCATCGAGAACGACCTGGAGCCGAGCACCAAGAAGGCCGCGGAGCACGCGGACGAGGCTTCGAACGGCGCGGTCAAGGCCTTCGACGGCTGGAGCACGGCGGCCGGGCTGAAGAAGGTGCAGACGACCTGGGACCGGCAGGTGACCGGCCTGATGGGCCGGCTCGCCTCGGAGAAGACCGCGCTGCGCGGGACCTCGAACCTTTTCCTGCGCAACGACATCGCGACGAACGAGGGCTTCGGCATCCTGAAGCCGTCCCCGGACTCGAAACTGCACGGAATCTAGGCGGCGGGCGACAGGGATGCTGACATACCACGAGGTCATGACGACCGACTTCGGACACCTCGCCACGACCGCCGCCAAGTGGGACGACATGGCCGCGGAGTTCAAGAAGATCGAGGACCGCTACCGGGACAGCGTCCAGAAGATCACCCTGGGGGGTCAGGCCTGGACGGGCGTGAGCGTGGGCGCGGCCCGCACCAACTTCGCCGGCACCCGCTACGAGTACTCGGCCGCGCAGACGCAGGCCAAGGCGATCGCCGGCCTGCTGCGTGACGCGCACGAGCAGTTCACCGACCTCAAGAAGAAGGTCGAGTCCGCCCGCGACGACGCGGTGAAGGCCGGCATGAAGGTGTCCGACCAGGGCCGGTGCACCTTCGACTTCGCCAAGGCGGACGCGGGCACGGCCAACGCCGCCCGGCACGACCCGGACCTGAAGAACGTCGAGAACTCCTGGTCGCAGCACATAGAAAGCGCGGTCAAGGCCCTCGACGACGCCGACCAGGGCGTGCGGATCGCACTGGAGGCGGCTTGCGCGGACGGCTACGGCGAGAAGAACGACACCACCTTCGGCACCGGCTTCAACGGCGCGGCGCAGGGCGACGTCGAGGTGTACGAAGCGCGGAACGCGGAGAGCATCGCGACCCGGCTGGCGGGGGGCGAGAAGATCCCGGCGGCCGAGATGGCGGAGCTGCAGCGGTCCTTCCGCGACAACTCGGGCAAGCCCGAGTTCAGCCAGGTGTTCATCAACGGGCTGGGCGCGAAGGGCACGATCGAGCTGACGAACCGGCTCAACGATCAGATCCATGTCAAGAACCCGTCGAACAAGGCGGACTACACGGATCTGCAGAAGGGCCTGGGGGCCACGCTCGCCTCGGCGACGCAGGACCCGAAGTCGGAGGTCTACAAGAAGTTCCGGGCCGACATGCAGAAGGAGGGCCTCGAGCGCCGCAACACCTCCTTCACGGACCTGCGGCTGGAGAAGGCGTACGGCTACCAATCACTGGTCACGCTGATGAGCCAGGGCGGCGGGGACTACTCGAAGCAGTTCCTGCACGACATGGGCGACGACATCATGAAGGCGGAGAAGGGCCGGGACGACATCTGGGTCATGAAGGGCGGCGAGTACAGCGGGGAGCGGACCGGCTGGTTCGCCAACGACCCGATGGACGGCCTGCTCGGCGTGATGAGCCACGACCCGGAGGCCTCGGCTTCCTACCTCAAGGACGAGGACCGGATGAAGCACCTCATGGAGCGCAACTGGGAGGTGGTGCTGGAGGCTCACGAGCACGGCAACTCCACCCACTACTCCGCCGGCCTCGACAAGGACGACCGGGCGGGCTTCGCCGCCGCGCTGCAGGCCGGCGCCACCGGCATCGACCCGTCGGCGCAGAACCCGAAGTTCGTCGAGCACACCGCGGACAACAAGGCCGTCTTCAAGAACGCGATCGACCAGTTCGCGAAGGCCGGCGACGACCTTCCCGAATCGCTGCGCGAGCCGATGGCGAACGTCCTGGTCAACCACGCCGGCACGGTGCACGAGGTGACCAGCAGCGTGGACATGCGCTCCCTGGCGGTGCCGCAGAACGACATGTACGAGGTCATCAAGCAGGTCTCCAAGGACCAGGAGGCCTACGGGAACCTGAACTACGGGATCAACCAGGCCATGGTCGCCGAGATCCACGAGGCGGGCCAGAAGCATCCGGAGGAGTCGCTGCTGCGGGCCGGGCGCACGGTGGGCTTCCTGGAGGAGGCCCGCACCGCGGCGGTCGGCCCGGCCGAGACCGCCGCCTGGGACGAGAAGTGGATGTTCGACACGGCGATCGGCTACCTGCCCGCCTATGACGCGGAGGTCCAGGCGGGGTTCGACTACGTGGTCGACAAGTGGCTGGCGGACGAGCAGAAGAACATCGATCAGGAGTTCGCGGACAAGGACTACGACGCGCAGTACAAGCGCAACGGCCAGCTGATGGCACTGACCGACGAGTGGATGAAGCAGCACGACAAGGACGGCAGCCGCCTCGAATACCAGGAGATGACAGACGAGGCCGCCGGGGCCGGCGCCGATCGCGCCAAACGCGTCACCCCACCACCGAGCGGTGGTGCCGCATGAGGAGCACCAAGGACTTGGGGCAGTTCGCGGCAGGCGCGGTCCTGGCAGCCTCGCTCGCTGCGTGCGGCGGCGGTGCGGACGCCGACCGGGCGGTCCCCGAGACACTGTGCGGCACGCCCGTACCCGCGACCCTGTCGCGGCCGCTGCTCGAACCGTACGGGAAGATCACCGAAGGCAACCGGGTGGATCGGAAGAATCCGAAGACGGCTCCCTGTGTGGTGATGGTGGACGGCAAGCAAGCGCTGGCCTTCCGGTTCGCCTGGCACAACGGCGCGCCGAAGGACCTGCTGGCCCTCTCCCGCGACAGCAGCGTCATGGGGCTGGCGGAACCCGCCCGGGTCGACCTCGGCTTCGAGGAGTCGGTGGTCGGCAACGACGGCGCCACGGCCACGGCCCCGTGCAGGACAGCGGTCGACGATCACTTCACCCTGACGGTGCGCGTCCCACGCACCGACAAGGCCAAGCGCGATCTACGCCCCGCCGTCGAGGCGTTCATGCGCACCTACATGACCGAGACCCTGAAGACCCTGGACTGCGGCTGACGGGCTCGCCGGGATACGCGTGACCAAGCCCGGAGACACCCACCGGGCACGGCACACGCAATCCGCCGCTTCGGGTCGACCGAGCTCACCCCCGTGAAGCTCGACCCCGTCCCGACCACCGCCCCCCCTCGACACTCCAGTGGCGGCGGAGCATTGGTAACGTACACCAGAGTGACTGTCCGGCGTCAACCAGAGTGTTGTCGGTGCCGGCCCCAAGGGCTTCGAGGAACACTGTGGTGGGCAAAGGCTCGCACTCACGCAAGGAGGTCGTGTACGTGGAGGATGACCAGTCGCCCACCTTCGCCCAACTCCTGGACCACCTCTTCCGCGTGGTGCACCCCCCGTCCCGGGGGCCCTACACCTACGCCGAGGTCGCCGAGGGCATCCGCCAGGCCGCGACCGGCGAGGGGCGCGGGGTGACGGCGAGCGCCATCCAGCAGCTGCGCACCGGCGCCAAGCGGAACCCCACCCGGCACACCATCAAGGCCCTGGCCGACTTCTTCGGCGTACCGGCGGGCTACTTCGTCGACAGCGCGGCGGCCGAACGCACCCGGGCGGAGATCGACCTCCTCGCCGCCATGCGCGACCAGGACGTCCGCAAGGTGGCCCTGCGCGCCAACGGGCTGAGCGTCGACAGCCTGAAGATGCTGTCCACCGTGATCGAACAGGCCCGGAAGCTCGAAGGTCTCACCACCGACGACCCCGCGCAGGACCTCGACCTGGACGACTGACCCCGGCCCGCACCGCCCGGCCGCGGCGCCACCCCGCCCTCACATCAAGGTCGCGAACATGTCAGCATTGGGGGGCGCCTACCGGGCTTCCGGGGAGAGGTCCGACCGGCCGACCACCCCCGATCGGCGTCACAGAGTGAGGACATGGACCTTGAGCAGCTTCGCGCCACGTGTGAGGCGCGCATCGAGGCACTGGGGCTCCCGCACCGCTTCAGCACCCGCGACCTCCGCGACGCCGTGGCCGAACAACGCGGACGCCCCATCCTCCTGCGCCCCCTGAGCACCCTGGGCGCCACGGACGCCCCGTGCGGCATCCGCCTGGAGACCCCGGACGCCGACCTGTTGTTCTACGAGGAGGCCACCTCCCCCCTCCACCAGAACCACATCCTCGCCCACGAGATCAGCCACATCATCTGCGACCACCCCGGCAGCCTCGAGCTGGACCAGGACACCCTGCGCGCGATCGGGTTCAACCCCACCCTCGTACAGCGCATGTCCGGGCGGACGAGCTACACCAGCGAGGACGAACGCGAGGCCGAGGTGATGGCCAGCGTGATCCGACAACTCATGTACCGGGGACGCGAAAGCCCGTCGAGCCGGCCCGCCAGCGGCGCCGAGAGCTGGGACGCGCTGTTCGCCACGCCACACAGGAAGAAACGCCACCGGAAATGATCAACATCCTCTTCACGGGCACGGCCGTCGTGCTGCTGTGCTTCGCCGCCTACTGGGTGGCGCGAGGACGCGGCGGACACCGCCCCACGGGCACCCGGGCGATGGCGGCGCTGCTGACCTCGTTCGCCCTCGCCTTCGCCTCCTACGCCCCCGCCGTGGAGCGCGCGGTCGAATCGGTGGTCCCCCACGTCGCCCGGCTGCTCAGCAACACCTTCACCCTGACGGCGGCCACCTCGGTCCTCGCCTTCCTCTTCCAGCTCAACCTGGACGGCGAAGCGGCCCGCCGGCAGATCCGGCTGCGCGTCATCGCCCTCGCCGCCTCCGTCGCCGGCATGACGGCCTTCTTCACCGCCGAACAACTCACCGGCCGCAACCCGGCGTTGTACGCGTGCTACGTACTCGTCTACATCTCCTACCTGGGCTACACGGCCAAGGACTTCCTGCTGCAGACCTGGGCCCAGTCCAAGCGCTCGACCCGCCGCAGCCAGCGCTGGGGCCTGCGCACGACCTCGGTCGGCTGCGGCTTCGCCCTCGGCTACGCCGCGTACAAGCTCTTCGCCCTGGTCTCCATCGGCCTGGGCCTGGGGCTCGTACCCGACGGCGCCCGCTGCTCGACGCCGCTGACCCCCTTCCGCTGCACGTTCAGCGTGACCGCGCCCGCCGTAGCCGTCCTCCTCATCACCCTCGGGCTCACCCTCCCCGCCCTGCTGTGGCCGGTCAGCCAACTGCGGCGCCGCCGCTGGGAACGGAACTCGTTCACCGCGCTGGAACCCCTGTGGCGCGAGGTCACCTCGGCCGTCCCCGAGGTCGTGCTCGACCCGGGCGGCGCCGGGGCCGACACCCACGACCTCGACTTCCACCTCCACCGCCGGGTCATCGAGATCAACGACTGCGTACTGGCCCTGCGCCGCTACCGCCAGGCCTCCGTACGCGACGCCGCGGCCGCCGAGGTCGCCCGCCGGGGCGCGGCCGACACCCCCGAGGGCGACGCCGAGGTGGAAGCGGCGGTCATCGCCGCGGCCGTCAGCGCGAAGCACGCCGGGCTCCCCCTCGACGGCGACGAGGCCCCGCCCGCCGCCGGCACCCGCTCCCGCAAGGGCGACCTCCCGGCGGAGACCGCGTGGCTGCTGCTCGTGGCGGCCGCCTACGCGCGGCGCCCGGCGCCCGAGACCGCGGGTGCGGCCTCGTGACCGCCCCGCGGCAGGACCCCCTGCGCGACCCGCGCTTCTTCGCCGACCCCTACCCGACGTACGACCGGCTGCGCGAAGGCTGCCCGGTCCAACGGGTCCCCACCGGCTCGGGCGGACACCACGCGTACCTGATCACCGGCCACCCCGAGGCGCGCGAGGCGTTCACGGACCCCCGCCTGTCCAAGGACACGGCCCGCTTCTTCGCCGGCCGGCCCTCGAACCGCGACCTGCACCCGGCGATCTCCCGCAACATGCTGGCGAGCGACCCGCCCGCGCACACCCGCCACCGGCGGGTGGCGACCCGGCTGTTCACGACCGGCCGCGTCCGGGAACTGCGCCCGTTCATCACCGGGGTCGTGGACGACCTGACGGCCACGTGGCGCCCGGGCACGGAGATCGACCTGGTGGCGGACCTGGCGGTCCCCCTCCCCGTCACCGTCGTCTGCGAACTCCTGGGCGTACCCGAGGCGGACCGCGCCCCCCTCGCCGCCCGGTCCCACGACCTCTTCGACGCGACCGACACCGCCCGCATCGACGCCGCCTCGCACCACATCGGCGACTACCTCACCGACCTGATCGACAGCTCCCCCCACCACTGGTTCGTCCGTGACTGTGGAGCGGGCGGCCTGGACCGGGACGAGACGATCTCCCTGGCCGCCCTCCTCCTGGTCGCCGGCCACGAGACCACCACCCACTTCATCGGCAACGCGGTCCTGGCCCTGCTCCGCCACCCGGAGGCGCTCGACCGCCTGCGCCGGGACCCGGACCTGATCCCCGGCGCCCTCGACGAACTGCTCCGCTACGACTCCCCGATCAGCGTGGCCACCTTCCGCCACAGCACGCAGGACCTGCGCATCGGCGACACCGACATCCCGGCGGGCTACCCGGTCCTGATCTCCCCCGGCGCCGCGAACCGCGACCCCTCGGCGTTCCCCGACCCGAACCGCCTCGACCTCGACCGCGACGCCACCGCCCACCTCTCCTTCGGCCACGGCATCCACCGCTGCCCGGGCGCCCCCCTGGCCCGAGCCGAAACAGAAACCGCCCTCCACACCCTCCTGACCCGCTTCCCGAACACCCGCCTGACCGTCCCCCCGGATTCCCTCCGTTGGCGCCAAACCCGCCTCACCCGCGGCCTGACCACCCTCCCCCTCACCTTGGCCTGACCCCCGGCCGAACAAAACGCCCGCCGCCGGACCCCCTTGCGGGGAATCCGGCGGCGGGCGCGGGAGCGGTGGGCGGGTCAGGCGCCCTTGGCGATCGGCTCCAGGATCGCCACGCACTCCATGTGGTGCGTCATCGGGAAGAGGTCGAAGACGCGCAGGGTGCGGACCTTGTAGCCGTTTTCCTTGAAGTAGCCCAGGTCGCGGGCCAGGGCCGCCGGGTCGCAGGCCACGTACGCGATGCGGCGGGCGGAGAGGCCCGCGATGTGGCGGACCGTCTGCTTGCCGGCGCCGGCGCGCGGGGGGTCCAGGACGACCAGGTCGCACTCGGTGATGCCGGTCTTGGGGAGGATCTGCTCGACCTTGCCCTGTTCGACGCGGACCCGGGGGAAGTCGGCCAGGTTGTGTCGGGCGTCCTCGACCGCGCGCTTCGTCGACTCGATGCCGAGGACCGCGCCCGTCTCGCCGAGGCGTTCGGCCAGGGCGCCCGCGAAGATGCCGACGCCGCAGTACAGGTCGAGGGCCATCTCGCCCTTGCGCGGCATCAGGCCCTGCATGACGGCCTTGATCAGGGTGTCCGCGGCCTGCGGGTGGACCTGCCAGAAGCCGCCCATGCCGACGCGGTAGGTGCGGCCGTCGGCGCGCTCGCGGACGAAGGGGCGGCCGTGGACGCGGTGGACGCCGCCGTCCTTCTCCTCGACCCGCAGCACCGAGACCGGCTGGTCGAGCTCGACGAGGGGGAGGCGGCCGCCGGGGCGCGGGGTGAGGACCACCTGGCGGTCGTGGGAGCCGGAGGCGGCGATGGCCTCCACCGAGGCCATCTGCGGCCAGTCCTGCTCCTCGATGCCCAGCTCGCTGACGCCCTGGGCCGCGATCATGCAGTGGTCGATCAGCTGCACGTCGTGCGAGCGGTGCTTGCGCAGGCCCGCGCGGCCGTCCTCGTCGATCGCGTACTGGACGCGGGTGCGCCACTGCGGCACCTGCCCGGCCGGGAGCTTGTCGCCCTCGGCGGGCATGACCGTGCCGTCCCAGCCGGCCTCCTCCGGGGTGAGCCCGGCGAGCCGCTTCAGCTGCTCGGCGACGACCTCGCCCTTGAGCCGGCGCTGGGCGCCCGGCTTGGCGTGCTGCCAGTCGCAGCCGCCGCACTTGCCGGGGCCGGCGTACGGGCAGGGGGCCTCGACGCGGTCCTTGGAGGCGTCGAGGACGGTGATCGCGTCGGCGCGCAGGAAGCGGGAGTCCGTCTCGCCCTCCGTGACGCGCGCGACGACCTTCTCGCCGGGCAGCGTGTGGCGGACGAACAGGACGCGGCCGTCCTCGGTCCGGGCGATGCAGTGTCCGCCGTGCGCGACGGGGCCGACCTCGACCTCGTACTCCTCCCCGACCAGTGACTGCTTCTCGTTCAGCTCGGCGCTCGTCATGGTGGGGAGACTCCAAGAAAGTGGATCAAAGGGGAACGGCCGGACGACCGACCCACCAGTTTACGTGGATCTCGTCCGGCCGTTCACCAACCCGGTACCCGGCCCGTCAGGCCTTCGACGCGGGGTCCTTCGGGGGGCGCGGGGTGTCCACGGGACCGCGGCGCACCGCGCCCGGGGCATTCCAGTCCTGGCGCTTCCTGGCCCGCCTCTTGGCGAGTTCGGAGGACTCCAGCTGGTAGGGCACCGAGGTGACCATCACGCCGGGCGTGAAGAGCAGCCGGCCCTTGAGCCGCAGCGCGCTCTGGTTGTGCAGGAGGTGCTCGTACCAGCGCCCGACGACGTACTCCGGGATGTACACGCTGACCGCGTCGCGCGGGTTCTCGCTGCGCAGGCCCTTCACGTACTCGACCACCGGGCGGGTGATCTCCCGGTACGGCGAGTCGAGGATCTTGAGCGGTACGTTGATCCCGCGCCGGTCCCACTCCTGGCGCAGCGCCTTGGTCTCGGCCGGGTCGACGCTGATGCTGAGCGCCTCCAGGGTGTCCGAGCGGGTCAGCTTGGCGAAGGCCAGGGCGCGCAGCGTGGGCTTGTGGACCTTGGAGACCAGGACGATCGAGTGGACCCGGGAGGGCCGCACGCTGTCGTCGCTGGGGCCCTCGGCGGCGGCGATCTCGGCGGAGACGCGGTCGTAGTGCTTGCGGATCGCGGACATCGTGCCGTAGAAGATCAGCATGCCGAGCAGGGCGACCCAGGCACCGTGGGTGAACTTGGTGGCCAGGACCACGACCAGCACCATGCCGGTGAAGAAGGCGCCGAAGGTGTTGATCGCCCGGGAGCGGTGCATCCGGCGGCGGGCGGCCTGGTCGCGCTCCGACTTCAGGTGGCGGTTCCAGTGCCGGACCATGCCGATCTGGCTCAGGGTGAACGAGACGAACACGCCGACGATGTAGAGCTGGATCAGCTTGGTCGAGTCGGCGTCGTAGACCCACACGAGCAGCATGGCGGCGCCGGCGAGGAGCACGATGCCGTTGGAGAAGGCGAGCCGGTCGCCGCGGGTGTGCAGCTGGCGCGGCAGGTAGCGGTCCTGGGCGAGGATCGAGCCGAGCAGCGGGAAGCCGTTGTACGCGGTGTTGGCGGCCAGGAACAGGACCAGCGCGGTGGCCGCGGCCAGCACGATGAAGAGGATGCTGCCGTCGCCGAACACGGCTTCGGCGACCTGGGAGATCACCGGGTGCTGGACGTATCCGTCGCCGACGGGGACGCCGTCCTTCAGCAGGTCCACGGAGGGCGTCTCGGCCATCCGCACGTTCGTCGCCATGGCCAGGCCGATGATCCCGCAGAACATGGTGACGGCGAGGGCGCCCATGAGCAGCAGGGTGGTGGCCGCGTTCTTGCTCTTGGGCTTGCGGAAGGCGGGGACGCCGTTGCTGATGGCCTCGACGCCCGTGAGCGCGGCGCAGCCGGAGGAGAAGGCCCGCAGCAGCAGGAAGACCAGCGCGAAGCCGGCCAGGCCCTGGTGTTCGGGCTTGATCTCCAGGTCCGCGGTGGGGGCTTTCATGGTGTCGCCGACGACGATGCCCCGCCACGCGCCCCAGGCGATCATGACGAAGACGGCCCCGACGAACACGTAGGTCGGGATGGCGAAGAGCTTTCCGGACTCCTTCACGCCGCGCAGATTCATCAGCGTGAGCAGCAGAATCATGATCACCGCCGAGAGCACCTTGTGCTCGATGACGAAATCGACGGCGGAGCCGAGGTTCTCCACTCCGGAGGAGATCGAGACGGCGACGGTCAGGACGTAGTCGACGAGCAGGGCGCTCGCCACCGTGAGACCGGCCTTGGGGCCGAGGTTGGTGTTGGCGACCTCGTAGTCGCCGCCGCCGCTCGGGTAGGCGTGGACGTTCTGCCGGTAGGAGGCGACCACGGTGAACATCAGTACGACGACCGCGAGCGCGATCCAGGGGCTGAAGTGGTACGCCGACACGCCCGCGATCGACAGGACCAGTAGGACCTCGCCCGGGGCATATGCCACCGAGGAGAGCGGGTCGGACGCGAAGACAGGGAGGGCGATCCGCTTGGGAAGGAGTGTTTCCCCGAGGCGGTCGCTGCGGAGCGCCCGGCCGATCAGGATCCGTTTGGGCACGTCGGTCAGTTTGGACACGCAGAGGATCGTAAGCGTTCGAAATCGGACTGACGAACCCGCACCCCGTTGCGCGGCATTGCGCCGCCTATATGCAGCGTATATGCCATCCATACGCCGCCTGAACGACTCGGAACGGCGACGGAAGAGGTCCCGCCGGTGACCGCCCGTGTGTAGCTTGGGCCATGGTCTGAGACCCTGTTAAACCAGAGCATGCAATGAGGCTGGGTACCAGCGAGCCGCTGACAGCCGGAAGGACGGCCGTGCACATCGTCATCATGGGTTGCGGAAGAGTGGGTTCCGCCCTCGCGCAGACCCTGGAACAGCAGGGGCATACGGTCGCCGTCGTCGACCAGGACCCCACCGCATTCCGCCGGCTGGGGGCCGGATTCGGCGGCCGCCGCGTCACCGGGGTCGGCTTCGACCAGGACACCCTGAGGGAGGCCGGGATCGAGGAGGCGGGCGCGTTCGCCGCCGTCAGCAGTGGTGACAATTCCAACATCATCGCCGCCCGCGTGGCCCGGGAGATGTTCGGAGTCGAGAACGTCGCCGCACGCATTTACGACCCGAAGCGCGCCGAGGTCTACCAGCGCCTCGGCATCCCCACCGTGGCCACCGTCCGGTGGACCGCCGACCAGATGCTGCGCCGGCTGCTGCCCTCGGGCGCCGAGCCGCTGTGGCGCGACCCGAGCGGCGGTGTGCAGCTCGCCGAGGTGCACACCGCGGACGCCTGGATCGGCCACAAGGTCAGCAAGCTCCAGGACGAGACCGGCGTCCGCGTCGCCTTCCTGACCCGCCTGGGCGAAGCGATCCTGCCCACGTCGGCGACCGTCCTCCAGGAGGGCGACCTCGTCCACGTGATGATGCGCACGGACGAGATCGAAAAGGTCGAGGCGGCCTTCGCCGAGGGGCCTGAGGAGGCACACGCATGAGAGTCGCGATCGCCGGGGCAGGCGCGGTGGGCCGTTCCATCGCGGGCGAGCTGCTGGAGAACGGGCACGAGGTGCTCCTGGTCGACAAGGCCCCGACCGCCATCTCCGTGGAGCGGGTGCCGCAGGCCGAGTGGCTGCTGGCCGACGCTTGCGAGATCACCTCGCTGGACGAGGCCGCGCTGCAGCGCTGCAACGTGGTCATCGCGGCGACCGGAGACGACAAGGTCAACCTCGTCGTCTCACTGCTCGCCAAGACCGAGTACGGGGTGCCGCGCGTGGTGGCCCGCGTCAACAACCCGAAGAACGAGTGGCTCTTCAACGAGTCCTGGGGCGTCGATGTCGCGGTGTCCACGCCGCGCCTGATGTCGGCCCTGGTCGAGGAGGCCGTCAGCGTCGGCGACCTGGTGCGGCTGCTGCGCTTCAGCCACGGCGACGCCAACCTGGTCGAGCTGACCCTGCCCGCCGACTCGTCCGTCGCCGGCACCCAGATCAGCGAGATCACCTGGCCCGAGGACACCTCGCTGGTCACGATCATCCGGGGCAACCGGGTCCTGACCCCGCACGCGGAGGAGACCCTCGAGCCGGGCGACGAGCTGCTCTTCGTGGCCGCGCAGGCGCGGGAGGAGCAGCTGGAGGATCTGCTGCAGGCGCGGCGGTAGCCCCTGCCGCGGCCCTGCGAGCAGGCCCGCACGACGAAGGGGGCGGGCGACCGGTCGGTCGCCCGCCCCCTTCGTGTTGCCCAGCCATCCGCCCGTCTGCGGCGCCGCTGCCGGGGCTCCGCCCCAGGCCCTCCCCCCGGACTCCGTCCGGGGGACCCCCACGCCTCGAACGCCGGCGGGGCCGGACTAGGCCTTGCCCTCCCGGGCTGCTTCCTTCGCTTCCCATTCCGCGATCACGTCGATCGGCGGCGGGGCCTTGGCCAGGAAGAGCCAGGTGAAGTACACCGCGAGCACCATCGGCGGGAGCTTCAGCGCGATCAGGACCCAGCCCAGCTGCGTCGCGTCGCCCCACCAGTACAGCGGGAAGAGGATCGCGTACTTGGCCAGGAAGATGATCCCCCAGGCCAAACTGGCCTTGGTGTACGCCTTCTTGCGGCCGGGGTTGCGGGTGCGCCAGGACAGGTTCTCCTTGAAGACCGGCCCCAGGATCACGCCCAGCAGCGGGAAGCCGACCAGCGCGGAGACCGTGAAGGCCACGCCCAGGCCGGCGCCGTAGATCATGCCCGGCAGGTAGAAGCCCTTCGCGCTGCCCGTGAACAGGGCGAAGGCCACGCCCACGCCCACGCCGAAGACACCGCTGAAGGCGTGCTTCACCGTGTCCCTGCGCAGCAGCCGCACGATCACCAGCAGGACCGCGACCGCGCCCGCCGCGATCGCGGACATCTTCACGTCCCGGTTGATCGTGTAGATCATGACGAACAGCAGCCCCGGGAGCATCGTCTCCACGGTGCCCCGGATGCCGCCGAAGGCGTCGAACAGCGCCGCCTGCGTCACCGCGCTCTGGTCATCGGCGGGAGCGCCGGCCGCACCGGGTTCTGGGGTGGTCGGTTTGTCGAGTGACGTCACCGGTCAGTGCTCCTGTCCGAGCGGTCGGAGTTCGTACTTCGGGTTGAAGAGCACCCGACGGCCGTGGGTCATGGAGATGCGGCCCGAGGCGATCATGCGCCGACCGGGCTCGATTCCCACGATCGAGCGACGCCCGAGCCACACCACGTCCAGCGCCGCCGAGCCGTCGAACAGCTCCGCCTCGAGGGCGGGGACGCCGGCCCGCGGCCGCAGGGTGACCGTACGCAGGGTGCCGGTCACCTTGACTATCTGCCGGTCGTGGCAGTCGCAGATCCGCGTGCACCCCGCGGCCTCTGCGTCCTCTTGCAGCTCCGCCGAATGCAGCTCCTCCTGGGAGGTGGACAGCCGCTCTATCATCCGGCGGAACCGGCCCGCCGGCCTGGCCGGCTTCGCGGGCTTCTCGGGACGCGGTTCAGCACTCATAACAGGAAGCGTACCGGCGTGCCCACTACCTCTCGAAGCGGTATCCCATGCCCGGTTCGGTGATGAAGTGCCGCGGGTGCGAGGGGTCGGCCTCCAGTTTGCGCCGCAGCTGCGCCATGTAGACCCGCAGGTAGTTGCTCTCCGTGCCGTACGTGGGGCCCCAGACCTCCTGCAGCAGCCGCTTCTGGCTGACCAGCTTGCCGCCGTTGCGGACCAGGACCTCCAGCAGGTGCCACTCGGTGGGCGTGAGCCGTACGTCGCGCCCTTCCCGTACGGCCTTCTTCGCGGCCAGGTCCACGGTGAACGCGGCGGTCTCCACGAGCACCTCGTCCTCGCCCGACCCGGCGGGCGGCTCGGCCCGGCGGACGGCCGCGCGCAGCCGGGCCAGCAGCTCGTCCATGCCGAAGGGCTTGGTCACGTAGTCGTCGGCGCCCGCGTCCAGGGCCTCGACCTTCTCGTCGGAGGTGTGGCGGGCGGAGAGCACCAGGATCGGCACCCGGGTCCAGCCGCGCAGTCCCTTGATCACCTCGATGCCGTCCATGTCGGGCAGGCCGAGGTCCAGGAGGACCACGTCGGGGTGGCGGGCCGCCGCGAGCTCCAGGGCGCCCGCTCCGTCGGCGGCCGAGTCGACCTCGTACCTGCGCGCCTTCAGGTTGATCACGAGGGCTCGGACGATCTGCGGCTCGTCTTCCACCACGAGCACCCGGGTCATTGAGGTCCTGCCTTCTGTCGCACCAGCGGATCACGGTCGTGATCACGTTCCACCCTGTCCGCCCCGTCCCGCGCCGCCGCCCGCAGGGTCAGCACCATGGTCAGCCCGCCGCCGGGGGTGTCCTCGGCCGCGAGGGTGCCGTCCATCGCCTCGGCGAAGCCCCGGGCCACGGCGAGCCCGAGGCCCACCCCGGCCCCGCGCGGCGCGTCCCCGTGCCGCTGGAAGGGGGCGAAGATCCTGTCCTTGGCCTCGTCGGGCACGCCGGGCCCGCGGTCGACCACCCGTACCTCGACCCGGTCGCCCAGGAAGCTGGCCGCCACCAGCACCCGCTCGCCGGGCGGGCTGTACTTGACGGCGTTCTCCACGACGTTGGCCACGGTCCGCTCCAGCAGCCCCGGGTCCACCGCCACCATGGGCAGCGTCTCGGGCACGTCGAGCACCACGCTGCCCTCCGGTACGCCGCCCAGCGCCATCGGGATCACCTCGTCGAGGTCGATCTCCCTGATCAGCGGGGTGACGGTGCCGGTCTGCAGCCGGGACATGTCCAGCAGGTTGCCCACGAGGTGGTCCAGACGGTCCGCGCCGTCCTCGATGCCCGCCAGGAGCTCCGCCCGGTCCTCCTCGGACCAGTCCACGTCGTCGGAGCGCAGGGAGCTCACGGAGGCCTTGATGGAGGCCAGCGGGGTACGCAGGTCGTGGCTGACGGCGGCCAGCAGGGCGGTCCGGATCCGGTTGCCCTCGGCCTGCCGGCGGGCCTCCTCGGCCTCCCCGACCAGCCGCTGCCGGTCCAGGACCACGGCGGCCTGGGCGGCGAAGGCGCCGAGCACCCGGCGGTCCTCGGCGGGCAGCACCCGTCCCGACATCGCCAGGGCCATGTGGTCGCCGATCGGCATGTCGACATCCGCGTCCTCGGGCCGGTCCACCGGGTCGGGGCCGACGCTGCCGGCCCTCCGCCACGGCTCGACCTCGCCCTCCCGCTCCAGCAGGGCCACGGACTGCATGGCGAAGGTCTCGCGCACCCGCACCAGCAGCGCCTCCAGGCTGGTCTCGCCGCGCAGCACGCTGCCGGCCAGGAAGGAGAGGATCTCGGACTCGGCACGCAGCCGCGCCGCCTGGTGCGTGCGCCGGGCGGCCAGGTCCACCACGGAGGCCACGGAGACGGCCACCCCGAAGAAGACGGCGATGGCGACGATGTTCTTCGGGTCGGAGACCGTGAGCCGGTGCAGGGGCGGGGCGAAGAAGTAGTTCAGGAGCAGCGACCCGACGGCGGCGGAGGCCAGGGCCGGCCAGAGTCCGCCCAGCAGCGCGGCCGCGACCGTCAGCGCCAGGAAGAGCAGCATGTCGTTGGCGAGCCCGACGTCCGCCTCGATGTGCGTCAGCAGCAGGCAGAGCAGCACGGGCAGCAGCACGCCCACCACCCAGCCCGCGACGAGCCGGGGGCGCCCCAGCCGGGCCGCCGAGCGGACCACGGGCAGGCCGCGGCCCCTGGCCACCGCCTCGTGGGTGACGATGTGGACGTCGAGGTCGGGTCCGGAGTCGCGGGCGACGGTGGCGCCGACGCCGGGGCCGAGCACGTACTGCCAGGTCTTGCGGCGGCTGGAGCCGAGCACGATCTGGGTGGCGTTGACCCCGCCGGCGAAGGCGAGGAGCGCCTCGGGAACGTTGTCGCCGATCACATGGTGAAACGTTCCGCCTAGGTCTTCGACCAGCGTCCGCTGGACGGCGAGCTCCTTCGGCGAGGCGGCGGTCAGCCCGTCGCTGCGGGCGATGTAGACGGCGAGGATCTCGCTGCCCGAGCCCTTGGCAGCGATCCGGGAGGCCCGCCGGATCAGGGTGCGCCCCTCCGGCCCGCCGGTGACCCCCACGACGATCCGCTCCCGCGCCTGCCAGGTGGAGCGGATGCCGTGCTCGCCGCGGTACTGCTGGAGGTACTCGTCGGCCCGGTCGGCCACCCACAGCAGCGCCAGCTCGCGCAGCGCGGTCAGGTTGCCGGGGCGGAAGTAGTTGGACAGGGCCGCGTCGACCTTGTCCGGCTGGTAGATGTTCCCGTGCGCCATCCGCCGGCGCAGGGCCTGCGGGGACATGTCGACGAGCTCGATCTGGTCGGCCCGCCGCACCACGTCGTCCGGCACGGTCTCCCGCTGCCGCACCCCGGTGATCGACTCGACCACGTCCCCGAGGGACTCCAGGTGCTGGATGTTGACGGTCGACACCACGTCGATGCCGGCCCGCAGCAGCTCCTCGACGTCCTGCCAGCGCTTGGCGTTGCGCGAGCCGGGCACGTTGGTGTGCGCGAGCTCGTCCACGAGCGCCAGGGCCGGGCGCCGGGCGAGGACGGCGTCCACGTCCATCTCGGTGAAGGCCGCCCCGCGGTACGTCAGCTCCCGGCGGGCCACCTGGTCCAGGCCGTGCAGCATGACCTCCGTACGCGGCCGCCCGTGGTGTTCGACGAACCCGACCGCGCAGTCGGCGCCCCGCTCCACCCGGCGGTGGCCTTCGGAGAGCATCGCGTAGGTCTTGCCCACACCGGGTGCCGCGCCGAGATAGATCCTGAGCTTGCCGCGTCCCATGCGCCCATTCTCGGGGACGCCGGTCCGGTCCACGCACCGATGGGGGGCCGTACGCACATCCCTGACGCAACCCTGACGCCCGCGGCGGCGCGTCCCCGGCGCCCGCGGCCGCGACGGCACGCTAAGGCCGGTGGGCCCCACCCGAGCGGCGGGGCCCACCGGCCCGAAGCGTGACAGTGCCCCCGTACGGGTACGGGGCGTGACCGGGGTCAGCGGACCTCGGTGATCTCCGGGCCGCGCTCCAGCTGTCCCATGCCGCCGCCGAAGCGGGAGCCTTCCTGGTCCTCCGTCTGCACGCCGTCCGGCACCATCTGGGCGTCGTTGGGCAGCTTCAGGACGATGGGGTCGCGGGGTGCCATCGGGCCGTCACCGCGGACCACGACGGTGTCGCGGAAGATCTGCTCGAGGACACCCGCCGACTCGGGGCGCACCGCGCCCTGGCCGGAGATGACACCGCGCAGGAACCAGCGCGGACCGTCGACGCCGACGAAGCGGACCAGCTGTGCGCCGGTCTGCCCGTCCGGCAGCGGTACGGGGACCTGAGCGCGCAGCTCCCAGCCCAGCGAGCCCTCGACCTCGTCGATGATGCCGCCCTGCTGGGTGATGCCCGTGGCGATCTCCTCGCGGACCTCGCCCCAGATGCCTTCCTTGCGCGGTGCGGCGAAGGCCTGCAGCTGTACGGCGCTGTCGCCCAGGACGACGGTCGCGGCGACGATCGCGTCACCGGCGACCTCGACCCGCAGCTCCATGCCCTCGACCCCGGGTACGAAGATGCCGCCCAGGTCCACCCGGCCGTCGGCCGGGTTGCCGAGCACCTCGGAGACGTCCCAGGGGCCGTCGGGCCGCGGGGCGGGAGGCAGGTTCACCCGGCGCGGCTGGGCCGCGTCGAGCTCGTCGGCGCCGTCCTGCTCGCCGGCGTCCAGGTCGGACACACGGCCATCGACCTGCTCGGCCGCGCCGCCGTCCTTGGCGGAGTCGTTCTTCTTGCGACGTCCGAACACGTCACTGTCCTTCCCGGTCGGTTACGACCGAAGCGTAGCCATTCCCACCCTGCTGACCAGCGCCGGATCCGGCCACGGCCGGATGGCCGCCGGTGGAGCCGAAACCCCCCTCGGCCCGGGCCGAGCCGGGAAGTTCCGCCACCTCGTGGAAGCGCACCTTCTCGACCCGCTGGACAACCAGCTGGGCGATGCGGTCGAAACGCTCGAACCGGACGCTCTCGCGAGGGTCGAGATTGACCACGATCACCTTGATCTCCCCACGGTACCCGGCATCCACCGTCCCCGGGGCATTCACGAGCGCGAGCCCGCAGCGGGCGGCCAGGCCGGACCTCGGGTGCACGAAGGCGGCGTACCCGTCGGGCAGCGCGATGGACACCCCGGTGGGGAGTACGGTCCGCTCGCCGGGCTCCAGCTCGGCGGCCTGGGTCGTCACCAGGTCGCAGCCGGCGTCCCCGGGGTGGCTGTAGGCGGGGAGGGGCACCTCGGGGTCGACGCGGCGGATCAGCACGTCGACGGGGGCGTGTTCATTCAGGGACATCAGGGGTTCACCTCGAAGGCGCGGGCGCGCCTGACCTGGTCCGGGTCGGCCATCGCCGCCTGGATCTCCTCGGGCCGACCGTTGTCGATGAAGTGGTCGACCTTCACCTCGATGAACAGCGCGTCCGCGCGCACGGCGACCGGCCCCCCGGGCCCGCCTATCCGGCCGACCGCGCTGCAGTAGATCTTCCGTCCGGCGACCGCGGTGACCTCGGCGTCGAGGTGCAGCACGGTGTCCACCGGAACGGGCCGTACGAAGTCGGTCTCCAGCCGGCCCGTCACGGCGATGACGCGCAGCAGCCAGTTCAGCGAGCCGAGCGTCTCGTCGAGCGCGGTGGCCAGCACGCCGCCGTGGGCGAGGCCGGGGGCACCCTGGTGCGCGGGCTTGACGGTGAACTCGGCGGTGACGCGCACGCCCTCGCCCGCACGGGCCTCCAGGTGGAGTCCGTGCGGCTGGCCCCCGCCGCAGCCGAAGCAGTGCTCGTAGTGTGCGCCGAGGAGCTCGCCGGGCGCGGGCGCGTCGGGGTGCCGGACCGGCGCGGCGGCATCGGCCGGGGGCGTCAACGCTGTCTTTCGTCCACTCACAGCCGCAGACCTTACCCGCGCGGCTACCCGCCGGTCGCCTCGTGGCAGGCTTGAGCGCATGCAGCTCTCCCCCGCGCACCACGACGAACGTCTGACCGCCCCCCGCTCCTGGTGGGGCATCGCCGTCCTCATCGGCCTCGCGTGCGCGCTGATGCTGCTGCCGCTGGGCACGCTGCCGCTGCTGGCCGGGCTGGTCGGGGGCACCGGGCTGGCCGGGCTGCTGGTGAGTTCGTACGGCTCCGCGCGCGTGCGCGTGGTGAACGGAGCCCTGGCGGCGGGTGACGCCCGGATCCCGGTGGCGGCCCTGGGCGATCCCGAGATCCTGGACGCCGAGGAGTCGCGCGCCTGGCGCACGTACAAGGCCGACACCCGCGCCTTCATGCTGATGCGCAGCTACGTGCCGACCGCGGTGCGGGTCGAGGTGACCGACCCGGCGGACCCGACCCCGTACGTGTACGTCTCCACCCGCGAGCCGGAGGCCCTGCGGGCGGCGATCCTCGCGGCGAAGGGCTGATCCCGCCGCGGGTTCCGGGCGGCCGGGCCCTCAGGCTCCGCCGTCGGGTCGTCCGGGGCCCTCGAGTGCGGCCCTGGTGGCCTCGGGAAGGGGCTGGGAGGGCTGTTCCAGGGGCGGGAGCTGCGGCAGGGCGTCCCAGGGCACGGCGCGGGCGCGCAGGTCTCCACGGACCTTCTCGGCGAGTTTGCGGGTGTCGCGGCGGTTCATGACCGCGCCCACGGCCGCACCGACCATGAAGGGCATCAGGTTGGGCAGGTTGCGGAACATCCGCTTCATGATCTGCTGGCGCAGTTCGCGCTTCATCTGGCCGCCGAGCGCCGCGTTCAGCGTGGTCGGCTTGGTGAGGTCGACGCCGCGCTCCTCGGTCCAGGAGGTCAGGTAGGCGAAGCTGCGCTGCCCGAGCGTGCCCGGCGGGCGCAGGCCGTAGACCTCGTGGAGTTCGGCGAGGAGCTTGAGTTCGATGGCGGCGACGCCGGTGATCTCCGCGGCCAGTTCCGCCGGCATGGCGGGCGGGACGGGCAGCATGGCCGCCGCTCCGATGCCCGCGCCGACGGCGGAGGTGGCGTTGGAGGCGCCGTGGATCAGCTTGTCGGCAAGCTGATCGGGGCCGAGGCCCGGGAACTGCGCGCGCAAGGTCGCGAGGTCCCGAACCGGAACGCGCGGGGCGTTCTCGATGATCCTGTCGGTGATGTACAGGGCGGCGTCCCTGACACTTTCGCCGCCCTTGCGTACACCGTTCTTGACGGCTTGCAGCCGACGAGCCCCGGACCGGTGCCGGGCCTCCTCGTCGACTCCTGTGGCCGACGGCACCGCCGGGGCGGTGTCGGAGGGCACGTTGGCGCTACCCATGGCGGAGCCGCCGGAGGTCCCAGGACTCGTTGCCGGGTCCGTGGTTCCCGCCCGCGTCTCCGCCGGATCACCAGATTTTCGGAAGCGGCGCTTCCGAAATGGTGTCGAGCCAGCCACGGCCGACGCCTCTCAGTCGCAGTCGCGGCAGATCGGCTGACCGTTCTTCTCGCGTGCCAGCTGGCTGCGGTGGTGCACCAGGAAGCAGCTCATGCAGGTGAACTCGTCGGCCTGCTTCGGCAGGACCCGGACGGCCAGCTCCTCGTTGGAGAGGTCCGCGCCGGGAAGCTCCATGCTCTCGACCGAGTCGAATTCGTCCATGTCCGCGGACGAGGTCGACTTCTCGTTACGCCGGGCCTTCAGCTCTTCAATGCTGTCGTTGTCGACGTCGTCGTCGGTCTTGCGTGGGGTGTCGTAGTCCGTTGCCATTGTTCGCTCTCCCCCTCTGGGTGTTAGCGGTGTCTCAGCGCACGTAACGCGCGAGAGGCCGGACTTGTGCCCGACCTGAGGCGGAGATTTTGCCTCACATCAAGGTCTGTTACTCAATCGACACCCAGCCGCCTGCCTGAAGGAGCAATCAGCTGGGATGACGACCGGGACCGTACACGGTCCGGGGGCCGTCTTGCACAAACGCCACCCCGTGTATTTCCCGCCATCCGGGGGGCCGGAAACCCGGACGTCCCGGGCGTTCCGGCCGCGATGGGGTCACAGAACGCACATGGTCCGACACTCGCGCATGTGATCGATCACACAGAACCGACTGTCTTCACATGACAAGCATTCAGCCAAAAGCGAACACGGGGCGGGGTACTCACAGGGGAAGAGTGACACGCATCACGAGGCCACCGCCTTCCCGGGGCATCGCCTGGATCCGTCCGCCGTGTGCGCGGGCCACGGAGCGCGCGATGGAGAGGCCGAGCCCGACACCCTTGTCGCTGTTCGTCCGCTCGGTACGCAGCCGCCTGAAGGGCTCGAAGAGGTTGTCCACCTCGTACGCGGGAACCACGGGACCCGTGTTCGATACGACGAGCACCGCCTGGCCGTGCTGGGCCTCGGTGGTGACCTCCACCCAGCCGTCCTCCGGCACGTTGTACCGGACGGCGTTCTGCACCAGGTTGAGCGCGATCCGCTCGAGCAGGACGCCGTTGCCCTGGATCACGGCGAGGGCGCGCTCGCCGCGGATCTCCACGCCCTTCGCCTCGGCCTCCCCGCGCACCTGGTCGAGGGCGCGGGAGGCGACCTCCGCCAGGTCCACCGGCTTGCGCTCGACGATCTGGTTCTCGCTGCGGGCCAGCAGCAGCAGGCCCTCCACCAGCTGCTCGCTGCGCTCGTTGGTGGCGAGCAGGGTCTTGCCGAGCTGCTGGAGCTCGATCGGCGCCCCCGGGTCGGACAGGTGCACCTCCAGCAGGGTGCGGTTGATCGCGAGCGGGGTCCGCAGCTCGTGCGAGGCGTTCGCGACGAACCGCTGCTGGGCCGTGAAGGCACGCTCCAGCCGGTCGAGCATCTCGTCGAAGGTGTCGGCGAGCTCCTTGAGCTCGTCGTCCGGCCCATCCAGCTCGATCCGCCGGGTCAGGTCGGAGCCGACCACCCGGCGGGCGGTCCGGGTGATCTTGCCGAGCGGCGAGAGCACCCGGCCGGCCATCGCGTAGCCGAAGGCGAAGGCGATGATGCTCAGCCCCAGCAGGGCCATCAGCGAGCGGCTCAGCAGGTCGTCCAGCGCATGGCGGCGCTGTTCCAGCATGCACTGGCCGATCGCGGCGTTGAACTCGCTGGGCGTCAGCTGGCCGACCACACCCGGACAGGTACTGCTGGTCACCTTCACCTCGCCGCCGACGATCTGGAACGGCGGCGCGTTGCCCTCCCGCAGGGCCTGGGCCGCCAGCAGGTAGATGATCGACAGCAGCAGGATCCCCGCGATCAGGAACATCCCGCCGTACAGCAGCGTGAGCCGTATGCGGATCGTCGGCCGCAGCCAAGGGAAAGGACCCTCGGGCTGGCCGGGGTCCCAGGTCGGTTTCGGTGGCGCGACCGGTGGCGCCGGGTTGGCTGGCACGCGCGTCAGATCCGGTAACCGGAGCCCGGCACGGTCACGATGACCGGGGGCTCGCCCAGCTTGCGGCGCAGGGTCATCACGGTCACCCGTACGACGTTCGTGAAGGGGTCGGTGTTCTCGTCCCAGGCCTTCTCCAGCAGCTGCTCGGCGGAGACCACGGTCCCCTCGCTGCGCATGAGGACCTCCAGCACCGCGAACTCCTTGGGCGCCAGCTGAACCTCCTTGCCCTCACGGAACACCTCGCGCCGGTTCGGGTCCAGCTTGATGCCGGCCCGCTCCAGGACGGGTGGCAGGGCCACGGTGGTGCGCCGCCCCAGGGCCCGCACGCGGGCGGTGAGCTCGGTGAAGGCGAAGGGCTTGGGCAGGTAGTCGTCCGCCCCGAGCTCCAGCCCCTCCACACGGTCGCTGACGTCGCCGGAGGCGGTCAGCATCAGGACGCGCGTGGGCATGCCCAGCTCGACGATCTTCCGGCAGACGTCGTCGCCGTGCACGAGCGGGAGGTCCCGGTCGAGCACGACCACGTCGTAGTCGTTGACGCCGACACGCTCCAGGGCGGCGGCGCCGTCGTACACGACGTCCACGGCCATGGCCTCCCGGCGCAGTCCGGTGGCCACCGCATCGGCGAGCAGCTGCTCGTCCTCGACGACGAGTACGCGCACGTCGATTTCCTTCCTCCAGCCCAGCAGGGCGCATGTGTGTTGCGTCGACCATCCTGCCCGTTTCGGCCGTAAACCGGCTGTAAGACGACGCTCGCAGGGTGCAGCGACGGGCTCCGCCGGGCGGAGCTGAGGATTCCCTCGTCTTACGAGGTTTCTGGGCCCAGGGTGCCGGGGAGGACGTCAGCACACCCCATCCACTCCCTGACGGCGGACTGCCACGTGCCGCCGCCGACCCACGAAGAGGGGGCGAACCCACCATGGACGCATTCACCGCGGGTCTCCTGCAGCGCATCAGGGCCACGCAGTCGGACCTCAGGCAGGCCCGCGAGGCGGGCGACGACTTCCTCGCGGAAGTGGAACAGGCGGAGCTGGAGGACCTCCAGCGCCTCGCCGCCGAGCACGGTGTTCCGGTCTCGGTCTCCGTGCCCGCCTGCTGACCCGAAGCCTCCGCAAGCCCGAACCCCGGCCGCCCCCAGGCGGCCGGGGTTCACTCATGCGCGGGCCGCACGGGGCCGGCGCGGGCCGGCGGCCGGCATCCGGTCAGTCGTGCCAGGCCCCCGCCCCGTCCAGCAGCGGCTGCAGCGAGGCGAACACCGCGGGGCTCGCGGCGAGCGCGAGCTCGCCCGAGGCCGGCTCCCCCGGCCGGCCGCCGGTCAGGGCGCCGGCCTCCCGCGCGATCAGGTCGCCCGCCGCCAGGTCCCAGGGGTTCAGCCCGCGCTCGTAGTACCCGTCGAGCCGCCCGGCGGCCACGTCGCACAGGTCCAGCGCCGCCGAGCCGCCCCGCCGGATGTCCCGCACCACGGGGATGATCCGCGCCACGACCTCGGCCTGGTGGGCCCGCCGGGTCTGGACGTACGCGAAACCGGTCCCGAGCAGGGCCTGGTCCAGCGGCGCCGCCGACCGGCAGGCCAGGCGCACCGCGCCCAGCCAGGCCCCGCCGCCGAGCACCGCGTGGTAGGTCTCCCCGCGCATCGGGGCCGCCACGACGCCCACGACGGTCTCTCCCCCGTACTCGGCCGCGATGGACACGCCCCAGCTGGGCAGGCCGTAGAGGTAGTTCACGGTCCCGTCCAGGGGGTCGACGACCCACCGCACGCCGCTCGTGCCGGGGGCGTTCGCGCCCTCCTCGCCGAGGAGGCCGTCCTCGGGCCGCCGTTCGGCGAGGATGCCGGTGATCAGCTTCTCGGCCGCGATGTCCATCTCGGTCACCACGTCGATGGGGCTGGTCTTCGTCGCCGCCACCGCCAGGTCGGCGGGCCTGCCGTCGCGCAGCAGGGCCCCGGCCTGGCGGGCGGCCTCCAGGCCCACGTCCAGCAGTTCGGCCTTCAGGTCATCGGAGATCAAGGTCCCTCATCCCTCCGCGTACGGGCTGTCGGCGCCCGCGGCGGCCGGCCGGGGGGTGCGCCCCGGGCAGCAGCCCACGGCGCACAGGTCGTGGCTCTGCCCCAGTCTGCCCACCCAGCACTCCTCGACCGCGTCCCCGCGCTCCCGGGCGGCGCGCTCCCGTACGAGTTCCCGTACCGCGCCGGCGAAAGCGGGGTCGGCGCCGACCGTCGCGGAGCGCGCGACGGGCAGGCCCAGTTCGGCCGCCTTGGCGGTGGCCTCGGAGTCGAGGTCGTAGAGGACCTCCATGTGGTCGGAGACGAAGCCGATGGGCACCATGACCACGGCGGGCGCGCCCTCGGCGTGCAGGACCTCCAGGTGGTCGCAGATGTCCGGCTCCAGCCACGGGATGTGCGGGGCGCCGCTGCGGGACTGGTAGACGAGCTGCCAGGGGTGCGCGAGACCGGTCCGCGCGGCCACCTCGTCGGCGATCACGCGGGCGACGTCGAGGTGCTGCTTGACGTAGGCGCCGCCCTCACCGCCCTCGGTGTGGTCCTCCACGGGGCCGGAGGCGTCCGCGGCGGCCGTGGGGATGGAGTGGGTGGTGAAGGCGAGGTGGGCGCCGTCCCGGACGTCCGCGGGCAGGCCGGCGAGCGCGGCCAGCACCCCCTCGATCATGGGGTTCACGAAGCCGGGGTGGTTGAAGTAGTGCCGCAGCTTGTCCACGCGCGGCGGCTCCACGCCCTCCTCGGCGAGGGCGGCCAGGGCGTCGGCGAGGTTCTCGCGGTACTGCCGGCAGCCCGAGTACGAGGCGTACGCGCTGGTCGCGAGGACGGCGATGCGGCGGCGGCCGTCGGCGGCCATCTCCCGCATCACGTCCGTGAGGTACGGGGCCCAGTTGCGGTTGCCCCAGTAGACCGGCAGGTCCAGCCCGTGCTCGGCGAAGTCCTTGCGCAGGGCGTCCAGCAGCGCGCGGTTCTGCGCGTTGATCGGGCTGACCCCGCCGAAGTTGAAGTAGTGCTGCCCGACCTCCTCGAGCCGCTCGCGCGGGATCCCGCGCCCTCGCGTGACGTTCTCCAGGAACGGCACGACGTCGTCGGGTCCCTCGGGCCCCCCGAAGGAGAGCAGCAGGAGGGCGTCGTACGGGGCGGCGAGGCCTTCGGCCCTGGGCTGGGCGTCGGCGCGGAGCTGGTCTGACATGCGTCGAATCCTGCCACCCGGCTTGCGCGCGCGGGAATCGGCCCGGCCCCGGACCGCGCGCACAGGGGAGGTAAGGTGAACCTAAGTTCCCACGTCGGGAGCTTTTCCCCGTGCGGGCGCCTGGTCGTCAGTCGTAACCTGTATGGGCCGATGACGTTCCTTACGGAGAACCCTTGCCCAGTCCCTATCGCGCCCTCTTCGCCGCCCCCGGCACCTGGGGGTTCAGCGCTGCCGGCCTCATAGGCCGCCTCCCGATCTCCATGGTCGGGGTCGGCATCCTCACGATGATCTCCGAGATCACCGGCCGCTACGCGATGGCGAGCGCCCTGACCGGCACCCTCGCGCTGGCCGCCGCCGTGATCGGCCCGCAGGTCTCGCGGCTGGTCGACCAGTACGGGCAGCGGCGGGTCCTGCGCCCCGCCACCCTGATCTCCGTGGTGTCGGTCGCCGCACTGCTGGTCGCGGCCGCGAACGGGTGGCCCGACTGGACCCTCTTCCTGTTCGCCGCGATCGCCGGCTGCGTGCCGAGCGTCGGCTCGATGATCCGCGCCCGGTGGACGGTGATCTACCAGGACTCGCCGCGCGAGCTGCACACGGCGTACTCCCTGGAGTCCGTGGTCGACGAGGTGTGCTTCATCTTCGGCCCGATCATCGCCATCGGCCTGTCCACCACCTGGTTCCCCGAGGCCGGTCCGCTGATCGCCGCCGTCTTCCTGCTGGTGGGCGTCTGGCTGCTCACCGCGCAGCGCTCGACAGAGCCCGCGCCCCACCCGCGCAGCGAGGGCGGGGACCGCACCTCGGCCCTGCGCTCCCCCGGCCTCCAGGTGCTGACGCTCACCTTCGTGGCCACCGGCGCGATCTTCGGCTCCATCGACGTGTCCACCCTGGCCTTCGCCGAGGAGCAGGGGCACAAGTCCTGGGCCAGCTTCATCCTGGCGATCTGGGCGGCGGGGTCCTGTATCGCCGGAATCGTCTTCGGCCTGCTCCACCTCAAGGGCCGGGCCGAACTCCGGTGGGTACTGGGCGTATGCGCGATGGCCGTGAGTATGATCCCCCTCCTACTGGCCGGGAACCTTCCGTTTCTGGCCGTGGCGCTCTTCGTCTCGGGCCTCGCCATCGCTCCCACGATGATCACCACGATGGCCCTGATCGAGGCGCACGTCTCACGCGCGAAGCTGACCGAGGGCATGACCTGGATCAGCACCGGCCTCGCGGTCGGCGTCGCGGTCGGCTCGTCGGCGGCCGGTCTGGTCATCGACGCGGCGGGCGCGCAGCGCGGGTTCGTCGTCTCCATCGCGTCGGGGGTGGCCGCGGCAGCGGTGGCGTTCGCGGGATACCGCCGGCTGACGAAGCCGGCGCAAGGGGAGGAGCCAGCTACCGATGGGGACGGCGACAGCAGGGCAGAACAGCCAGACCGCGTGGCGTAACTGGGCGGGCAACGTCACCGCCACGCCCGCGCGCACGGTGACCCCGGCCTCGGTCGGGGAGCTCCAGGAGGCGGTCCGCCGGGCCGCCGAACAGGGCCTGCGGGTGAAGGCGGTCGGCACCGGCCACTCCTTCACCGCGGCCGCCGCGACCGACGGGGTGCTGGTACGGCCCCAGGCGCTGGCCGGGATCCGGTCGGTCGACCGGGCCGCCGGGACCGTCACGGTGGCGGCCGGCACGGTCCTCAAGGACCTGAACGTGGCGCTGGCCAAGGAGGGCCTGTCGCTCACGAACATGGGCGACATCATGGAGCAGACGGTCGCCGGCGCCACCAGCACGGGCACCCACGGCACCGGCCGCGACTCGGCCTCCCTCGCCGCCCAGATCCGCGGCCTGGAGCTGGTCACCGCCGACGGCGGGCTGCTCACGTGCTCCGAGAAGGAGAACCCCGAGGTCTTCGCGGCGGCCCGGATCGGCATCGGGGCCCTCGGCATCGTCACCTCGCTCACCCTCGCCGTGGAACCGGTCTTCTTCCTGACCGCTCGTGAGGAACCCATGGGCTTCGACCGGGTGACCGCCGAGTTCGACCAGCACTTCGCGGAGAACGAGCACTTCGAGTTCTACTGGTTCCCGCACACCGGCAACTGCAACACCAAGCGGAACAACCGCAGCCAGGGCCCCGCGGCCCCGCCCGGGCCGGTGAGCGCGTGGATCGAGGACGAGCTGCTGTCCAACGGCGTCTTCCAGGCGGTGAACTCGCTGGGCCGCGCGGTCCCGGCCACCATCCCCGCCATAGCCCGCGTGGCCAGCCGGGCCCTGTCGGCGCGCACGTACACGGACATCCCGTACAAGGTGTTCACCAGTCCGCGCCGGGTCCGGTTCGTGGAGATGGAGTACGCGCTCCCGCGCGAGCAGGTGGTCGGGGCGCTGCGGGAGCTGCGGGCGATGGTCGACCGCTCCGGGCTGCGCGTCAGCTTCCCGGTCGAGGTGCGCACGGCCCCGGCGGACGACATCACGCTGTCGACGGCCTCCGGCCGCGAGACGGCGTACATCGCGGTGCACATGTACCGGGGCACGCCGTACCAGGCCTACTTCACGGCGGCCGAGCGCATCTTCACCGCGCACGGGGGCCGCCCGCACTGGGGCAAGGTGCACACGCGGGACGCGGAGTACTTCGCCGGGATCTACCCGCGGTTCGCCGAGTTCACCGCGCTGCGCGACCGGCTGGACCCGGACCGGGTGTTCGGCAACGACTACCTGCGGCGGGTCCTGGGCGACTAGTGCTGTGGCCGGAAAGGTTTGCCGGGGCGCGGCGTCCGGTGCGGTGCATCGCAAGGCGGAGGGCCACGGCTCGTACTGGACGTACGTGCGCGGTCCGACAACGCAGCGAGGTGCCGTGCCGGGCGTCGCGACCCGGTGAACCTTTGCGGTCACAGCACTAGGCAGGGCGCCCCGGGTCAGGGAGTGGCGGAGCCCTTCGCCGAAGGCTGCGTGCTCGGGGCCGGCGGGGGCGTGGGCCGGGGCGGCGGGGTGGGCTGCGAGGGGGACGGGCTGGGCGCCGGGTCCACCGGCCGGGACGGGCTCGGGTCGGGTGAGGCGCCGCCGCCGGGCGAGTGCGACGGCTCCGGGGAGCTCCGGGGAGTGGCCTCGCCCTTGTCCCCCTTGTCCCCCTTGTCCCCCTTCCCGTCCCCGCCCGGCTCGCCGTCGCCCTGCCTGCCCCCGCCGGGGGGTTGGGGCGGTGTCTCGGGCGTGTGGTTCCGGGCCTTCGCCGTCCCGCCGGACAGCACGGTGCGGTCGTCGCGGCTGACCGACTCGCCGGTGAGGGTCTCGTACAGGCCGATCCCGCCGATGGCGATGGCGAAGGCCAGCCCGGAGGCGACCGCCGTGCGCTTCCAGCCCCTCACCCGGGTGCCGTGCACGGTGGCCTCGCCGAACTCCCCGGAGGGCACGGCCTCCTCGGGCAGCGGCACCTGGCGGCCCCTGGGGCGGGCGGTCTCGCGGATCTGGTCGCCGGTGCGCCGGAAGAAGTGCTGGATGACGGGTCCGCCGGCGGTGGCGACGACGCTGACCACACCGGCGCCCAGGATGGTCCCGTAGACCCCCATCTGCGAGGCGAGGAGGGCCGCCGCGACGGTGGCGAGCGAGCTGCCGGCCACCTGAGCGGCGCTCAGGTCGAGCTTCTTCTTCTCCGGTTCGACGTCGTGCGCCGAGTTCTGACCCATCGCCATCCCCTGTGTGTCCTGCCTCTCCCGCGCCGGAACCCTTCAGGAGTTACTGACACCCGAGCGAAACGATTAGTTCCGTTTCTGTGGATTATGTGAAGCAAGACACCTGGAAACGGGCACGGGTGCAGGTGGGGCCCGCCGGAGGGCAGGCCAACTCCCGCCGTCCGGGAGAAGTTCGGCGGCGCGGCGGTCCACCCAGGTGGCCCGAATGGAGTACTGTGACGAGCCCTGGGGCCGTCCTTCCTTACGGATGTCCGGACTCGGGAGAGGGGGCCGGTTGATGGAAAACGGCGCTCAAAGACCGGTGATGCCGCGGTATCGCACGGGCGCCTGCTGCGCACAGTAATCGTTCGGTCACTGTGCGTGCCCAACAGGTAACCGTGCCATAACGGCGATCAAGGGCGCATGCCCGACACGCCGGTTTAACTCGGCAAGGTTGTGGCAGGCTGCACCCGGGCAGGCCACACTCGACTAGCGGAAGCAGCGACGCACGTGACGTCGGCAGGCACCACCCGGGAGGTCCCCATGCCCGAACTGCGTGTCGTGGCCGTCTCAAATGACGGCACACGACTGGTGCTCAAGGCTGGGGACAGCACGGAGTACACGCTTCCGATCGACGAACGGCTGCGGGCTGCCGTGCGCAACGACCGCGCGCGCCTGAACCAGATCGAGATCGAGGTGGAGAGCCACCTCCGCCCCCGCGACATCCAGGCCCGCATACGGGCCGGTGCCTCCGCGGAGGAGGTCGCTCAACTCGCCGGCATCCCCGTCGACCGCGTACGCCGCTTCGAGGGCCCGGTGCTCGCCGAGCGCGCGTTCATGGCCGAGCGCGCCCGCAAGACCCCCGTGCGCCGGCCCGGCGAGAACACCGGACCCCAGCTCGGCGAGGCCGTGCAGGAGCGGCTCAGCCTGCGCGGGGCCGAGAAGGAGTCCGTCCAGTGGGACTCCTGGCGCCGCGACGACGGCACCTGGGAGGTCCTCCTCGTCTACCTGGTCGCGGGTGAGCCGCACTCGGCGAGCTGGACCTACGACCCGCCGCGCCGGCTCGTCGTGGCGGTGGACGACGAGGCGCGCTCGCTGATCGGCGAGTCCGACGACCTGCCCGCCACGCCGGAGCCCAGCTTCCCCTTCGTGCCGAGGATCGCGCGGCTGCCGCGCGACCGGCCGCTGGACCGCGCCCTCGACCGTCAGTTGGAACGGCCGACCCCGCCGCCCGCACCGGACCCGGAGGAGGAGCGGGACACGCTGACCAGCCTGCTGGAGGCGGTCCCGAGCTTCCGCGGCGACATGGTGGTCCCCGAGCGGACCACCGAGGTGCCGCCGGCGGAGGACGAGGCCGCGGAACCCCCGGCTCCGGCCGCCTCGGCGGGCGCGGGCTCCGCGTACGCCGACGTCCTGATGCCGCGGACGGTGGCGGGCCACCGCGACCGGCTGACGGGAACCACGGACCGGCAGGCCGAGGCGGACGGCGTCCGCCCCGGGCGCCGGGCGGCGGTGCCCAGCTGGGACGAGATCGTCTTCGGCACCCGGCGCAAGAAGCAGGAGTAGCCGACGGCCGGTCCCGCCCCGGGTCCGGGGCGGGACCGGCCCGGCGGTGCACCTGCCGGGCAGCGGTCATGAGTCAGCAGGAGGACGCCCGCGGGCCGGGGCCCGGCGCAGGACGGCCGGCTCCCCCGGGCGAACGGGTTCCGCCTACTGCGGCGCCGGGCCCGTGGCCACCGGGCGGGCCGGGTCGCAGGACCACTCCGACCAGCTGCCCGCGTACAGGTCGGAGGCGATGCCCGCGACCTCCAGCGCCAGCACCTCGTGGGCGCCGGACACCCCCGAGCCGCAGTACACGCCCACCGGGGAGCCGCCCGACGCACCGAGCGCGGCGAAGCGTGCCCGCAGGACGTCGGCCGGCAGGAAGCGGCCGTCCGGACCCACGTTCTCGGCGGTCGGGGCCGAGAGCGCACCCGGGATGTGGCCGCCGACCGGGTCGATCGGCTCGACCTCCCCGCGGTACCGCTCCCCCGCCCGCGCGTCCAGGAGCACCCCGGCCCGGGCCCGCGCGGCCGCTCCGTCCGCGTCCAGCAGCCCGACGGCTCCCGGATTTGGCTTGAAATCGCCCTCGTGGGGAATCACCCGCTCGGCCGACACGTCACCCCCCGCTGACGTCCACGCCGCCAGGCCGCCGTCCAGGACCCGTACGTCCTCGTGACCCGTCCAGCGCAACAGCCACCAGGCCCGGGCGGCCGCCCAGCCCTGCCCGCCGTCGTACACGACCACCGGCACTCCCGCCGAGACCCCGGCCCGCCGCATCACGGTCCCGAAGGCCTCCGGGTCCGGCAGCGGGTGACGTCCGCCCGACCCGGCCGGACCAGCCAGTTCGCGGTCGAGGTCGACGTACACCGCGCCGGGCAGGTGCCCGGCCTCGTATGCGGGTCGCTGGTCGGGGCCGCCCAGCTGCCAGCGGATGTCCAGCAGCACGGGAGGCCGGGAACCGGCCAGCTCGTTCATGAGTTCGGCAGGGGAGAGGATCGGCGTGGTCGCAGTCATACGGGCCATCTTCCTCCCCGCCCCACACCCGCGTAACAAGCCCGTCACCAGCGGGGCGCACCGATCCGGTCATCTCCTCCCGGGCCCCGAAAGTGCGGCCGGGTCGGGGCGCGGCGGGCCTCCCGGAGTGGAAGCATCAGCAGCGGCAACGGCACGACGGAGGAGACGGTTGACATGACCGAGGCAGCTAAGGCAACACGGCGCACGCCCGGTACCCCGTGCTGGGTGAGCCTCATGGTGCACGGCCTCGGGACCACCGAGGACTTCTACGCCGACCTGTTCGGCTGGGAGTACGAGCCGGGCCCCGAGCAGCTCGGGCCGTACGTCCGGGCCCTGTTGGGCGGGCGCGAGGTGGCCGGCATCGGCGAGATGCCGCCGGACCGCCATCTTCCGGTCGCCTGGACCACGTACCTGGCCACGGACGACGCCGACGCGACGGCCGAGACGATCCGCTCCTGCGGCGGCACGGTCGCGGTGGGCCCGCTGGACGCGGGCATCGCGGGCCGCGTGGCGATCTGTTCCGACCCGCTGGGGGCGATCTTCGGGCTGTGGCAGGCGCAGAGCCACATGGGGACCCGGCTGCACGGCGCCGCGGGCACTCCCGTGTGGAACGAGCTCGTCACCCAGGACACCTCGACGGTCGGCAAGTTCTACGAGCACGTCTTCGGCCACGAGCCGCAGACCCACTCGACGGCCTCGGACGACTTCGACTACGTGACGCTGCTCCTGGAGGGCCGCCCGGTGGCCGCCGTGCACGGCGTGGGCCGGTCGCTGCCGCACGACCGGGGCCCGCACTGGATGGCGTACTTCGAGGTCGAGGACACCGACGCGGCGGCGGCCCGGGTCCGCGACCTGGGCGGCCGGATCCTGGAGCCGCCCCGCGAGGGCCTCACCGGCAGGGTGGCCACGGTCGCGGACCCGGAGGGCGCGGTCTTCGCACTCGTCCGGTCCCGTACGCGGACGGGGCCGGCCTAGGGCGGGTCCAGTCGGTCTGACAGGCTGAGCGAAACCAGGCGCGGCCGGTCGCCGCGATGGTGTGGGATGCGGGACATGACGATCGTTCTGAACGAGCCCGGCGTCGATGGGCTGACCGGGGTCGTGGACGCCCTGCGCGTATGGCAGGACGACCGCACGCCGCTGCAACTCCATCCGGGAGATCTCGGCTGGGCCTGGGCGCTGGGCGCGCGGAGGCTGGCCGCCGCGGTCCGCACCTGGAGCGTGGACGGACGGATCATCGCCGTCGGATACCTGGACGACCCTGATCTGCTGCGCCTGACGACCGCGCCGGATCTGCGACAGGACGGCGATCTGGCGCGCCGGCTGCTGGCGGACCTCGATGATCCGGAGCGCGGAGTCCTGCCGCCCGGGAAGGTCGGCCTCGAAATCCCCGACGGCGCCCTGCTCCGCGAGGTGCTCTTGGAGGCGGGCTGGATTCCGGACGAGCCGTGGACGCCGCTGCGCCACGACCTCGCCGAGCCGGTGAAGGACTCCGGCCTGCGGATCGAGGTTGCCGGTCCGCAGACGGCGGGGGTGCGGACCGCAGTGCACCGCTCGGCGTTCAGCAGCCCGGCGTTCACCGAGGAGACGTGGCACGTGCTCGCAGCCGGGCCGGTCTATGCCGACGCCCGATGCCTGATCGGCTACGACGACCAGGACAACGCGGTGGCCGCGGCGACGGTCTGGTCGGCCGGGCCCGGAAGGCCCGGCCTGCTGGAGCCGGTGGGCGTGCACGCCGACCACCGCGGTCGCGGCCACGGGACGGCGATCAGCGTCGCCGCTGCGGCGGCGCTGCGTGAAATGGGTGCATCAAGCGCACTCGTCAGCACCCCGACCTCGAACGCTGCCGCCGTCGCCGCCTACCGGGCAGCCGGATACGAGCCGTCGCCCGAACGGCTGGACGTCAGCCGAGCTGCCTCAAAATGATCAGGCAGCGGTATCGGACAGGCTCCGTCGCGTCGCTGGCCCCGGCTTGCCCGAACGCCCTTCGAGGGCATGGGGCAGGTCGGGGTTCGATGATGGTCGGCTGCACCGAAGGGCGTCGTGGCCGGTGGCGGGATCAGCCCTGGCGCCCGGGGGCGGCCGCCTCGGAGAGGTGCAGGAGCGCCTTGGCGGCCAGCCGGTAGCCGAAGGAGCCGAGGCCGACCACGACCCCGCCGGCCAGCGGGGCGATCACCGATTCGTGCCGGAACTGTTCGCGGGCCCAGATGTTGCTGAGGTGTACCTCGACCCAGGGCGGTGAATAGCTCGCCAGGGCGTCGCGCAGGCTCCATCCGGCGATCATCAGCGCACCGGGATTGACGATGGCGCCGACCGTGGTGTCGTTGTGCTCGTGGACGGCCCGGACGAGGTCGCCCTCCGAGTCGTGCTGGACGGAGATCACGTCCCATCCCCTGACGCCCACCTCTTCGGCGACCGCCTTCTCTATGTCGGACAGCGTGTCGGTGCCGTATATCTCCGGCTCGCGCCGTCCCAGAATTCCCAGGTTGGGACCGTTCAAGAGAAGTACGGCACTCAAGGGGACACCTCGCTCTTCACACCGCCGGCGAACTCCGGATCAGGTCCATGCTGTCCGCGCCGCCGGCCCGGCGCCATCATCAGAACTGATAGTTCCGGTCGGCGTGCTCGAGGAACCGCCCCACCCCTGCTCGAAGCCGGCTCGGACCGCTCTGGAGATCGTCCGGCCCGCCCGGTCCGCCCGGCGGGGAGGGCGACCTGTGGGCACCCTGGCGCGGACGCGTCCGGCAGGGTCCGGCCATGCCCCGCGCACTGTCCGGAAACGGTGTTCCTGCGGTCAACTCCGATCGTCTCTCGAGGAGTTCCTGAGTACCCGCCGCCTAGGCTCCGCCGAGGAATCTGCCGGTGCCCCCACGGAACGACGCGGCGTGAATGATGATCCCCTGACAGGAGACGTGATGCTCGATTCTCTCTTCCGGTTGGAGCTGCCGCCCGCCTTCTCCGCCATGCGGGCGTGCGACAGCGCCTCGTGCGAGACCGTCCGGCTCTCCGCCCGCTCCTTCTCCGCCTGGTCCCGCGGCGATCTCACGGAGGCGCTGCGCCTGTCGGAGTCGGCGAGCCAGGGGCACCCCGCGTGCGCCGGGGCCTGCAGAGGGCCGGCCACGATCTGGCATTCCGCGCTGCTGGTCCGAGTCCGCGAGTTGGTGGCCGCCGCCCGTTCGCTCGCCCGGATAGAGGAGCTGACGGTCGGCGCCGGGGAGACCGGCGCGCTGGTGGCGGCCTCGCTGGTGTGCGCGGGAGACCTCGCGCTCGCGCAGGGGGACGTCGCCGCCGCCGTCGACGCGGTGGGCAGGGGGGTGCACAAGGCGCAGCAGGCCGGCCTGCACTGCCTGATTCCCGACGCGCACACGGTGATGGCGCTGAGCGCCCTGCGGCAGGGCGACATGAGCACGAGCCTGGAGTTCGTGGACCAGCTGCGGGACGACGCCCTGCTCGGCCGGACGACCGACCGGCCCGGTCAGTACGCGTGGGCCGCGGCCCAGCTGCTGGAGGTGCAGGGCGGGGCGAAGAGCGCCGCCCACTTCATCGTGGGCATCGTGACGGACGACCAGCTCCTCCTGGAGCTGCTGGCCTCGCAGCCGGCCGCCGCCGCCTGGCTCGTGCGGGCCACCAGCGAGCTGGGCGACGTGTCCCTCGCCCAGCGGGTGGCGTCCGAGGCCTCCGGCCTCGCGACGCGCAACGCCGGGCTCCGCTCGATGGAGGCGGCCGCGGTGCACGCCCGCGCGCTGCTGGAGGGCAGTCCCGAACGCCTCGTCTCCGCGGGCGTGTCGCACCTGGACCCGTGGGCCGGCGCGTCCGCCTTCGAAGACGCCGGGAACCTCCTCGCCGGCCTGGACCGGGAACGCGACCGGGCGGTGGAGATCCTCGAACGGGCGGTGGAGGGGTACACGAACGCCGGGGCGCCGCGCGATGCCCGCAGGGTCGTCAGCACGCTCCGCGGGCTCGGGGTGCGGCGCGGCCGCTATCCGCGCTCGGCCGGCCAGGACGGTGTGAGCACCGGCGCCCTCACCGAGACCGAGGCCGCCGTCGCCGAGCTGGTGAGCCACGGCTTCACCAACTCGCAGGTGGGCCAGCACCTGTTCATCTCCGGCCACACCGTGGCGTTCCACCTGAAGAAGATCTTCCGCAAGCTGAACGTGGCTTCCCGTGTCGAGTTGACCCGCACGTGGAGCCGTCTTTCGGACGCGGCCGCAGAGCCCACTCCCCCGCGCTGACCGCGGGCGGCCGCCGATGCGCACGGGTCATTCCGCCGGCAGGATCCGGCGGAGCTTCCCGGGCGATCCGCCGGGGCGCTTGCGCCACTCGCGGGGGTAGCCCACGGACACCTCCTCGAAGCGGACGCCCTCGTGGTACGTGGTCCGCGGGATGTGGAGGTGCCCGTAGACCATGGCGGCCACGCGGAACCGGCGGTGCCAGTCGGCGGTGAGCCGGGTGCCGCACCACATGGCGAACTCCGGGTACCACAGGACGTCCGTGGGGTGCCGGTCGAGCGGGTAGTGGTTGACGAGCACGGTGGGCAGGTCTTCGGGGATCTCGGCGAGCCGGCGCTCGGTCTCGGCGACCCTGGCCCGGCACCAGGCCTCGCGGCTCGGGTAGGGGTCGGGGTGCAGCACGTACTCGTCCTGGCAGACGACTCCGGTCTCGTGGGCGTAGGCCAGCCCCTGCGCCTTGGTGGTGCAGCCCTCGGGCAGGAAGGAGTAGTCGTACCCCAGGAACAGGGGCGCCACGGCGACCGGGCCGCCGGGGCCCTCCCAGACGGGGTAGGGGTCCTCGGGCGTGGTGACGCCCAGTTCGCGGCACAGCTCGACCAGGTGCTCGTAGCGTGCGACACCGCGCAGGCTGACGGAGTCGCTCGGGTGGGTCCACAGCTCGTGGTTGCCGGGGACCCAGACGACCTTGCGGAAGCGGCTCGCGAAGGTCTTCAGACACCAGCGCACGTCGGCCACGGTCTCGGCCACGTCCCCGGCGACCAGCAGCCAGTCGTCTTCCGACTCGGGCGCCATCCCGTCCACCAGGGCGCGGTTCTCCGCGTAGTTGAGGTGGAGGTCGCTGATGGCGAGCAGCTGTCCGCTGCCGCCGGCGGCGCCGGCCATCACCCGCTCCCCTCAGCGCCCACGAGACCGCTGCCCGCGGGCGGGGCGGCGCGCCGGGGGTCCAGCCGCTCCGCGAGCAGTGCGGCCACCCGCGTGCTCTGCTCGACGAGGTAGAAGTGGCCTCCGGGCAGGACGTGGAGGTCCGTCGGTCCGGTGGTGTGGTCCTCCCAGGCCGCTGCCTCGTCGACCGAGACCCGGGGGTCGCTGTCCCCGGTGATCACCGTCACCGGGCAGTCCAGCCTCCGGCCGGGCTCGTACCGGTACGTCTCGACCGCGCGGTAGTCGCTGCGGATCGCGGGCATGATCATTTCCAGCAGTTCGGGATCGTTCAGCATGGCCGCGCTGGTGCCGCTCAGCTTCCGGAGCTCGGCGACCATGTGCTCGTCCGACTGCGTGTGGACCCCCTCGTCGCGCTCGCAGGAGGGGGCCCGCCGGCCGGAGGTGAAGAGCCGTACGGGCGAGGGGAGTCCGGCGTCCTGCATGCGCAGCGCGACCTCGTAGGCGAGGACGGCCCCCATGCTGTGCCCGAACAGTGCCAGGGGCTTGTCGTCGAGCCCGCCCACGGCCGCGAAGATCCGGTCGGCCAGGTCGGGAAGGCTGGGCACGTTCGGCTCGTGGCGCCGGTCCTGGCGTCCGGGGTACTGGATGGCCAGGACCTCCACGGCGGGCGCGAGTGCCTTGGACATCGGGAAGTAGAAGCTCGCCGATCCGCCGGCGTGCGGGAGGCAGACGAGGCGGATTCCGCTGTCCGGTGCCGGGTGGGACCGGCGCACCCACTTGTCGAATTGCTCCGCTGCTTGAGGCACGGCCAGGAGTTCCTTTCGGGAAGAGCCCTTGCTCTGCAGGAGCGTAGGACAGGGGGCGTCCGGCCGGACATCCCCCGATCTGATAGGCCGGCCACCGGTCGGCGACCTCGGGAATGCGGGTGGATGCGGGACCGGGCCGCGCCCTGGGCCGGCCGGACGGGCCGTGCTCAGCCGAGGCGCAGCGGGAGTTCGGCGACCGCGGTGAAACCGGTCCGCAGCACCCAGGGGATCTCCTCGCGCGGCACGGCGAGGCAGAGGTCCGGGAAGCGGGTGAACAGCGCGTGCAGCGCCACCTCCGCCTCCTGGAGCGCCAGCGGCGCACCGAGGCAGTAGTGGGCTCCCTGCCCGAACCCGAGGTGGCCGGTCCCGGTCTCCCGGCCGATGTCCAGCCGTTCGGGGCAGCCGAACCGGCGCGGGTCGGTGTTCGCGGACAGGATCAGCGGCAGCACGGGCGCGCCCGCGGGGATCCTGACGCCGCCCAGCTCCACGTCCTCGGCCGGGTACCGGGGGTTGCCGAACTGGGTGGGGCCCAGGCGCATCAGCTCCAGCACCGCCTGCGGCCACCGGGACGGGTCCTCGCGCAACAGGGCGAGCTGGTCCGGGTGTTCGAGGAGGGCCAGCACCGAGTTGCCGATCAGGTTCATCGTCGTCTCGTGCCCGGCGATCACCAGGGTGAAGACGAGCTTGACCATCTCCCGGTCGGTGAGGCGGTCGCCGTCGTCCTCCTGGACCTCGACGAGCGCGGTGACCAGGTCGTCGCGCGGCTCGGCGCGACGGGCGGCGATCACGCCGAACAGGTAGTCGGCGCAGTCGCGGAAGACGGTCGGGAGGATCTCGGCGTGCTCCATGGGCGCCATCAGGGCGCGCCCCCACGCGTACCAGTCCGCGCGGTCGGCCGCGTCGATCCCGACCAGCTCGCAGATCACGGTCGCCGGCAGCTCGAAGCAGAAGGACCCCACGAGGTCGACGGGCGTGCCGTCGCGTCCCGCCTCGGCCATCCGGTCGAGCAGCGTCCCGGTGATCTCCTCGATCCGCGGGCGCAGCATGGCCACCCGTCGCGCGGTGAAGGCCTTGGAGACCAGCCTGCGCAGCCGGAGGTGGTCGTCGCCGTCGATCTCTATGAGCTTGCCGGAGAGGTACTCGACGACGTCGGAGGAGACGTCCTTCATGACCGTGAACCGGCTGCCCGCGCCCGGTACGGAGGCCGGGTTGTTGAGGAACAGCGGGTCGGTGAGGACCCGGCGCACGTCCTCGTAGCGGGTGGCCAGCCACATCGGCGGTCCGCCCATGAACGAGCCGGTCAGGACCGGCGCCTGCTCGCGCATCCGCGCGTACCCGGCGAACGGATCGGCGATCAGGTCCGGCGAGAACAGGTCGACCGGGGCGGCCGGACTCTCGGCGGTGGCGGTCATGGGTCTACCCCTTCGTGTCGAGGACGAGAGCCGCGCCGGGCACGGCCGCGCGGCCGGCTGCCGTAGGAGCAGCCGGCCGCGCGGAAGTCCGCACCAGACGGGCTGATGGGCCGGCAGCGGCTGCCGCTAGCCGGCGCGGACGGCCGTGAGCTGCCAGACGGGGGCCTTGATCTCGCCCTGCAGCTCCTCCTCGGGCCACTTGAAGGCCGGGTCGAAGGCGACGGGCGCGTCGGGGGCGCCCTCGGCGGGCTTGACGCCCAGCATCTCCCGGATCCCCTCGTGGGTGAGGGTGGTGTCGTACTCGGCCAGGTGAAGCGAGGTGATCTCGAACTTCTCGCCGACGTTGCGGCGGAGGTTCTCCTCGGTGACCCGCTGCACGGTGGGGAACGGGGCGTGCGCCTCGGCGGCGAAGACCCACAGGTGCAGCTTCGCGCCCGGCTTGGTGGCACGGTGCAGCGCGGCGATGTAGTCGCGCTGGCCCTGCTCGTTGAGGCAGTGGTAGAGGGCGCTGTCCACGACGGTGTCGAACCGGCCCTCGAAGCCCGCGAGGCTGGTGGCGTCGGCGACGGTGAAGTCGACCTCGACCCCCTGGGCCTTGGCGCGCTTCGAGGCCTCCTGGACGGCGGTCTTCGCGGCGTCGATGCCGGTGACCTTGTGACCGCGCGAGGCGAGGAAGATGGAGTTGCCGCCGAGACCGCAGCCGATGTCGAGGACATCGCCCTTGATCTCGCCCGACTCCTCGAGCGCGATCAGGACCGGCTGCGGGCCGCCGATGTCCCACGGCGCCGGCGGGCCGACGCGGGTTTCACCCTTGTAGCTCTCGTAAAAGGCGTCCAGGTCGAGATTTTCCACGGAAACCTGATTTCCGGTCACACGAGCCTCCAGCGAATTGTTCAACGAGATTGATTTATGGCATCCGGCCGCGCAGACATGATGTCGGCCGCGGGAATGCCCAGAGCCCGGCAGCGGTGGCCCGCGCGCCTTGCATTGTCCTTCCACACGGTAGGACGGGCACAACGGGCGGGCCATCCCCCGACCTGATAGGCCGTAATCGAATCCGGCGGGCCCCCTAGAGCACGGACGGCCGGCTGGACATCCCTCGACCTGATAGTATTTCCGGTTCCTTGACACGCCCTGAAACGCCGGAATACTATTCTGGCAATTTTCCAGCGTGGCGGAATTCAGCCTTCAAACAGCGCGGACCTGTGAAGTCTCCTTGACGCCGTTTTTCGAAGTGCTCACTGATCTGCCCACGGCATGCGACGAGGGGCACGATGCCAACCATCCGAACGACGCACGACACGCACGCGAATCCGACGGACACGGACGTCGTCATCGTGGGCAACGGACCGATCGGGGCCGCGCTCTCGGTGCTGATCGCGCAGCGCGGCTGGCGGGTGACGGTGCTCGAGCGCCGCCCCCGGCCGTACCGGCTCCCGCGGGCGACCAGCTTCGACGGGGAGACGGCCCGGCTGCTCGCCGGCACCGGGATCGGCCCGGAGCTCGGCCGGGTCACGGAGCCCGCCAACGGCTACCAGTGGCAGACCGCGGCCGGCGCGGTGCTGCTGGACATCGGGTTCACCACGTCCGGCCCCTACGGCTGGCCCGACGCCAACACGATGCACCAGCCCGCGCTGGAGGAGCTGATCGCGGCGCGGGTCAAGGGACTTGACGGCATCACCGTGCTGCGCGGGCACGAGGTCGTGGCGATCGCCGACGGCGAGGAGCGGGTGGAGGTGACGGCGTCCACCGACGACGGTGCGACGCGCGTCCTGTCCGCACGGTGGGTCGTGGGATGCGACGGCGCGAACAGCTTCGTCCGCGACCACCTCGACGTCCCGGTCACTGACCTCGGGTTCTCGTACGAGTGGCTGCTCTGCGACGTCGAACTGCGCCAGCCGCGCGAGTTCACCCCGTCCAACGTGCAGATCTGCGATCCGGCCAGGCCCACCACGGTGGTGGCCAGCGGACCGGGGCGCCGGCGCTGGGAGTTCATGCGCCTGCCGGGCGAGAGCGCCGCCGACCTCAACCGGGACGAGACGGCCTGGCGGCTGATGGCCCCGTTCGGCGTCACCCCCGACACGGCCACCCTGCTGCGCAGCACCACGTACATATTCCAGGCCCGTTGGGCCGACCAGTGGCGGGTGGGCCATGTCCTGCTCGCGGGTGACGCGGCCCACCTCATGCCGCCCTTCGCCGGGCAGGGCATGTGCTCCGGCATCCGGGACGTCGTCAACCTGGCGTGGAAGCTGGACCTGGCGCTGCGCGGCCTCGCGGACGAGTCCCTGCTGGACACCTACACGCAGGAGCGCCGCGCGCAGGCCAAGGAGGCGATCCTGTCCTCGGTCCAGCTGGGCCGGATGATCTGCGTGACCGACCCGGCGGCCGCCGCCGAGCGCGATGCCACGGTGCTGGCCAACCGGCGCGGGCGTCCGGCGGGCCGGCCGGAACCGGCGAAGCCGCTGGCGGACGGGCTGCTGCAGCGGGCGCCCGGGGCCGGGGCGGCCGGCGCGCCCGCGGGTGCCGTCGTACCGCAGGGGCGGGTGAGCGGGCCGGGCGGCAGCGGGCTGTTCGACGAGGTCGTCGGACGTGGTTTCGTCCTGCTGACCACCGACGATCCGCACACCGTGCTCGACGGGGAACGGCTTTCCTTCCTGGCCGGGCTGGGCACGCACGTGGTGCGGCTGCTGCCGCCCGGCCAGGCCCCCGAGGAGGCGGGCGGCGTCGTCGGCGTGGTGGACACGGACGATGTCTACCGGCCGTATCTGGCGCGGTACGGGGCGACTTCACTGCTCGTCCGGCCCGACTACCACGTCTTCGGTGCCGCGAGCGGCGCGAGCGGCGCCGCGGCCCTGGTGGACGACCTGCGGGACCGGCTGCGTGCCGCGGTGCCGGCCGGTGCGGCCGCGCACCCGGCCGGCTGACGGCTCAGGCCGCGACGAGCCGGGCGAGCGACACCGCCCCGCGCAAGGACGACAGGCCGCCCAGCGCTGCCGGTTCCACCGGCAGCGGGGGCCGGCCCGGGCGGGCCAGCCCGGCCAGGTGGCCGGACACCATCCCGACGAGCCCGGGGACGCCGGCCGCGAAGCCGCCGCCGATCAGGACGCGCTCGGGATGGACCAGTTCCTGGACGCCGGACACCGCGGCGGCCAGGGCCCGGCTCGTCTCCTCGAGCGCGGCCACGGCCCACCGCTCCTCGTCGTGCAGCGCCCGCCGCAGGTCCTCGAAGGCGGCGGGCGCGCCGCGCAGCTCCCCGGCGCGGCGCAGGGTGGCCGGCCCGGAGGCGATCGCCTGGAGGCATCCCCGGCGGCCGCAGACGCACCGCGCACCGCCCATGTCGACGATCACGTGTCCGATCTCGAACGAGCCGCGGCCGAGGCCGGGGCAGAGTTCGCCCCGCAGCACGAGGCCGCCGCCGATGCCGGTGCCCACTCCGATGTAGAGCAGGTCCTCGCAGCCCGACGCCCGGGCCTCGGCGAGCGCGCCGAGGTCACCGTCGTCGGCCCAGGCCACGGCCGCTTCGGGGAACAGCGCCCGCAGCGCCCCGTCCAGGTCGAGCCCGTCCCACTCCGGCCGGCTGGGCCAGGCGGTGATCCGCCCGTCCCGTCCGACCGTGCCGGGCATCGCCACGCCCACCGCCCGCAGCGGTGCGCCGAGACGGGCCCGCAGCGCGGCCACGTGGGCGGTGAGCCGTGCCAGGTCCCGGGCGGCGCTGTGCCGGGGGCCCCACGGGAACGAGGACTCGTCCACGCACCGCCCGTCGGCCTCCACCCGGAAGGCGACCTTGGTGCCCCCGATGTCGACACCGAGGTGATGTGCCTTCTCCATGCTCGTGGACGGCCCTCAGCCGCGCGGCACGGACGGGCACAGTGCCAGCAGGTCGGCCGGGCGGAGCAGGACGGCGCCCGGCCCGGCGGCCAGCAGTTCCTCCTCGTCGTCCACATCGGCCCACAGGGCGGCGGCGGATGCCACACCGGCTCCCTTGGCGCTGGCCAGGTCGGTCGGCGCGTCGCCGACCATGATCGCGGCCTCGGCCGGCATCCCCAGCAGGCGCAGGGCGTGCTCCACGATGTCCGGGGCGGGCTTGGGGTGGGCGACCTCGTCCGAGCCGATCACGTGGTCGAAGAAGGGCAGCAGGCCCAGCTCGTCGAGCAGCGAGCGGGCCCGGGGGCCGCTCTTGCCGGTGGCCACCGCGAGCTTGTACCCGCGCACCCGCAGGGTCAGCAGCAGCTCGGCGATGCCCTCGAAGACCGGCACCTGGGGTGCGAGCCGGTAGCTCTCGCGGACGAAGGGCTCCTCCATCTCCAGCGGGAGGCCCATGATCCGCATGATGTCCGGGAAGTAGCGGCCCTGGTGGCGCCGGTACTCCTCGAAGGGCGCCGGGCCCTCGCCGACGGTCTCCTTGTAGGCGATGGCGAAGGCCTCCTCCATCACCGCGAAGCTGTCGACGATGACCCCGTCGAGGTCGAAGATCACGGCGCGCCTGGCCGACGGCAGGGTCTGCGCCGGGGGTATCCGTACCGTTGTCACTGTCATGTGATGCCCATTCCGTACGTCTGCTCGTTCTCTTGGAGCCGGTGGTCGACCGGCCCTTCCGCGCCGTTCACTGGTAGGCGGGCACGGCGTGCCGGGCGCGCACGGAGCGGGCCGACGCGTAGAAGTCCTCGATGACGCGGACCGTGGTACGGGCCTCGCCGATCGACTTGCCCCGGTTGTCCGGGTCGCCCAGGATCCCCGCGAGGCCGTCCAGCTGCCGCCGGTACTCGTTGCCGATCGGCTCGTCCGGGACCGGGACGGACGTGGTGGTGCCCTCCCGGGTCAGCGTCAGCAGGGACTGGGGGCGGCGGTTGGGGCTGAACCCGAAGGTGCACCGCAGCTCGGCGGTGCCGGCGCTGCCCACGACCTGGATCGTGGACACGTCCAGCGCCTCGTGCGAGGCCCAGCTGGCGTGCAGGGCGACCGAGACGCCGTCCTCGCGGACGAAGAAGCCCCGGGCGGTGTCCTCGACGTCGCCGCCGGCACCGGCCGCGGGCTCGTCCTGGCGCCAGGCGGCGCTCCAGGAGCCCGTGTTCACGAAGTCGCTCGCCGTGACGCCGACGACCTGGGCGAAGGCGGACGGGCCGAGCAGGGAGGCGAGCGTGTCGAGCAGGTGCCATCCGAGGTCGAACAGCACGCCGCCGCCGGCCTTGCTGCGCTGGGTGAACCAGCCGCCGGCCTTGGGGATGCCGCGCGCCCGGACCCAGGACAGGTCGACGTGCCGGATGTGGCCCAGCTCCGGCACCAGGCGGGCCAGGGCGCCCACGTCGCTGCGGTACGGGGCGGCGCTGCCGGCCAGCAGCATGGCGCCGCCGCTGCGTTCGGCGGCGGCCAGCAGGTCGGCCTCGTCGGAGGTCAGGCACACCGGCTTCTCCAGGAAGACGGAGATGCCCTTGCCGAGCAGGGCCGCTGCCACCTGGGCGTGCAGGAAGTTGGGTACGGCGACGACGGCGAGGTCGACGGACCGGGGGTCGAGCGCGTCCACCGTCGCGTGGACGGGAATGCCCAGTGCGCTGTCGAAGGCCGCGCGTGCCGCCGGTTCGGTGTCGGTGACGGCCACCACGTCGAAGTCCGCGTGCTCGCGGAGCAGGGGGAGCCACAGCTCCCGCCCGGCCCAGCCGAGTCCGACGATGGCCACCCGCACGCTCATGCGGTGCTCACCGCGTGAGCGATGATCTCGGCGGTGCGGTGCATGTCTTCCTCGGTGGCGAGCAGCGTGCGGTGGTGCAGCCAGATGCAGTCCTGGCTGATGGCCTCCGAGTGGGGGCAGCGCTCCGCGAGCTCGTCCGGGGTCGCGTCGGGCGCGCCGATCTCCCAGAAGGCGTCGGTGCGGTAGATGGCGCGGAATCCCGCGAACGCCGGCAGGCCGGCCTCCACGAGCCGGTCGACCAGCGCGTTGCGCTCGTCCTCGCCCAGGCCGGGCACCCGGAACATCGCCATGTAGTGCGAGGGGACGTCGGTGCGCTCGTCGCCGCGCTGCGGGACCACGCCGTCGATCGCCTCGAGCAGCTTGGAGAGCACGCCCCAGCGCTCGTGGCGCGTCGCGATCTGCTCGTCGAGGCGGCGCAGCTGGGAGCGCAGGACCGCGGCCGAGAACTCGTTCAGGCGCAGGTTGGAGCCGGCGATCGCGTGGCGGTAGCGGCGGTCGGTACGGGGCCGTCCGCAGCTGTGCCGCAGGAAGGCGTTCTCGTACATCTCCGAGTCCGGGAACAGGACGGCGCCGCCCTCTCCGGCGGTCATCAGCTTGCCGTTCTGGAAGCTGAATGCGGCGACCGAGCCGAGCTCGCCGACGCGCTTGCCCTGCCAGCGGGCGCCGTGGGCGTGCGCGGCGTCCTGGAGCAGCGGGACGCCCGTGCGGTCGGAGAGTTCGGCCAGCGCGTCCATGTCGGCGAGGAAGCCCGCCATGTGCACCGGCATGATCGCCCGGGTCCGGGAGGTCACGGCGGCGGCCGCCGCGGCCGCGTCGATGGAGTAGGTGTCCGGGTCGACGTCCACCGGGACGGCGACGGCGCCGAGCCGCTGGGCCGCCTGGGAGGACGAGATGAAGGTGAAGGCCGGGACGATGACCTCGGAGCCGGGGCCGACGCCCATGACCTGGAGGGCGAGTTCCAGTGCGTGGGTCCCGTTCGTGACCGCGAGGGCGTGGGCCGCGCCGTGGTGCTCGGCGAACTCCTGCTCGAAGGAATCGACTTCGGACCCGCCCATCCGCCACCACTGGCCCTGCTCGAGGGCGCGGACGAGTCCCTCCCGCTCGCTCTCGTCATACTGGGGCCACTGGGGGAATTCCGGCGCCTGTCGCACGTTCATGTTTCTCCAAGTAATGGATCTGACTCGACGCGAGTGCGAAGCGGGCGGGGCAGCGTGCCACAGGGAAAGACGCGCGCGCACGAGCACTTGTCCGTCGAGTTCGCGGAAGAGGCGCACACTCCGCCCCGTGCAGCGTCATGTGCAGTCAGAAAGAGCTGAATTACCGGTCCAATGTAGAGCTTTCTCCTGCGGCTCCGCATCCCCAGATTCGGTGGTCTCGCGGAGAATTCAGTGCAGATCGAAGAAAACTCGATAGGAATTCAGTTGCCCCTCGAGCATGTGAATGCCGTGGTGGATCCGGTGTCCCCGTGCGGACGCCTGGCGAAGGAGCCTCGTCTCACGGGGTTTCATGACGATGTCGGCCACCACGCAGTCCGGTGGCAGGGAGTCCAGCGGGAACGGCAGCGGGTCTCCCGCGTGCATGCCGAGCGGGGTGGCGTTCACGGCGAGGTCGACTCCGCTCAGCCGCGGTCCGTCCAGGGCGGCCACCCGGCCCGGCCAGCGCGCTTCGAGGCGGGCGACCAGCGCCCCGAGTTTCGCGGGGTCCCAGTCGTACACCCCCAGCCGGTCGACACCGGCCGTCAGGAGCGCCGCGGCGATGGCACTGCCGGCGCCGCCCGCGCCGACGAGCGCCGCGCGCCGGCCGCCGGGGTCGTGGCCGGCGCCGACGAGGCCCGCGACGAAGCCGGACCCGTCGAAGTTCTCGGCGAGCCAGCTGCCGTCGGCCTCCCGGCGCAGCACGTTGGCGCTGCCGACGATGTCCACGGTCGGGCCGCGCCGGTCGGCCAGCCGGGGGACGGCGACCTTGTGGGGCACCGTGATGAACATGCCGTCGAGGTTGTCCATCCGCTGCAGCCCGCGCACGACGTGCTCGAGGTTCTCCGGCCGGGCGTGCACGGGGACGACCACCGCGTCGATCCGCAGGCTCGCGAAGATCGGGTTCATCAGCGTGGGTGCCTGGACCTGGGCGATGGGGTGCCCCAGCACGGCGTACAGGCGGGTGGTGCCGGTGATGGGGAGGGCGGGGGGCAGTCCGGTCATCGCAGCGCTGCCCCGACGGGGCCGGCCGCCGCCAGTCCGGCGACGGTGGAGGCGAGCTGCCTCGACTGCTCCGCGTTGAGGCGGGGGTCGCAGGCCGTCTGGTAGCGGGCCGGCAGGTCTGCTTCGGCCACTCCCCCGCCGACGCACTCGGTGACGTCGTCCCCCGTCACCTCGAGGTGGATGCCGCCGGGGTGGGTGCCCAGCCGCCGGTGGACCTCGAAGAACCCGGCGATCTCGTCGGCGATGTGCGCGAGGTCCCGCGTCTTGTAACCGTTCGCCGAGGTACGGGTGTTGCCGTGCATCGGATCGCACTGCCAGACCACCTGGTGGCCGGTGGCGGTGACCTGCTCCACGATCGGCGCCAGCACGTCCCGGACCTGTGCGTGCCCCATGCGGCTGATCAGCGTCAGCCGGCCGGGTTCCCGGTGCGGGTCGAGGCGTCGTACGTAGGCGACGGCCGCCTCCGGGGTCGTGCCCGGACCGATCTTGAGGCCGATCGGGTTGGACAGGAGTTCCGCGAACGCGATGTGCGCGCCGTCGAGCTGGCGGGTGCGCTCGCCGATCCACAGGAAGTGCCCCAGCCCGCTGGACAGCCGGGGCACCGGGCCGGTGGTGTCCACCCGCAGCAAGGACTTCTCGTAGTCGAGCAGGAGCGCCTCGTGGCTGACGTGGACGTCGTGGAACGACCGGACCAGGGCCATCGTGCGGGTGGCGTCGGCGTGGGCCCGCAGCATCCGGTGGGGGTCGGCCGTGCGGGCCGTGAGCGTGGCCTCGACCGAGTTGACCAGGTCGCCGCGGTAGACGGGCAGTCCCCGTGCGTCGACGGGCTGGGAGCGGGGTTTGGCGTACTGGCCGGCCATCCGGGCGATCTTGACGACGGGCAGTCCGGTGCCGTCGGCGAGGACGGCGGCCATGTCCACGAGCGTGCGCAGATTGGCCCGCACGTGGGCTCCGGTGTTCCCGGCGAAGGTCTCGGCGCAGTCACCGCCCTGGAGCAGGAACGCCTCGCCGCGGGCGACCGCGGCGAGCTGCGTGCTCAGGCGGGCCGTCTCGGCCGGGGCCACGATCGGGCGGGAGCGGCTCAGCAGTTCCACCGCGTCCCTGGCCCGCCCGGGGTCCCGCCAGACGGGTTGCTGCGCGGCCGGCCGGGCCAGCGCCGCCTCCAGCCTGTCGAACAGCAGGTGGTCCACCACCGGGGCGGCGCCCGCCGATCCCTCGAGATCGGCCGGCCACTGGGTTACAAGCTTCATGTCAAACCACATCGGTCGTGGAGGCTCCGGGCACGGCGTGGCCGACGAGGTCGGCCGTCCGTGCCCGGGGCATCCGGTCCAGGACCCGCGCGACGACCTCGTGGGGCACGTCGCTGACCAGTTCCGCGCCCTTGGGGCCGTCCAGAACGAAGCCGAGTCCGGTCATCGCCTTCTTGTCGTGCCGCATCAGGTCCATGAGGACCCCGGTCTCGGCCTCGGCCGGCAGGGCGGTGGGCAGGCCGTAGTGCCGTACGACGTCGAGGTGTTCCTGCACCCGCGCCGTGTCGATCCGCCCGAGGGCTCCGGCGAGCCGGCCCGCGAAGACCGTCCCGATGGCCACCCCCTCGCCGTGGCGCAGCGCGAAGTCGGTGGCCTTCTCCAGCGCGTGGCCCAGCGTGTGGCCGTAGTTGAGCACGTGCCGCAGGCCGGTGTCGCGCTCGTCCCGCTCCACGATGCCGGCCTTGAGGGTCACGCTGGCGGTGATCTGCTCTTCCAGCGGCAGCCCGCGCAGGTCCGGCGCGCCGATGAAGTGGCAGCGGGCGATCTCGCCGAGGCCGTTCAGCATCTCCCGGCGCGGCAGGGTCGAGAGGTAGTCCGTATCGCACAGCACCGCGCTGGGCTGCCAGTACGCACCGACCAGGTTCTTGCCGGCCGGCAGGTTCACCGCCGTCTTCCCGCCGACGCTGGCGTCCACCTGGGCGAGCAGCGTCGTCGGGAGGTGGATCACGGGGACGCCGCGGTGGTAGAGCGCCGCCGCCAGGCCGACCACGTCGGTGGTGGTGCCGCCGCCGCAGGAGACGACCACGTCGGAGCGGGTGAGCCCGAAGCGCACGAACTCCCCGCACAGCGCCTCGACGGTGGCCAGGGTCTTGTCCTGCTCGCCGTCCCGGGCCGGCACGAGCAGGGTTTCCACCCCGGTGTCGGGCACCCATTCCTCCGGGCGGGCCGACACCACGACGGCCCGCCTGGCGCCCAGCCGTTGGATGGTCTCGGCGAGCGACGTGCGCACCCCCGGGCCGATGAGGACGTCGTACGCGTGGTCTGCGAGGCGCAGAGGAATGGTTGCCATCACGTTCTACCGACCCGCCGTCGCCCTGTGGACGCGCGCCGCGGCCCGCTCCTTACGGTCGAACTCGTCCAGCTGGGGATAGGCCGGGCAGCCGTACACCCGCTTGAACGGGGCGAAGGTGTCCCACTCGGTCCGCCGCCGCATTTCCTGTGCCATGGGGTTGTGCTCACTCCAGAAGTCGCCGCCGATGAGCCGGATCACGTACTTCTCCAGGGCCTCGCGCCGCGTCGTGCGGGCGGCGTCGGCGGCAACCGACACCAGCTCGCCCTCGTAGTAGGCGTGGATGAGGCGGATGTACGTGTCGTAGCCCGTCTTGAAGTAGTTGGAATAGGTGTCGAACAGGCGGCGCTCCGCCGCGGGGTCGGCCAGCGCCGCCCCGATCGTCTCGGCCGCACGGACGGCGGTGGCCGTCGCCACGAGCACGCCGCCGGAGAACATCGGGTCGCCGAAACAGCCGGCGTCCCCGACCATCAGCCAGCCGGAACCGGTGACCGTGTCCGAGTGGTAGCAGTAGTCGGTCTCGACCCTGAGGTCGGTGGTGGGGCGGGTTCCGGTCAGCCGCGCGGTGATCCTCGGGATCCTCGCCACGTGCTCCTCGAACGCCTTCTCGGGCTTCGTCGCGCGCAGCACCTGGCGCGGCATGACCGTGCCCACGCTGATGGCGTCCTTGGACAGCGGGATCGCCCAGACCCAGCCGTCGTCGTGGGCGCCGACCTGGATGTCGCCCTCGACACCGAGGTTGTGGCTCTCGTCGAGGCCCTCGTAGTGCCGGTACACCGCCACCATGCGGAGCTTCTCGAGGGTCTTGCGCAGCCCGAAGCGGTGGGCGATGCGGCCGGCGCGGCCGCTCGCGTCGACCACGTAGGCCGACCGCACCTCGCGGCTCCGGCCCTCGCGCTCGTAGCGGACGCCGGCCATGCGGTCGCCGTCCATGAGCAGCTCGGTCACGTCGGCCCCGAAGAGGACCTCCGCCCCGGCCGCCTCGGCCTGCTCGGTGAGCATCTTGTCGAACCGGGCGCGCTCGACCTGGAAGGCGCTGGGGTGCCGGCCTTCGCCCTGCTTGGTGAAGTCGGCGCGGAAGACGCCTTCAAAGAACTTCGTCTCGGTCGGGTCGATGAACTCGCCGCCGAACTTGGGGACGTAGCCCTGCGCCTCCACCGCTTCGCGCAGGCCGATCTGGTCGAACAGGCCCATCATGTAGGGCAGCAGGGACTCGCCGATGTGGAACCGGGGGAACTCGTCCTTCTCCAGCAGCAGCACGTCGTGCCCCTGCCGCGCGAGGACCAGGGCGCTCACCGCGCCGGCCGGTCCGCCGCCTATCACGATTACGTCAGCCGTCTCTCTTTCCATTTTGGGTCTCCCTTTCGTGTGCCAACTCGTTCGAATTGCATTCGGTATGAGCGGTGTTACGCGTGGGGGGTGGGAGTGCGAAAAAATCAGCTGAGCGGGCCGGACACGATGCCGTTGATCAGCGCCCGGTGCTCGTCGTCGTCCATGATCGTGCGCACTTGCTCGCGCCCGTCACGGACCGTCAGGTAGCGGCGCTGCTTCATCACGACCTGGCCGTTCTCGAACGTGCGGCCGCACAGCACTTCCTTGTCGTCGTGCCGCGCCGGATCCGAGAGGATCCCCCGGAAGCGGTCCTCGAGTTCCTTCCAGTCGTCCCATTCCCGGGCCTTCGTCGTGAAGGTGTAGACGACGCTCCACCGGGTGACCGCCCCGCGACGCTGCAGGGCGATCTCCGATCCGTGGTCGACCAGCCGGAACTGGCTTCCGTACTGGGACTGCACCGCGTCGGTGACCAGCAGCGGCTCGATGTACGAGGGGCCCGGGTAGCCGACGTCCACGAGCCACTGGTCACCGTCCAGGGAGACCAGGTTGAACATGTGCTCCACGCCGAGCCCGAAGGTGTCCCAGCCGGTGGCGGTGCTGCCCGCGATCAGCGTGGCGTCGTAGCCCAGCTCGCGCAGGAGCCTGAAGAACATCCGGTTCAGGTGGTAACACGCCCCGCCCTGCCCGTTGATGACGGTCTTCTCGAACAGCGCGTCCTCGTCGAGGTCGACGATGTCGACCCCGTCGCCGAGGTCGTAGGCGAAGCTGTTGTACGGCAGCGCCATGAGGTGGCTCTTGTGCAGCTTGCGCAGCGTCCCGATGTCCACACCGGTCTCTCCGTCACAGCCGATGCGCTGCAGGTACCTGTCTACGTCGAACATGTCGTCGCCTTTCTTCAGACGGAGATCGCTGCGGCGGCTTCTTCGCCGCACATCAGCTCGTGCAGGTACCCGGCGAGCAGACCGGGCGTGGGGTGGTCGAAGACGAGGTTGGGAGAGAGCTTCGTCTCGGTGATGTTGCGCAGCCGGTTGCGGAGCTCGATGGCGGTCAGGGAGTCGAAGCCGATCTCGAAGAGCCCCTGGTCCGCGTCGAAGTGGTACGTCGGGCTGTAGCCCAGTACGGCGGCCACCTGGGCCCGCACCAGGTCGAGCAGGACCTTCGTCTGATCGGCGGCGGACAGTCCGGTCAGCCGCTCGGACAGGCGGCGCGGGTCCTCGGCCGCGTCCGAGGCCTGCACCTGCTGTCGGCCCGCCCGTACGAGGCTGCGCAGCAGGTGGGGGACTCCCCCGCCGGCCGCGGCCTGGGTGCGCAGCGCCCGCAGGTCCAGCTTGACCGGCACCAGCAGTGCATGGCCGGTGCCGACGGCGGCGTCGAACAGGTCCATGCCCTCGACCGGGGTGATCGGCAGCAGGCCGCCGCGACGGTTCATCCGGTTGCGGGTGAGGTCGTCGATGTGCTCCGCCATGCCGTTGGTCTGCTCCCACAGGCCCCAGGCCAGCGAGAGGCCCGGCAGGCCCGCCGCCCGGCGCTCGGCCATCAGGCCGTCCAGGAAGGCGTTGGCCGCCGCGTAACTGCCGCTGCCGGCGCCCATGAAGACCGCCGAGACGGAGGAGTAGACGACGAAGGCGTCGAGGTCCAGGCCCCGGGTCAGCTCGTCGAGGTGCCGCACCGCGTCCACCTTGGGTGCGAACACCCGCGCCAGCCGCTCCGGGCTCAGCATCCCGATCACGCCGTCGTCGGTCACGCCCGCGGTGTGCACGACACCGGTCAGCGGGTGCTCTGCCGGCACGGAGGCCAGCAGGGCCTCCACCTGGCCGCGGTCGGAGACGTCACAGGCCACCACCGACACGGCGGCGCCCTGCCCGGTCAGGTCCGCGACCAGGTCCGCCATGCCCTCGGCGTCCGGACCCCGGCGGCTGGCCAGCACCAGGCTCCGTACGCCGTGCCGCGAGACCAGGTGCCGGGCGACGAGGCCGCCCAGCGAACCGGCGCCCGAGACGAGGACGGTGCCTTCCGGCCCGAACACCGCGGGGGCATCCGGAACCTGGCCGGCGGCCCGGGCGAGCCGGGGGACGGACAGGGTCGTTCCGCGCACCGCGACCTGCGGCTCGCCGCTGGCCAGGACCGCTGCCAGCGCCTGTTCCGCATCGCCTCCAGCCGGGTCGGTGTCGACCAGGATGATCCGGTCCGGGTTCTCCGCCTGCGCGGCCCGCACCAGGCCCCACACGGCCGCTCCGGCCGGGTCGGTCACCGTGCCGGCAGCGCCGGCGGGCACCGCGCCCCGGGTCGCGACCACCAGCCGCGACTCCTCCAGCCCGGTCCCGGCCAGCCAGCACTGCACGACCTCCAGCACCTGGCCGGCCAGCCCCAGCACCGCGTCCTCGCCCGCGGCGCTGCCGCCGACGGCTTCCATGACCGCCATCGCCGGGGCCGGAGCGCCCGATTCGACGTCGTCGGCCAGCGTCGCCACCTGCTCGGCGGTGGACACGGCCACCCACGTCGGGGCGGACCGCGTCCCCTGCGTCAGGGGCAGTTCGTTCCACTTCACCTGGAACAGCGCGTCGGCGCCGGGCGTCCCGGCGGCCGTCTCCAGCTGCTCGGGGGACACCACGCGGCCCACCAGCGAGTCCATCGTCACGACCAGGCCGCCGGTCTCGTCGGCCGCCTGGAACGACATCGCGTCGTCCTCGTTGCGCGCGATGCGCACGCGCAGCACGGAGGCGCCGGCCGCGTACAGCTCCAGCCCGTTCCACGCGAACGGCAGCTGCAGCTCCTGGCCGTCCCCTTCGTCTTCGACGCCGTCGGCCGCCGCCGCGGCGGCCGTCAGCATGGCCGAGTGCAGGGCCGCGTCGAGCAGCGCGGGGTGGATGCCGAACCGGCCGGCTTCCTTGCGGTGCTCCTCGGGCAGGGCGACCTCGGCGAAGAGTTCCCCGTCGCGCCGCCACACCGCCCGTACGCCCTTGAAGGCCGGGCCGTAGCCGTAGCCGATCTCGGCGAGCTGCCCGTAGCCGCTGCTGACGTCCACCTGCTTCGCGCCGGCCGGCGGCCAGGCCGCGAAGTCGAACGCGGTGGCGTTCGCCCGCACCGTGACGGCCAGCATGCCGGTGGCGTGCCGGGTCCACGTGTCGGTGCCGCCCTCGCCGGCGGCGTCCTCGCGCTGGGAGTAGACGTCCACCGTGCGCGAGCCGTTCTCACGCGGTCCGCCGACCACGACCTGGACGCGTACGCCGCCGTGCTCGGGCACCACCAGCGGCGCCTCGATCACGAGCTCTTCCAGGACTCCGCAGCCGGCCTCGTCGCCGGCGCGCACCGCGAGCTCCACCAGTCCGGTGCCCGGTACGAGGACCACGCCGCGGACCCGGTGGTCGGCCAGCCAGGGGTGGGTGCGCAGCGACAGGCGCGAGGTGAAGATGAAGCCGTCGGAATGCGGCAGCTGCACGACGGCGCCCAGCATCGGGTGGTCGGCTCCGGCGAGGCCCAGCGAGCTCGCGTCGGTCGGCTGCCCGGCCGGCCGGAGCCAGAAGTGCTGGTGGTCGAAGGCGTAGGTCGGCAGGTCCACGCGCCGGGGCTGCGCCGCCCGCGGCAGGACTCCGGTCCAGTCCACGGCCACACCGTGGACGAACAGCTCGGCCATCGAGGCGAACAGGCGGCGCGGGCCGCCGTCCTCGCGCCGCAGCGAGCCCGTCACAAGCGCCTGGGTGTCGGCGGTGTCGACGGTCTCGGTGATCGGCTGGACCAGCACGGGGTGGGCGCTGACCTCAACGAACACCCCGTGGCCCTGGGCCAGGAGGTCGGCCACGGCCGGGCCGAAGCCCACCCGTGCCCGCAGGTTGCGGTACCAGTAGCCGCCGTCCAGGATTCCGGCGTCGGCGATCCAACCGCCGGTCACGGTCGAGTAGAACGGCACCGTCGGCGCCTGCGCCTCGACGCCGGCCAGCTCCTCGGCCAGCGCGTCGCGGATGTCCTCGACGTGGCGGGTGTGCGAGGCGTAGTCCACCGCGACCCGGCGGACTCGGACGCCGTCGGCGGACAGGGCCTCAAGGGCCTCGTCCAGGGCCTGGGCGTCACCGGCGACGACCACGGAGGACGGCCCGTTGACGGCGGCGATCTCCACGCGGTCGGCCCACGGCGCGATCCGCGCGAGGGCCTCGTCCTCGGTCAGTGCGACCGAGGCCATCCCGCCGCGTCCGGCCAGCTCCGACGCGATGACCTGGCTGCGCAGGGCCACGACGCGCGCCGCGTCGTCCAGGGACAGCGCCCCGGCGACACAGGCGGCGGCGATCTCGCCCTGGGAGTGGCCGAGCACCGCGTCCGGCGTGACGCCCACGGACGACCAGACGGCCGCCAGGCCCACCATGACGGCGAAGCTGGCCGGCTGCAGGACGTCGACCCGCTCGATGAGCTCGGGGGCGCTCTCGCCGCGCAGGACCTCGGTCAGCGACCAGTCCACGTACGGCTCCAGGGCCGCCTCACACTGCGCGATCCGCTCGGCGAACACCGGGGAGGAGTCGAGCAGTTCCCGGCCCATGCCCGCCCACTGCGAACCCTGGCCCGGGAACACCCACACCAGCTTGCCCGGCGTACCCGGACCGGCGCTGCCGGAGACGACACCGGCCGCGCTCTCGCCCCGCGCCAGCGCCTTCAGCCCGGCCAGCGCCTCCTGCTCCGAACCGGCCAGGACGACCGCCCGCTCACCGAAGACCGCGCGGCCCGACACGAGCGCCCCGGCCACGTCCGCCTGCGACACCGCCTCGGCGCCCTCGACGAACTCCGCGAGGCGCTCGGCCTGACGCGCCAGCGAGCCGGCGTTGCGCGCGGAGACCACCAACGGCACCACACCGGCGGGGGCCTGCTCTTCGGTGGCGGTCTCCGCCGCCACCGCCGGCGCCTCCTCCAGGATCAGGTGCGCGTTCGTTCCGCTGATGCCGAACGAGGACACGCCCGCCCGGCGCGGGCGGCCGTCCCGGGGCCACTCGCGCGCCTCGGTCAGGAGCTCGACGGCGCCCGCCGTCCAGTCCACCTCGCTGGTGGGCTCGTCCACGTGCAGTGTCGGGGGCATGACCCCGTGCCGCAGCGCCTGCACCATCTTGATCACGCTGGCCACACCGGCGGCGGCCTGCGAGTGGCCGATGTTCGACTTCAGGGAGCCCAGCCACAGCGGCCGCTCCGGGTCACGGCCCCGGCCGTAGGTGGCCAGGAGGGCCTGGGCCTCGATCGGGTCGCCCAGGGGCGTGCCGGTTCCGTGCCCCTCGACCACGTCGACATCGGACGGGGAGAGGCCGGCGCTGTCCAGCGCCCGGCGGATGACCCGCTGCTGCGAGGGGCCGTTCGGGGCGGTCAGGCCGTTGGACGCGCCGTCCTGGTTGACCGCGCTGCCGCGCAGTACGGCCAGCACCCGGTGGCCACGCTCACGCGCCACCGACAGCCGTTCCAGGGCCACGATGCCCACGCCCTCGGCCCAGCCGGTGCCGTCGGCGCCGTCCGCGTAGGACTTGCAGCGCCCGTCGGCGGCCAGGCCGCGCTGGCGGGAGAACTCCACGAAGGTGCCGGGGGACGCCATCACGGTCGCGCCGCCCGCGAGGGCCATCGAGCACTCGCCCTGGCGCAGCGACTGCGCGGCCAGGTGCATGGCCACCAGGGAGGAGGAGCAGGCGGTGTCGATGGTGACCGCCGGGCCCTCGAATCCGAACACGTACGACACGCGGCCGGACGCCACGCTCGCCGCGGAGGCGGTGGCCGCGAAGCCCTCCAGCTCCGGCGCCTCGCCGGCGCCGGCCCCGTAGCCCTGGCTGGACACGCCGGAGAACACGCCGACGTCGGTGCCCTTGAGCGAGGCCGGGTCGATGCCGGCCTGCTCCATGGCCTCCCAGGAGGTCTCCAGCAGCACCCGCTGCTGGGGGTCCATCGCCAGCGCCTCGCGCGGCGAGATCCCGAAGAAGACCGGGTCGAAGAGCCCGGCCCCGCGCAGGAAGCCGCCCTGGGAGGTGTACGAGGTGCCCGTGCTCTCGGGGTCGGAGTCGAACAGGTCGTCCAGGTCCCAGCCGCGGTCGTCGGGGAAGTCCGACATGCCCTCGCGGCCCTCGGACACCAGCCGCCACAGACCCTCGGGGTCCGTCACTCCGCCCGGCAGGCGGCACGCCATGCCGACGATCGCGATCGGCTCGTCGGGGTCCGCGGCGGCGGCCACGGCCCGGGCGGGGGCCTCGGCCACCGTGTCCCCGAGCTCGTCGCGCAGGTAGCGGGCGAGCGCCAGCGGGGTCGGGTAGTCGAAGACCAGCGTGGCGGGAAGCTTGAGGCCGGTCTCCTCACGGAGCCGGTTGCGCAGTTCCACCGAGATGAGGGAGTCGAACCCGGCGTCCTTGAACGCCGTCTCCGCCCCGACACCGCCCGGCCCGGTGTGCCCGAGCACGAGCGCGACCTGCGCCCGCACCAGATCGAGGAGCAGGGCCTCCTGCTCTGCCGCGCCGAGCCCGGCGAGGCGGCGGACCAGCCCGCCGTCCCCGGCGGACGCCGCGCGCGCCTGCTGCCGGCCCGCGCGTACCAGGCCCCGCATCAGGGGCGGCACGCCCGCACCGGCCGCCGCGTCGGCCCGCACGCTGCGCAGGTCCAGCTTGACCGGCACGACCAGCGCCTGCCCGGACGCCACGGCGGCGTCGAACAGCTCCATGCCCTCGACGGCGGATATCGCCTGCACGCCACCGCGGTTCATGCGCGCCTGGTCGGCGCCGCTGAGGTGGGCGGTCATGCCGTTGATCTGCTCCCACAGGCCCCAGGCCAGGGACAGGCCCGGCAGGCCCGCGGCGCGGCGGCCGGCCACCAGACCGTCCAGGAAGGCGTTGGCCGCACCGTAGTTGCCCTGGCCGGCCGATCCGAAGACGCCCGAGGCGGACGAGAAGACGACGAACGCGTCGAGGTCCAGGCCGCGGGTCAGTTCATCGAGGTGGCGCACCGCGTCCACCTTCGGGGCGAACACCTTCGCCAGCCGCTCCGGGGTCTGCGCGGCGATCACACCGTCGTCCAGCACGCCCGCGGTGTGCACCACACCGGTCAGGCGGTGCCCGGCCGGCACGGAGGCCAGCAGGGCCTCCACCTGGCCGCGGTCGGAGACGTCACAGGCCGCCACCGACACGGCGGCGCCCTGCCCGGTCAGCTCGGCGACCAGGTCCGCCATGCCCTCGGCGTCCGCGCCGCGGCGGCTGGCCAGCACCAGGCTCCGTACACCGTGGCGGGTGACCAGGTGGCGGGCCACGAGCGCGCCCAGCGACCCGGCGCCCGTGACCAGGACCGTGCCTTCGGGCCCGAACACCGCGGGGGCGTCGGCGCTCTGGGCCGCCGTGCGGGCGAGCCGGGGTACCGACAGCGCCGTGCCGCGGACCGCGACCTGCGGCTCGCCGCTCGCGAGCACCGCACCCAGGACGGGGGCCACCTCGCCGTCGCCGGCGGGGTCGGCGTCGATCAGGACGATCCGGTCGGGGTTCTCGGCCTGCGCGGCACGCACCAGACCCCACACCGCGGATCCGGCCGGGTCGCTCAGCGTGCCGTCGCCGGCGGGGACCGCGCCGCGGGTGACCACGACCAGCTGCGACTCCTCCAGCCCGGTCGAGGCCAGCCACGCCTGGACGACGCCCAGGACGCGGGAGGTCAGGGCCAGGACGGCGTCCTCGCCGCCGGCGCCGCCGACGGCCTCCAGGAGCGCCACCGCGGGGGCCTGCCCGCCCTCGGCGAGAGCCGCCACGTCCGCGTCGGTGGACACCGCCACCCGGGAGGGCGCCGGCTCCGCGCCCTGGACGGCGGGCAGTTCGGTCCACTGGACCTGGAACAGCGAGTTGGCGGTCACCGTGTCCGCAGCCGTCTCCAGCTGCTCGGCGGACACCGGACGGGACACCAGCGAGTCCAGCGTCACGACCAGGCCGCCGGCCTCGTCCGCCGCCGTCAGCGACACGGCGCCGGGCCCGCCGGGCGCCATGCGGACGCGCAGCGCGGTGGCGCCCGCGGCGTGCAGGCGCAGGCCGTTCCACGCGAACGGCAGCACCGGACGCCCGGGCTCCTCGCCCGTCGTGCCCGTCCCGGCGCCGAACATGCCGGTGTGCAGGGCCGCGTCCAGCAGTGCGGGGTGGAGGCCGTACCTGGCGGCCTCCTTGTGGTGCTCCTCGGGCAGGGCGGCCTCGGCGAAGAGTTCCTCGCCGCGCCGCCACACCGTGTGCAGGCCCTGGAACGCCGGGCCGTAGCCGTAACCGCTCTCGACCAGGCCGGCGTAGAAGTCCCCGACCTCGACCGGCTGGGCACCGGCCGGCGGCCAGGCGGTGAAGTCGAAACCGGTACCGCCGGCGCCCGCCTGAGCCGTGGCGGACAGCGTGCCGGTGGCGTGGCGCGCCCAGGTGTCCGGGCCGTCGTCGATCGCGTCCTCGCGCTGGGAGTACACGTCCACCGTGCGGGAGCCGTTCGCGCCCGCGCCGCCGACCGCGACCAGTACCCGTACGCCGCCCTGCTCGGGCACCACCAGCGGCGCCTCGATCACGAGCTCTTCCAGAACGCCGCAGCCGACCTCGTCGCCGGCGCGCACCGCGAGCTCCACCAGACCGGTACCCGCGACGAGCACCACACCGCCGACGCGGTGGTCGGCCAGCCAGGGGTGCGAGCGCAGCGAGAGCCGGGAGGTGAAGACCAGCCCGTCGGACTGCGGCAGCCGTACGACGGCGCCCAGCATGGGGTGGTCGGCCGTGGCCTGTCCCAACGAGGCGGCGTCCGTGGCCTGCGCGGCCGGCGGAAGCCAGTAGTGCCGGCGGTCGAAGGCGTAGGTCGGCAGGTCCGCGTACGCGGGCCCGGCCGTCGGGGGCTGCAGAGCGCTCCAGTCCACGGCCGCACCGCGGACGAACAGCTCGGCCACGGAGGTCAGCAGGGTCTGCTCCTCCGGGCGGCCGTCGCGCAGTGCGGCGACGCAGGTCGCCTCGGCGCCCGCGGCGGCGGCCGTCTCCGCCACCAGACCGGTGAGGGCCGCTCCCGGCCCCAGCTCGACGAACAGGGTGCCGCCGTACTCCACCGCGGCCGCGATGCCCTCGGCGAACCGCACGGGCCGGCGCACGTGCCCGGCCCAGTACTGCGGGTCGGCGAGCTCACCCGGCTCGGCCAGGCGTCCGCTCACGTTCGAGACCACCGGAATCTCCGGGGTCTGCCAGTCGATGCCGCTCAGCTCCGCGGCGAACTCGGCCAGCATCGGCTCCATCCGCAGCGAGTGGAACGCGTGCGAGACCGCCAGCCGCTTCGTCTTGTGTCCCCGCTCCTTCAGCCGGGCGGCCGCGGCGAGGACCACTTCCTCCTCGCCGGAGAGGACCACCGAGGTCGGGCCGTTGACGGCCGCGATCTCCACGCCCTCGCCCAGCAGTCCGGCGACCTCCGCCTCGCCGGCCCCGACGGCGACCATGGCCCCGCCCGGCGGCAGCGCCTGCATCAGCCGGCCCCGGGCGGCGACCAGGCGCGCCGCGTCCCGCAGGGACAGCGCGCCCGCGGCGTGGGCGGCCGTGATCTCGCCGACCGAGTGTCCGATGACGGCGTCCGGGCGCACGCCCCACGACTCCACCAGCCGGAACAGCGCGCTTTCCACCGCGAACAGGCCGGCCTGCGTGAACACCGTCTGGTTGAGGAGATCGGCGCTGCCCGGCACCTTGCCCAGCACCACGTCGCCCACCGGGTGGTCGACCCACCCGGCGAGCCGCGCGTCCAGCTGCTCGCACGCCTCGTCGAACGCCTTCGCGAAGACCGGGTACCGGTCGTACAGCTCCTGGCCCATGCCCACGCGCTGCGAGCCCTGGCCGGGGAACACCCACACGGCCTTGCCCGGCGCGCCCGAACCGGCCGCGCTGCCGAGGACCACACCGGGTGCCTTCTCGCCGCGCTCCAGCGCCCGCAGACCGGCGAGCGCCTCCTCGTCGGATCCGGCGACGACCACGGCACGCTCACCGAGCAGGGCACGGCCCGTGAGTAGCGCCCCGGCCACGCCCGCCAGCGGCACCTCGCCGGCGGCGGACTCCAGGTACGACGCCAGGCGCCCGGCCTGGCCGGCCAGCGCACCGGTGCTCCGCGCCGACACCACCAGCGCCGCCGCACCCGCGGGCGCCGCCTCGGCGGTGTCCTGCGCCGCTTCCTCCTTCGGCGCCTCCTCCAGGATCACGTGCGCGTTCGTGCCGCTGACACCGAACGACGACACGCCGGCGCGGCGCGGGCGGCCGTTCGAGGGCCACTCCCGCGCCTCGGTCAGCAGCTCCACCGCGCCCTCGGTCCAGTCCACCTGCGTGGTGGGCTTCTCCACGTACAGCGTGGGGGGCATGACGCCGTGCCGGATCGCCTGCACCATCTTGATCACACCGGCGACGCCTGCGGCGGCCTGCGTGTGACCGATGTTCGACTTCAGGGAGCCCAGCCACAGCGGCTGCTCGGGGTCGCGGCCCTGGCCGTAGGTGGCCAGCAGCGCCTGCGCTTCGATCGGGTCGCCCAGGGCCGTACCGGTCCCGTGGGCCTCCACCACGTCCACGTCCGCCGGCACCAGTCCGGCGGTGGCCAGCGCCTTGCGGATGACCCGCTGCTGCGAGGGACCGTTCGGGGCGGTCAGGCCGTTCGACGCGCCGTCCTGGTTGACCGCGCTGCTCCGCAGCACCGCCAGCACCTGGTGCCCGCGCTCGCGCGCCACCGACAGCCGCTCCAGGACGACCACGCCGACGCCCTCGGCCCAGCCCGTGCCGTCCGCGCCGTCCGCGAAGGCACGGCAGCGGCCGTCGCCGGCGAGGACCCGCTGGCGGGAGAAGGCCACGAAGGTTCCGGGCGTCGCCATGACGGTCGCGCCGCCGGCCAGCGCCATCGAGCACTCGCCCTGGCGCAGCGCCTGAGCGGCCAGGTGCATCGTCACGAGCGAGGAGGAGCAGGCCGTGTCCACGGTGACCGCCGGGCCTTCGAGGCCGAGCACGTACGACACCCGGCCGGAGGCCACGCTCGACGCGCCCCCGGTCCCGGCGAAGCCCTCCAGCTCCGGCGGGATCGCACCGACACCGGCCCCGTACCCCTGGGTGAACACCCCGGAGAACACGCCGACATCGGTGCCCTTCAGGGAGACCGGGTCGATGCCGGCGCCCTCCAGCGCCTCCCAGGACGTCTCCAGCAGCAGGCGCTGCTGCGGGTCCATCACGAGCGCCTCACGCGGCGAGATCCCGAAGAACCCCGCGTCGAAAAGCCCCGCACCTTGAAGGAAGCCGCCCTGATCGGTGTACGAAGTACCCGCGTGATCGGGGTCCGGGTCGAAGAGGCCGTCCAAGTCCCAGCCACGGTCCTCCGGGAAGGACGACATCGCGTCCCGGCCCTCGGACACCAAGCGCCACAAGTCCTCCGGTCCCGTCACACCGCCCGGGAACCGGCACGCCATGCCGACGATCGCGATCGGCTCGTCGGCATGGCGCGAGCCCTGCTGACGCAGCGTGTGCAACTCGGTGGTGACGCGCTTGAGGTACTTGAGGAGTTTTTCGTCCGTGGCCATTCTTTAGTCCTTACGAAGGTTTGATGGAACCGCAAAGCATGAACTGGTGTCAGTTGAGGCCGAATTCACCGTCGATGAAGTCGAAGATTTCATCGGCGGACGCGGATTCCAGTTGCTCCGCCACCGTGGAGGCGTCCGTCGCCTCGAGCACTCCGTTGCACCTGGCCACCAAACCCTGGAGCCGCAGGGCGATACTGGATTTCTGGTCGAGGCGCAGACCGGTGATCAGCGACTCGACGTCCTCGATCTTCGCGTTCACCCGGGACAGCACGTCGTCGCTGGTCCCGAGCTCGTCCCGGAGGTAGCGCGCGATGGTCAGCGGGGTCGGGTAGTCGAAGACCAGCGTGGCCGGGAGCTTCAGTCCGGTCGCCTCGCGCAGCCGGTTGCGCAGTTCCACCGAGGTGAGCGAATCGAACCCGGTGTCCTTGAAGGCCATTTCCGCCCGGACGTCCTGCGGTCCGGCGTGGCCGAGCACGACCGCGACCTGGGCACGCACCAGGTCGAGGAGCAGGGTCTCCTGCTCCGCCGTGGCGAGTCCGGCCAGGCGGGCGGCCAGCCCGCCGTCGGTGGCGGACGCGGTCCGGGCGATCTGCCGGCCCGCCCGTACCAGGCCCCGCATCAGGTGCGGGACTCCCGCGCCGGCCGCGGCCTGGGTACGCAGCGTGCGCAGGTCCAGGTGGACCGGTACCAGCAGCGGCTGCCCGGAGGCGGCGGCCGCGTCGAGCAGCTCCATGCCCTCCGCCGCCGTCATCGCCTGCACACCGCCGCGTCCGGCCCGCGCCTGGTCGGCGCCGCCGAGGTGGGCGGTCATGGCGGTGGCCTGCTCCCACAGGCCCCAGGCCAGCGACTGTCCGGGCAGGCCCGCGGCGCGGCGGGCGGACATCAGGCCGTCCAGGAAGGCGTTCGCCGCCGCGTAGTTGCCCTGGCCGGCCGATCCGAAGACGCCGGACGCGGAGGAGAACACGATGAACGTGTCCAGGTCCAGGCCGCGGGTCAGTTCGTCGAGGTGCCGGACGGCGTCCGCCTTCGGGGCGAACACCTTCGCCAGCCGCTCCGGGGTCTGCGCGGCGATCACACCGTCGTCCAGCACACCGGCGGTGTGGATGACACCGGTCAGCGGGCGCTCGGCCGGGACCGAGGCCAGCAGCGACTTCACCTGGCCGCGGTCGGACACGTCGCAGGCCGCCACGGACACCGCGGCGCCCTGCTCGGTGAGTTCGGCGACCAGCTCCGCCATGCCCGCGGCGTCCGGGCCCTTGCGGCTGGCCAGCACCAGGCTCCGTACGCCGTGCCGGGTGACGAGGTGGCGGGCCACCAGGGCGCCCAGGGCGCCGGCGCCCGAGACGAGGACGGTCCCCTCGGTCGCGAACACCGCGGGGGCGTCGGGGATCGCACCGCCCGCCCGGACGAGCCGGGGGACGGAGAGGGCGGTGCCGCGTACGGCGACCTGCGGCTCGCCGCTCGCCAGGACCGCGCCGAGCACCGCCTGCGCTCCTTCGGCGGAGGCCGGGTCGGTGTCGATCAGGATGATGCGGTCGGGGTTCTCGACCTGGGCGGCCCGGACGAGGCCCCAGACGGCCGATCCGGCCGGGTCGCTCACCGCGCCGTCACCGGCGGGAACCGCCCCGCGGGTGACCACGACCAGCTGCGACTCCTCCAGCCCGGCCGCGGCCAGCCACGCCTGCACGGCCGCCAGCACGCGGGAGGTCAGCGCCAGGACCGCGTCGTCCCCGTCGGCGCCGCCGCCCGTGGCCTCCAGGAGCGCGGCCGTGGGCACGACGCTCTCGGCGAGGGCCTCGATCTCCTCCGCCGTGGCCACGGGAGTCCACCAGGGTTCGGTTTCCGCCCCCTCGGCCGGGGCCAGCGCGGTCCACTCCACCCCGAACAGGGAGTCGGCGACCGCGGCGGCCGCCGTCGTCTCCCCCTGCCCGACGGAAACGGGCCGGGACACCAGGGAGTCCAGGGTCAGGACGAGGCCGCCGGTCTCGTCGGCCGCCTCGACCGAGAGCGTGTCCGGGCCGGCCGGGGCCAGCCGCACCCGCAGCGCCGAGGCGCCCACGGCGTGCAGCACCAGGCCGTTCCAGTCGAGGGGCTGGCGCGGCCCCTCGGCCTCCTCCACCGCGACCTCGGCCGTCCCGGCCTGGAGGGCCGCGTCCAGCAGCGCGGGGTGCAGGCCGAACCGGTCGGCGTCCTTGCGCAGTTCCTCGGATAGGGCGACCTCGGCGAAGAGCTCCTCGCCGCGACGCCACACCGCCCGCACGCCCTGGAACGCCGGACCGTACGCGTAGCCGCGCCCGGCCAGGCCGGGGTAGAAGTCACCGATCTCGACCGGCTGGGCACCGGCCGGCGGCCAGGCCGCGAAGTCGAACCCGCTACCGGCGCCGCCGGCCCGGGCCGACTCCGCCAGCACACCCCTGGCGTGCCGCGTCCACACGTCGCCGCCCGTGGCGTCCTCGCGCAGCGAGTACACCTCCACGGTCCGCGCACCGGCCTCACCCGGACCGCCCACCGCGACCTGGACGCGTACGCCACCGTGCTCGGGCACCGCCAACGGCGTTTCGATCACGAGCTCTTCCACCGCGCCGAAGCCGAACTCGTCGCCGGCGCGCACCGCGAGGTCCACGTACGCCGCACCGGGCACGATCGCCACTCCGCCGATGGTGTGGTCGGCGAGCCAGGGGTGGGTGCGCAGCGAGAGCCGCGAGGTGAAGACGAGGCCGTCGGACTGCGGCAGCCGCACCGCCGCACCCAGCAGCGGGTGATCGGCGCCGGCGAGTCCCAGCGACTGGGCGTCGGTGGCGGATTCGCCGGGCTGGAGCCAGTAGTGCTGGTGGTCGAAGGCGTAGGTCGGCAGGTCCACGCGCGCCGTCGTGCGCGGCAGGACGCCGTTCCAGTCCACGGCGACACCGCGGACGAACAGCTCGGCCATCGAGGCGAGCAGGCGTCGCGGGCCGCCGTCCTCGCGGCGCAGCGAACCCGTCACCACGGCGTCGGTGTCGCGGTCGGCGTTGTCGACGGTTTCGCTGATCGGCTGGACCAGCACCGGGTGGGCGCTGACCTCGACGAAGACTCCGTGGCCCTGTTCCAGGAGGTCGGCCACGGCGGGGCCGAAGCCCACCTGGCCGCGGAGGTTGCGGTACCAGTACGCGCCGTCGAGGACCTCGGAGTCCCCCACCCACGTGCCGGTGACCGTCGAGTAGAAGGGAATCCTCGGGCTCTGCGCCTCGATGCCGGCGAGCGTCCCGGCGAGCGCCTCGCGGATCGCCTCGACGTGCCGGGTGTGCGAGGCGTAGTCCACCGCGACCCGACGAACCCGGACACCCTCGGCGGACAGGGCCGCCAGGGCCTCGTCCAGCGCCTCGGCGTCACCGGCGATCACCACGGACGACGGCCCGTTGACCGCGGCGACCTCGACCCGGTCCGCCCACGGCGCGATCCGCGCGACGGCCTCGTCCTCGGACAGCGCGACCGAGGCCATACCGCCACGCCCCGCAAGGTCCTTGGCGATCGCCTGGCTGCGCAGCGCCACCACACGAGCGGCGTCCTGGAGCGAGAGCGCACCGGCCACGCACGCGGCCGCGATCTCGCCCTGGGAGTGGCCCAGCACCGCATCGGGCGTGACGCCCACCGACGACCACACCGCCGCCAGGCCCACCATCACCGCGAAGCTCGCGGGCTGCAGGACGTCGACGCGCTCGAGGAGTTCGGGCTCGGCGTCGCCGCGCAGTACGTCGATCAGCGACCAGTCCACGAACGGCTCCAGCGCGGCGGCGCACTCGGCGATCCGCTCGGCGAAGACCGGCGAGGAGTCCAGCAGTTCACGGCCCATGCCCGCCCACTGCGAACCCTGGCCCGGGAAGACCCACACGACCTTGCCCGGGGCGGCCGCGGTCACGGCGCTCCCGGTGACCAGGCCGGGCGCGTCCTCGCCGCGCGCCAGCGCCCGCAGTCCGGCCAGGGCCTCGTCGGCCGATTCCGCCACGACGACCGCGCGCTCGCCGAAGACCGCACGCTCCGACACGAGCGCTCCGGCGATGTCCGCCGGCGGCACCCGGTCGGCGCCCTCGATGAACGCCGCCAGCCGCGCGGCCTGGCCGGCCAGGGAGCCGGCGCTGCGCGCCGACACCACCAGCGGCACCGCCCCGGCGTGCGCCGTCACGGGCTGCCGCGCCTCTTCGGCGGCCGGCGCCGACTCCTCGGGCGCCTCTTCCAGGATCAGGTGCGCGTTCGTCCCGCTGATGCCGAACGAGGACACGCCCACCCGGCGCGGCCGCTCGCCCCGCGGCCAGTCCCGCGCCTCGGTCAGCAGCTCGATGGCCCCGTCGGTCCACTCCACCTGCCGCGAGGGCGCGTCCACGTGCAGGGTCGCCGGGAGCACCTCGTGCCGCAGCGCCTGGACCATCTTGATCACACCGGCGACGCCGGCGGCGGCCTGCGTGTGGCCGAGGTTCGACTTCGACGAGCCCAGCCACAGCGGCTGCTCGGGGTCCCGGCCGCGTCCGTACGTGGCCAGCAGCGCCTGGGCCTCGATCGGGTCGCCCAGGGTCGTCCCGGTTCCGTGGCCCTCCACCGCGTCCACATCGGAGGGGGCGAGCCCGGCGTTGGCCAGCGCCTTGCGGATCACCCGCTGCTGCGAGGGGCCGTTGGGGGCGGTCAGGCCGTTGGACGCGCCGTCCTGGTTCAGCGCGCTGCCGCGCAGCACGGCCAGCACCCGGTGCCCGCGCTCCCGCGCCACCGACAGCCGTTCCAGCAGCACCACGCCGACGCCCTCGGACAGGCCCATGCCGTCCGCGCCGTCCGCGTACGCCTTGCACCGCCCGTCGGCGGCCAGGCCGCGCTGCCGGGAGAAGGCCATGAAGGTGCCGGGCGTGGCCATCACCATCACACCGGCGGCCAGCGCCAGCGAGCAGTCGCCCTGCCGCAGGGCCTGGGCCGCCAGGTGCATCGCGACCAGCGAGGACGAGCACCCGGTGTCCACGGACACCGCGGGTCCCTCGAAGCCGAACACGTACGAGACGCGGCCCGAGGCCACGCTCGACGCCGTCGCCGCGCCCGCGAAGGCCTCCAGCTCGGGAGCGACCGACCCGCCATTGGTCCCGTACCCCTGGGCGGAGACGCCGGTGAACACGCCGACGTCGCTGCCCTTCAGCCCGGCCGGGTCGATGCCCGCGCTTTCCAGCGCCTCCCAGGAGGTCTCCAGCAGCAGGCGCTGCTGCGGGTCCATCGCCAGGGCCTCACGCGGCGAGATGCCGAAGAAGCCCGCGTCGAAGAGGCCCGCGTCGTGGACGAAGCCGCCCTGGCTGACGTACGAGGTGCCCGCACTGTCGGGATCCGGGTCGATCAGCGCCTCCAGGTCCCAGTGACGGTTGTCCGGGAAATCGGAGACGGTGTCGCGTCCGTCGGCCACCAGCTTCCACAGGTCCTCGGGCGAGGACACACCACCCGGGTACCGGCACGCCATGGAGACGATGGCGATGGGCTCCCGCGCCTGGTCCTCGACCTCGCGAAGCCGCTTGCGGGCATCGCGGGCGTCGGCGATGGCCCTCTTGAGGTAGTCGCGGAGTTGTACCTCGTCAGCCACTGAATTCAGCTCCCAGGAAATCGATGTGTGCGAATGCTGTGGGTGGTGTGCTGGGTCCCCGCACCGTCATGCGGGCCGTACGGCCGGGCCCACCCGGGCCCGGCCGTACGGTCCGGCTCAGTCGAGCCGGTCGAAGATCGCGAACAGGTCCTCGTCACTGGCCGTTTCGAGGTCCTGGTCGGACACGTCCGCCGCTCCCGCGGCTCCGGTGGGACCGCCTGCCGTCTCGGCCGCCTTCAGCAGTTCCCGCAGGCGTACGGCGATCCGGTCCCGGGCCTCCTCGTCGGACGCCGCGGACTGGATGGCCGCGTCCAGACCGGCGAGGCCGGCCAGTACCGAGTCGGCGGGGGACGCCTGGTCGACCGCGAGCTCGTCGCACAGGTGGCGGGCGAGCGCCACCGGGGTGGGGTAGTCGAAGACCAGCGTGGCCGGAAGCTTCAGGCCCGTCGCCTCCCGCATCCGGTTGCGCAGTTCCACCGAGGTGAGCGAGTCGAACCCGGCGTCCTTGAACGCCGTCTCCGCCCGCACGCCTTCCAGCCCGGAGTGGCCGAGCACGACCGCGATCTGAGCCCGCACCAGGTCGAGCAGCAGAGCCTCCTGCTCTGCCGCACCGAGCCCGGCGAGCCGGTCGGACAGCTGCCGGCGGTCGTCGCCGGCGGCCGCCGCCTGCGCCTGCTGCCGGCCGACCCGCACCAGACCGCGCAGCAGGGGCGGAACTCCGCCACTGGCCGCCGCGTCGGCGCGCGCACCCCGCACGTCCAGCTTGACCGGCACCAGCAGGGCCCGTCCGGAGCCCAGGGCCGCACCGAACAGCTCCATGCCCTCGGCCGGCTTGAGTGCCGTGATGCCACCGCGTCCCTCACGCCGGCTCATCTGAGCCTTGGTGAGGTCGTCGATGGTGTCCCCCAGGTTGGTGGCCGTGTCCCACGGTCCCCAGGCGAGCGAAAGACCGTGCAGGCCGGCCGCTCGCCGTTGGGCCATCAACCCGTCCAGGAAAGCATTCGCCGCGGCGTATCCGCCACTACCAGCTCCCATAAAGACTGACGACGCGGAGGAGTAGACGATGAACGCGTCGAGGTCCGTGCCCCGGGTCAGCTCGTCGAGGTGCTGCACCGCGTTCACCTTCGGCGCGTACACGTGGGCGAGGCTCTCCGGGGTCAGCGTCCCGACCACTCCGGCGTCGAACACACCGGCGGTGTGCACGATTCCGGTCAGCGGGTGCTCGGCCGGCACGGCGGCCAGCAGGGCCTCCAGCTGGCCGCGGTCGGAGACGTCACAGGCCGCCACCGACACCGTGGCACCCTGCTCGGTGAGTTCGGCTGCCAAGTCCGCCACGCCCTCGGCGTCCGGGCCCTTCCGGCTGGCCAGCACCAGGTGGCGCACGCCCTGCCGGGTGACGAGGTGGCGGGCGGCCAGAGCGCCCAGCGAACCGGCGCCCGAGACCAGGACGGTGCCTTCCGGCCGGAAGAGCGCGGTACCGTCCGCGACTTCTTCGCCGGCCCGGACGAGCCGGGGGACGGAGAAGGTCGTTCCGCGCACCGCGACCTGAGGTTCGCCGCCGGCCAGCACCGCACCGAGCACCAGCTCCACGTTGCCGTCGGCAGCGGGGTCGGTGTCGAGCAGGACGATCCGGTCGGGATTCTCCGACTGGGCGGCGCGCACCAGACCCCATACCGCGGAGCCGGCCGGGTCGGTGACCGCGCCGTCACCGGCGGGGACGGCGCCACGGGTCAGGACGACCAGCCGCGACTCCTCCAGCCCGGTCCCGGCCAGCCACGCCTGGACGACCTCCAGCACGTGGGAGGACAGGGCCAGGACGGCGTCCTCGGCGTCGCCGCCGACCGCGTCCAGGACCGCCGCCTCCGGCACGCCGAGGCCCGATGCCGCGTCCTCGGCGAGGGCCGCCACGTCGTCGGCCGTGCCCACCGGCACCCACCAGGGCGAAGGATCCAGTCCGGCGTCCAGGGACAGCTCGGTCCACTCGACGCCGAACATGGAGGAGCGGCTCTCGTCCGCCGCCGCGGCGTCCAGCTGCTCGACGGACACCGGCCGGGACACGAGCGAGTCCATCGTCACCACCAGGGTGCCGGTGGCGTCGGCGGCCTCGACCGACAGCGCGTCCGGGCCGCACGGAGCGACCCGTACCCGCAGGGCGGAGGCACCGGCGGCGTGCAGGACGAGCCCGTTCCACGCGAACGCCAGCACCGGCTCGCGGGAGGCGTCCTCGGCCGCTCCGGCCGCCGCACCGAAGGTGCCGGCCTGCAGGGCAGCGTCCAGCAGGGCGGGGTGGAGGCCGTACTTGTCGGCTTCCTTGCGCTGCTCCTCGGGCAGGACGATCTCGGCGAACACCTCGTCGCCGCGGCGCCACACCGCCCGCACGCCCTGGAAGGCCGGACCGTAGTCGAACCCGCTCGCGACCAGGTCGGAGTAGAGGTTCCCGGCCTCGACCGGCTGGGCGCCGGCCGGCGGCCAGGCGGTGAAGTCGAACCCGGTACCGCCCGCGGGGGCCGATGCCGAGAGCATGCCGGTGGCGTGCCGCGTCCAGGTGTCCGCGCCGCCCTCGCGGACGGCGTCCTCGCGCTGGGAGTAGACCTCGACGGTCCGCGAGCCGGTCTCGCCCGGTCCGCCGACCGCGACCTGGACGCGTACGCCGCCGTGCTCGGGCACCACCAGCGGCGCCTCGATGACGAGTTCCTCCAGGACCCCGCAGCCGGCCTCGTCGCCGGCGCGGACCGCGAGTTCCAGCAGTCCGGTGCCCGGGAGGAGGACGACGCCGCCGATCGTGTGGTCGGCGAGCCAGGGGTGGGTGCGCAGCGAGAGCCGGGAGGTGAAGACCAGGCCGTCGGACTGCGGCAGCCGTACGACGGCGCCCAGCAGCGGGTGATCGGCGCCGGCCAGACCCAGGGAGGCGGCGTCGGTGGCCGCCTCGCCGGGCTGGAGCCAGTAGTGCTGGTGGTCGAAGGCGTAGGTCGGCAGCTCCACGTGCGCGGAGGTGGCGCCGGCGGGCAGGACGCTGCTCCAGTCCACCGGGACACCGCGGACGAAGAGCTCGGCCATCGAGGCGAGGAGCCTTCGCAGGCCCCCGTCCTCGCGGCGCAGCGAACCGGTCACCACGACATCGCCACCGGTGGTGTCGGCGGTCTCGGTGATCGGCTGGACCAGCACCGGATGGGCACTGACCTCGACGAACACCCCGTGGCCCTGCTCGGCCAGGTGGGCCACGGCCGGACCGAAGCCCACCTGGCCCCGCAGGTTCCGGTACCAGTAGTCACCGTCCAGGACGTCCGCGTCCTCGACCCACGCACCGGTGACCGTCGAGTAGAACGGCACCTTCGGTTCCAGGGCGGCGACCCCGGCCAGTGCTTGGGCGAGCGCGTCGCGGATGTCCTCGACGTGGCGGGTGTGCGAGGCGTAGTCCACCGCGACCCGGCGGACCCGGACACCCTCGCCCGACAGGGCCTCGAGAGCCTCGTCCAGGGCCTCTGCGTCACCGGCGATCACCACCGACGAGGGGCCGTTGACCGCGGCCAGCTCGACCCGGTCGGCCCACGGCTGGATCCGGGCCACGGCCTCTTCCGCGGTCAGTGCGACCGAGGCCATGCCGCCGCGGCCGGCCAGGTCCTTGGCGATGGCCTGGCTCCGCAGCGCCACCACGCGCGCCGCGTCCTGGAGGGAGAGCGCGCCCGCCACACAGGCGGCCGCGATCTCGCCCTGGGAGTGGCCCAGCACCGCGTCGGGCTCGACCCCGGCGGACGACCACACGGCGGCCAGACCGACCATGACGGCGAAGCTCGCCGGCTGCAGGACGTCGACCCGGTCCATGAGCTCGGGGGCGGTCTCGCCGCGCAGGACCGACAGCAGCGACCAGTCGACCCACGGGTCCAGCGCCGCCGCGCATTCGGCGATCCGCTCGGCGAAGACCGGCGAGGCGTCGAGCAGTTCACGGCCCATGCCCGCCCACTGCGCACCCTGGCCCGGGAACACCCACACGACCTTGCCGGGGGCGGCCGCACCTTCGCTGCCGGTCACGACGCCGGGAGCGTTCTCGCCCCGCGCCAGTGCCCGCAGCCCCGGCAGGGCCTCCTCGGCGGAGTCGGCCACGATGACCGCGCGCTCGCCGAAGACCGTACGGTCCGACAGCAGCGCCCCGGCCACGTCCGCCAGCGACACCAAGTCGGCGCCCTGGACGCTCTCGACGAGCGCGGCCAGCCGGCCGGCCTGGCCGGCCAGGGAAGCGGCGCTGCGCGCCGACACCACCAGCGGCACGACACCCGGGGGCGCCTGCTCGGCCGGGACGGTCCGCGCGGACTCGGCGGGCGCCTCCTCCAGGATGAGGTGGGCGTTCGTCCCGCTGATGCCGAACGAGGAGACGGCGGCCCGGCGCGGACGGCCGCCGCGCGGCCACTCGCGGGCCTCGGTCAGCAGCTCGATGGCGCCCTCGGACCAGTCCACCTGGGTGGTGGGCTCCTCCGCGTGCAGCGTGGGGGGCATGACCCCGTGGCGCAGCGCCTGCACCATCTTGATCACGCCCGCCACACCGGCGGCGGCCTGCGAGTGGCCGATGTTGGACTTCAGGGAGCCCAGCCACAGCGGCTGCTCCGGGTCCCGGTCCCGGCCGTAGGTGGCCAGCAGGGCCTGCGCCTCGATCGGGTCGCCCAGCGCCGTGCCGGTGCCGTGCCCCTCGACCACGTCCACCTCGGACGGGGACAGGCCCGCACTGTCGAGGGCCTTGCGGATCACGCGCTGCTGCGAAGGGCCGTTGGGGGCGGTCAGCCCGTTGGAGGCGCCGTCCTGGTTCACGGCGCTGCCGCGCAGTACGGCCAGCACCCGGTGGCCGCGCTCACGCGCCACCGACAGCCGCTCCAGCAGCACCACACCGACGCCCTCGGACAGCACCGTGCCGTCCGCTCCGTCCGCGTACGCCTTGCAGCGGCCGTCCCCGGCCAGACCCCGCTGGCGGGAGAAGGCCGTGAAGCCTCCGGGCGAGGCCATGACCATCGCACCGCCGGCGAGCGCCATCGAGCACTCGCCCTGACGGAGCGCCTGCGCGGCCAGGTGCATCGCGACCAGCGAGGAGGAGCAGGCCGTGTCCACCGTCACCGCCGGGCCTTCGAGGCCGAGCACGTACGACACCCGGCCCGACGCCACGCTGGACACCGATCCGGTGACCGCGAAGCCTTCGAGCTCCGGGGCGTCCGCACCGACGCCGTAGCCCTGGCCGGACACCCCGGAGAACACGCCGACGTCGGTGCCCTTCAGCGAGACCGGGTCGATCCCGGCCCCTTCCAGCGCCTCCCAGGAGGTCTCCAGCAGCAGGCGCTGCTGGGGGTCCATGGCGAGGGCCTCACGCGGCGAGATCCCGAAGAAGCCCGCGTCGAACTGCGCGGCGTCGTGGAGGAATCCGCCCTTGCTCGTGTACGAGGTGCCCGCACTGTCGGGGTCCGGGTCGAACAGGCCGTCCAGGTCCCAGCCGCGGTCGTCGGGGAAGAGCGACACCGCGTCCCGGCCCTCGGACACCAGGCGCCAGAGGTCCTCCGGACCGGCGACGCCACCCGGCAGGCGGCACGCCATGCCCACGATCGCGAGCGGTTCACCCGCATCGGCGGCGGGCGCCGCCGGCGCGGGCGCCACGTCACCGAACTCCTCGCGCAGGTAGCGGGCGAGGGCCAGCGGGGTGGGGTAGTCGAAGACCAGCGTGGCGGGAAGCTTCAGGCCGGTGGCCTCGCGGAGCCGGTTGCGCAGTTCAACCGAGGTGAGCGAGTCGAAGCCGACGTCCTTGAACGCCATCTCCGCCCGGACGCCCTCCGGCCCGGCGTGCCCGAGAACGACCGCGGCCTGGGCCCGGACCACGTCGAGGAGCAGGGCGTCCTGTTCCGCGGCGGTGAGCCCGGCGAGGCGCCCGGCCAGCCCGCCTTCCGTGGTGGCCGCCGCACGGGCGACCTGGCGGCCCGTCCGGACGAGGCCGCGCAGCAGGTGCGGCACTCCCCCGCCGGAGCCGGCCTGGCTGCGCAGCGTCCGCAGGTCCAGCTTGATCGGCACCAGCAGCGCGCGGTCCGCGTGCAGGCCGGCGTCGAACAGGTCCAGGCCCTCGTCCGCCGTGATCTCCAGCACGCCGCTGCGGCTGGCACGCGCCTGGTCGACGCTGCTGAGGTTCGCGGCCATGCCGAGGGTCCGCTCCCACAGGCCCCAGGCGAGCGACAGGCCCGGCAGGCCCGCCGCCCGACGGCTGGACATCAGCCCGTCGAGGAAGGCGTTGGCCGCCGCGTAGTTGCCCTGGGCGCCACCGCCGAACACGCCCGCGACGGACGAGTAGACGACGAAGGCGTCGAGGTCCAGGCCGCGGGTCAGCTCGTCGAGGTGGCGCACCGCGTCCACCTTCGGGGCGAACACCGTCGCGAGCCGCTCGGGGGTCTGTGCCGGGATCACCCCGTCGTCGAAGACACCGGCGGTGTGCACGATGCCGGTCAGCGGGTGCTCGGCCGGCACGGCGGCCAGCAGGGCCTCCAGCTGGCCGCGGTCGGAGACGTCGCAGGCCACCAGCGATACGGCCGCACCGTGTCCGGTGAGCTCGGCGACCAGCTCCTGCGCGCCCTCGGCGCCGGGACCGCGACGGCTCGCCAGGACGAGACTGCGTACGCCGTGCCGGGTGACCAGGTGGCGGGCGACGAGCGCGCCCAGCGCGCCGGTGGCGCCCGTGACCAGGACCGTGCCCTCGGGTCGGAAGACCGCGGGAGCGCCGGCGGCCTCACCTGCGGCCCGGACGAGCCGGGGGACGAAGAGCGAGGTGCCGCGGACGGCGACCTGCGGCTCGCCGCCGGCCAGTACCGCACCCAGCACCGGTTCCACGTCGCCGGGACCGGCGGGGTCGGCGTCGATCAGGACGATCCGGTCCGGGTTCTCGGCCTGCGCGGCGCGCACCAGGCCCCATACGGCCGAACCGGCCGGGTCGGTCACCGTGTTCTCGGCACCGGCGGGAACCGCGCCGCGGGTCACGACGACCAGCTGCGACTCCTCCAGCCCGGTCGCGGCCATCCAGGCCTGCAGGACGGCCAGCACGCGGGTGGCCAGGGCCAGTACGGCGTCCTCGCCGTCGCCGCCGACCGCCTCGAGGACCGCCACGGCGGGCGCTCCGGCGCCCTGGGCCAGGGCCTCCACATCGGCGGCGCCGGTGACCGGCTCCCACCACGGCGAGGGCTCGGTGCCCTCGGCCGGGGACAGCTCGGTCCACTCCACGCCGAACAGCGAATCGGCGGTCGCCGTGTCCGCCGCGGTCTCCAGCTGCTGGGCGGACACCGGCCGGGACACCAGGGAGTCCATCGTCACGACCAGGCCGCCGGTGGCGTCGGCGGCCTCGACCGTCAGCGCGTCCGGGCCCGCCGGGGCGACGCGTACGCGCAGCGCGGAGGCGCCCGCGGCGTGCAGGACGAGCCCGTTCCACGCGAACGCCAGCACCGCCTCGCCGGACTCCTCGCCGGCCGCGTCCGCCGGACCGGCGAAGGTGCCGGCCTGCAGGGCCGCGTCCAGCAGCGCGGGGTGGATACCGAACTGGTCGGCCTCCTTGCGCAGTTCCTCGGGCAGGACGACCTCGGCGAAGACCTCCTCGCCACGGCGCCACACCGCCCGCAGACCCTGGAACGCCGGACCGTATCCGAAGCCCCGCTCCTCCAGGCCGGAGTAGAAGTCCCCCACCTCGACGGCCTGCGCACCGGCCGGCGGCCAGGCCGCGAAGTCGAAGGCCCGGCCCGTGCCGGGTGCCGCCGCGACCGCCAGCATGCCGCTGGCGTGCCGCGTCCAGGAGTCCGCGCCGTCCTCGTCGACGAGGTCTTCGCGCTGGGAGTACACCTCCACCGTGCGGGAGCCGTTCGCGCCCGGGCCGCCGACCGCGACCTGGACGCGTACGCCGCCGTGCTCGGGCACCACCAGCGGCGCCTCGATGACGAGTTCCTCCAGAACCCCGCACCCGGTCTCGTCGCCGGCGCGTACCGCGAGCTCCAGCAGACCGGTGCCCGGAAGGAGGACGACGCCGCCGATCGCGTGGTCGGCCAGCCAGGGGTGGGTGCGCAGCGAGAGCCGGGAGGTGAAGACCAGGCCGTCGGACTGCGGCAGCCGTACGACGGCGCCCAGCATGGGGTGGTCGGCCGTGGCCTGGCCCAGGGAGGCGGCGTCGGTGGCCGACTCGCCCGGCTGGAGCCAGTAGTGCTGGTGGTCGAAGGCGTAGGTCGGCAGCTCCACGCGCCGGGAGGCCGTCTGCGGGAGCACGGCGTTCCAGTCGAGCGCGATACCCCGGACGAACAGCTCGGCCATCGAGGCGAGCAGGCGGCGCGGGCCGCCGTCCTCGCGGCGCAGCGAGCCGGTGATCACCGCATGGGTGCCGGCGTCGGCGTTGTCTACGGTTTCGGTGATCGGCTGGACCAGCACCGGATGGGCACTGACCTCGACGAACACCCCGTGGCCCTGCTCGGCCAGGTGGGCCACGGCCGGACCGAAGCCCACCTGGCCCCGGAGATTGCGGTACCAGTAGTCACCGTCCAGGACACCGGCGTCCTCGACCCACGTGCCCGTGACGGTCGAATAGAAGGGCACCTTCGGCGCCTGCGCGTCGATCCCCGCAAGCGTCTCGGCGAGCGCCTCGCGGATGTCCTCGACATGCCGGGTGTGCGAGGCGTAGTCCACCGCGACCCGACGAACCCGGACACCCTCGGCGGACAGGGCCTCAAGGGCCTCGTCCAGCGCCTCGGCGTCACCGGCGATCACCACCGAGGACGGCCCGTTGACGGCCGCGACCTCCACCCGGTCCGCCCACGGCACGATCCGCACGACGGCCTCTTCCTCGGACAGCGCGACCGAGGCCATGCCGCCACGCCCCGCCAGATCCTTGGCGATGGCCTGGCTCCGCAGCGCCACCACCCGCGCCGCGTCCTGGAGCGAGAGCGCACCCGCCACACAGGCGGCGGCGATCTCGCCCTGCGAATGCCCCAGCACCGCATCGGGCTTGACGCCCACGGACGACCACACCGCCGCCAGACCCACCATCACCGCGAAGCTCGCGGGCTGGAGCACGTCCACGCGCTCCATCAGCTCAGGAGCGGTCTCCCCGCGCAGAACCTCGACCAGCGACCAGTCCACATACGGCTCCAAGGCCGCCGCGCACTGCGCGATCCGCTCCGCGAACACCGGAGAGGCATCCATCAGTTCACGGCCCATGCCCGCCCACTGCGAACCCTGGCCCGGGAACACCCACACGACCTTGCCCGGCTTGGCCGAACCGGCCGCGCTGCCGGAGACCACACCGGCCGTGTTCTCGCCGCGCGCCAGCGCCTCGAGGCTGGCCAGCGCCTCCTCGTTCGAGCCGGCGAGCACCACCGCGCGGTCGGCCAGCAGCGCACGGTCCGACACGAGCGCCGCGGCCACGTCCGCCGGCGACACCCCCTCGGTGCGCTTGACGAAGGCCGCCAGCCGCCCGGCCTGGCCGGCCAGGGAAGCGGCGCTGCGCGCCGACACCACCAGCGGCACGACACCCGCGGGCGCCTGGTCTGCGGAGGCGGACTCCGCCTCCTCGGCGGGCGCCTCTTCCAGGATCAGGTGCGCGTTGGTGCCGCTGACGCCGAAGGCGGACACGCCGGCCCGGCGCGGGCGCTCGCCCCGCGGCCACTCCCGCGCCTCGGTCAGCAGCTCCACCGCACCCGCGGACCAATCGACCTGCGGGGTGGGCGCATCCACGTGCAGGGTCGCCGGAAGCACACCGTGCCGCAGCGCCTGCACCATCTTGATCACACCCGCCACACCCGCGGCGGCCTGCGTGTGACCGATGTTCGACTTCAGCGAGCCCAGCCACAACGGCTGCTCCGGGTTCCGGTCCTGGCCGTAGGTGGCCAGGATCGCCTGCGCCTCGATCGGGTCGCCGAGCGTCGTGCCCGTGCCGTGGGCCTCCACCGCGTCCACATCGGACGGGGTGAGGCCGGCTCCGGTCAGCGCCTTGCGGATGACCCGCTGCTGCGAGGGACCGTTCGGGGCGGTCAGGCCGTTCGACGCACCGTCCTGGTTGACCGCGCTGCCGCGCAGTACGGCCAGCACCCGGTGGCCACGCTCACGCGCCACCGACAGCCGCTCCAGGACGACCACGCCGACACCCTCGGCCCAGCCGGTGCCGTCGGCAGCCGAGGAGAACGCCTTGCAGCGGCCATCGGCGGCCAGGCCGCGCTGGCGGGAGAACTCCACGAAGGCGCCGGGCGTGGCCATGACGGTCGCACCGCCGGCGAGCGCCATCGAGCACTCGCCCTGACGGAGCGCCTGCGCCGCGAGATGCATCGCGACCAGGGAGGACGAGCACGCCGTGTCCACGGTGACCGCCGGGCCTTCGAGGCCGAGCACGTACGACACACGGCCCGAGGCCACGCTCGACAGCGTTCCCGTGACCCCGAAGCCCTCGGCCTCCGGCGCGTCCGCGCCGGCCCCGTAGCCCTGGGTGGACGTGCCGGAGAACACGCCGACGTCGCTTCCCTTCAGCGAGACCGGGTTGATGCCGGCCGCCTCCAGGGCCTCCCAGGACGTCTCCAGCAGCAGCCGCTGCTGGGGGTCCATGGCGAGGGCCTCACGCGGCGAGATCCCAAAGAACCCCGCGTCGAACTGCGGAGCCTCGTGGAGGAATCCGCCCTGGCTGGTGTAGGAGGTGCCCGCGTGGTCGGGGTCCGGGTCGAAGAGACCCTCCAGGTCCCAGCCGCGGTCGTCGGGGAAGGACGTCATCGCGTCCCCGCCCTCGGCCACCAGGCGCCACAAGTCCTCCGGCCCCGCAACGCCACCCGGCAAACGGCACGCCATGCCCACGATCGCTATCGGCTCGCGGGAAGCGCCGAGGAGCTGGCGGTTCTGCTTCTTCAGCGAACCGACCTCTTCGAGCGACTTCCTCAGCGCCTCGACGACCTTTTCATACGACGCACTCACTTAACTGCCCCAATCATTTCGCGGTTTCGAAGGACTTCAGTCGCCGAGCGCCATGGAGACGAGATCGTCGACGTCGAGATCGGCGATCGCCGCTCCCGCGCCGGGCTCGTCGACAGCGTCGGTTTCCAGATCGCCGTCGCCGAGGGCGACCAGCTTGACCAGGGCATCCATCAATCCGGCCTCCCGGAACCGGGCGAGCGGGAGAGAGGCGAGTGCGTTGCGCAGCCGCTCCTCGTCCACGTCCGAGTCCGTCGAGCCGCCGTCCGGGAGCAGTTCGTGGTGCAGGTGCCGGGCAAGGGCCAGCGGGGTCGGGTAGTCGAAGATCAGCGTGGCCGGAAGCTTCAGTCCGGTCGATTCGCACAGCCCGTTGCGCAGTGCCACCGATGTGAGGGAGTCGAATCCCGCTTCCTTGAACGCCGTGTCGGCGCCCACTCCGTCGGGCCCGGCGTGGCCGAGTACGACGGCTGCCTGGGCACGGACCAGGTCGAGGAGCAGTTCCTCCTGTTCCGCGGCGGCGAGCCCGGCCAGGCGGCGGAGCAGCCCGCCGTCCGTGGCGGTGGCCGTCCGCGCCACCTGCCGGCCCGCGCGGACCAGGCCGCGCAGCAGGTGCGGGACTTCCCCGCCGGCCGCTGCCTGGGTGCGCAGGGTCCGCAGGTCCAGCTTGATCGGCACCAGCAGTGCCTGACCGGACCCGACGGCGGCGTCGAAGAGCTCCGTGCCCTCCGCGGCCGCGAGGCGCAGGCCGCCGGTCCCGGCGGGCTGCTGCCACTGGCCCCAGGCGAGCGACTGGCCGGGCAGGTCCGCCGCGCGGCGGGCGGCCATCAGGCCGTCCAGGAAGGCGTTCGCAGCCGCCTGGTTGCCCTGGCCGGCCGACCCCATGAGCGCGGCCGCGGAGGAGAAGACCACGAAGGCGTCGAGGTCCAGGCCGCGGGTCAGCTCGTCGAGGTGGCGCACCGCGTCCACCTTCGGGGCGAACACCGTGGCCAGCTGCTCCGGCGTCAGCGCCGTGATCACGGCGTCGTCCGGTACACCCGCGGTGTGCACCACACCGGTCAGCGGGTGCTCGGCCGGGACCGAGGCCAGCAGGGAGCGCACCTGGTCGCGGTCGGACACGTCGCAGGCGGCCACCGATACGGCAGCGCCCTGCTCGGTGAGCTCGGCGACAAGTGCCTGCGCGCCCTCGGCATCGGCACCGCGACGGCCGGCCAGCACCAGGCTCCGTACGCCGTGCCGGGTGACGAGGTGGCGGGCCACCAGGGCGCCCAGCGCCCCGGTTCCGCCCGTGATCAGGACCGTGCCTTCCGGTCCGAACACCGCGGGAGCCTGCGCGGCTTCTCCGCCCGCCCGGACCAGCCGGGGCGCGGAGAGGGCGGTGCCCCGGACGGCGACCTGCGGCTCGTCGCTCGCGAGCACCGTGCCGAGTACCAGTTCCACATTGCCTTCGGCGGCGGGGTCGGTGTCGAGCAGGACGATCCGGCCCGGGTTCTCGACCTGGGCGGCACGGATGAGACCCCAGACGGCCGAGCCGGCCGGGTCGCTCACCGCGCCGTCACCGGCGGGAACCGCGCCGCGGGTCGCCACGACGAGCCGCGACTCCTCCAGCCCGGTCGTGGCCAGCCACGCCTGGACGACCGCCAGCACGCGGGTGGACAGGGCCAGGGCCGCGTCGTCGCCGGCTGCGCCGACCGCTTCCAGCAGCGCGACCGCCGGGACCTCGGCGCCCTCGGCGAGGGCCGCGACGTCCTCGGCCGTGGCCACCGGCACCCACCACGGGGAGGGGTCGGACCCCTCCGCCAGGGACAGCTCGGCCCACTCCACTCCGTACAGGGAGTTGGCGACGGCCGTGTCCGCCGCGGTGTCCAGCTGCTCGACGGACACCGACCCGGAGACCAGCGACTCCAGGGTCAGGACCAGGCCGCCGGTCTCGTCGGCCGCCTCGACCGAGAGCGTGTCCGGGCCGGCCGGGGCCAGCCGCACCCGCAGCGCCGAGGCGCCCACGGCGTGCAGCACCAGGCCGTTCCAGTCGAGCGCCTGGCGCACCGTACCGGTTTCCGCGACCGCGACGTCGATCGTCCCGGCCTGGAGGGCCGCGTCCAGCAGCGCGGGGTGCAGGCCGAACCGGTCGGCGTCCTTGCGCAGTTCCTCGGACAGGGCGACCTCGGCGAAGAGCTCCTCGCCGCGACGCCACACCGCCCGCACGCCCTGGAACGCCGGACCGTACGCGTAGCCGCGCCCGGCCAGGCCGGGGTAGAAGCCCTCGATCTCCACTGGCTGGGCACCGGCCGGCGGCCAGGCCGCGAAGTCGAACCCGCTACCGGCGCCGCCGGCCCGGGCCGACTCCGCCAGCACACCCCTGGCGTGCCGCGTCCACGCGTCCGCACCGACGGCGTCCTCGCGCAGCGAGTACACCTCCACGGTCCGCGCACCGGCCTCACCCGGACCGCCCACCGCGACCTGGACGCGTACGCCGCCGTGCTCGGGCACGACCAGCGGGGCCTCGATCGCCAGCTCCTCCAGGAGCCCGTATCCGGCCTCGTCGCCGGCGCGCACGGCCAGCTCCACCAGCACGGTGGCCGGGAGGAGCGCCACGCCGCCGACGGTGTGGTCGGCGAGCCAGGGGTGCGTGCGCAGCGAGAGCCGCGAGGTGAAGACCAGCCCGTCGGACTGCGGCAGCTGGACCACCGCACCCAGCAGCGGGTGGTCGGCCGTCACCTGGCCCAGCGACGCGGCGTCGGTGGCCGACTCGGCCAGCTGGAGCCAGTAGTGCTGGTGGTCGAAGGCGTAGGTCGGCAGGTCCACGCGCCGGGAGGCCGTCTGCGGGAGCACGGCGTTCCAGTCGAGCGCGATACCGCGGACGAACAGCTCGGCCATGGAGGCGAGCAGGCGGCGCGGGCCGCCGTCCTCGCGGCGCAGCGAACCGGTCACTACGACGTCGCCGCCGGTGGTGTCGACGGTTTCGGCGATCGGCTGGACCAGCACCGGGTGGGCGCTGACCTCCACGAACACCCCGTGGCCCTGGCCGAGCAGCTCCACCACCGCCGGGCCGAAGCCCACCTGCGCCCGCAGGTTGCGGTACCAGTAGCCGCCGTCCAGGATCCCGGCGTCGGCGATCCAACCGCCGGTCACGGTCGAGTAGAAGGGCACCTTCGGCGCCTGCGCCCCGATCCCCGCGAGCGTTTCGGCGAGCGCCTCGCGGATGTCCTCGACGTGCCGGGTGTGCGAGGCGTAGTCCACCGCGACCCGACGAACCCGGACACCGCCGGCGGACAGGGCCTCAAGGGCCTCGTCCAGCGCCTGCGCGTCACCGGCGATCACCACGGAGGACGGCCCGTTGACGGCCGCGACCTCCACCCGGTCCGCCCACGGCGCGATCCGCGCGACGGCCTCTTCCTCGGACAGCGCGACCGAGGCCATGCCGCCGCGGCCGGCCAGATCCTTGGCGATGGCCTGGCTGCGCAGCGCCACCACACGAGCGGCGTCCTCCAGCGAGAGCGCGCCCGCCACACAGGCGGCCGCGATCTCACCCTGCGAATGCCCCAGCACCGCATCGGGCTTCACGCCCACGGAGGACCACACCGCCGCCAGACCCACCATCACCGCGAAGCTCGCGGGCTGGAGCACGTCCACGCGCTCCATCAGCTCAGGAGCGCTCTCCCCACGCAGAACCTCGACCAGCGACCAGTCCACATACGGCTCCAGAGCCGCCGCGCACTGCGCGATCCGCTCCGCGAACACCGGAGAGGCATCCATCAGTTCACGGCCCATGCCCGCCCACTGCGAACCCTGGCCCGGGAACACCCAGACCACCTTGCCCGGGGCACCCGAGCCGGCGCTGCCGGAGACGGCACCGGCCGCGCTCTCGCCGCGCGCCAGCGCCTGGAGGCCGGCCAGCGCCTCCGCACCGGATTCGGCCACGACCACCGCACGCTCGCCGAAGACCGTACGGTCCGACAGCAGGGCCCCGGCGATGTCCGCCGGCGACACCCCGTCGGCGCCCTCGATGAACGCCGCCAGCCGCTCGGCCTGGCCGGCCAGGGAAGCGGCGCTGCGCGCCGACACCACCAGGGGCACGACACCCGCGGGCGCCTGCTCCGCCGAGAGGGACTCCGCCGGGTCGGCGGGCGCCTCTTCCAGGATGAGGTGGGCGTTCGTTCCGCTGATGCCGAACGAGGACACGCCCACGCGGCGCGGACGGCCGCCGCGCGGCCACTCCCGCGCTTCGGTCAGCAGCTCGATGGCGCCCTCGGACCAGTCCACCTTCTTCGAGGGCTCGTCCGCGTGGAGCGTGGCGGGCATGACCCCGTGGCGCAGCGCCTGCACCATCTTGATGACACCGGCGACGCCGGCGGCGGCCTGCGTGTGACCGATGTTGGACTTCAGGGAGCCCAGCCACAGCGGCTGCTCCGGGTTCCGGTCCCGGCCGTAGGTGGCCAGCAGGGCCTGCGCTTCGATCGGGTCGCCCAGCGCCGTGCCGGTGCCGTGCCCCTCGACCACGTCCACGTCGGACGGGGACAGGCCCGCACTGTCGAGGGCCTTGCGGATCACGCGCTGCTGCGAGGGACCGTTGGGGGCGGTCAGGCCGTTGGAGGCGCCGTCCTGGTTGACCGCGCTGCCGCGCAGTACGGCCAGCACCCGGTGGCCGCGCTCACGCGCCACCGACAGCCGCTCGAGCACGACCAGCGCGACGCCCTCGGAGAGCACCGTGCCGTCCGCTCCGTCCCCGTACGCCTTGCAGCGGCCGTCGCCGGCCAGGCCGCGCTGCCGGGACATGCCGAGGACTCCGATCGGCGAGCCCATGACGGCGACACCGCCGGCGAGGGCCATGGAGCACTCGCCCTGCCGCAGGGCCTGCGCGGCCAGGTGCATCGCCACCAGCGAGGAGGAGCAGGCCGTGTCCACCGTCACCGCCGGACCCTCGAAACCGAAGGCGTACGAGACGCGGCCCGAGGCGACGCTTCCCGCCGTGGCGGTCGTGACGAAGCCTTCGAGCTCGGCGGGCACGTTGGTGAGGGACTCGACGTAGTCGTGGATGGAGACGCCGGAGAAGACGCCGATGTTGCTGCCCTGGGCCGCGGTCGGGTCGATGCCGGCCCGCTCCAGAGCCTCCCAGGAGGCCTCCAGCAGCAGCCGCTGCTGCGGGTCCATGGCGAGGGCCTCGTTCGGCGAGATCCCGAAGAACCCGGCGTCGAACTGCGCGGCCTCGTGGAGGAATCCGCCCTTGGTGGTGTAGGAGGTGCCCGCGCTGTCGGGGTTCGGGTCGTAGAGGCCCTCCAGGTCCCAGCCGCGGTCGTCGGGGAAGGCCGTCATGCCCTCGCGGCGCTCCTGCAGCAGCTGCCACAGGTCCTCGGGACCCGCGACACCGCCCGGCAGGCGGCAGGCCATGCCGACGATCGCGATCGGCTCGTCGGGGTCGGCGGCGACCACCGCGGCCGAGGCGGGGGCGGTGCCGTCCGCCGCGTCACCGAGCTCCTCGCGCAGGTGGCGGGCGAGGACCACGGGGGTGGGGTAGTCGAAGATCAGCGTGGCCGGCAGCTTCACGCCGGTCGCCGCGCTGAGCCGGTTGCGCAGCTCGACGGCGGTCAGCGAGTCGAAGCCGATGTCGCTGAACCCCTTGGTCCCCTGCGCCAGTTCGGGTCCGCTGAAGCCCAGTACGGCGCTCGCCTCGTCCTGGACGATGGTCAGCAGGAGGCTCTCCTGCTCGGCCTGGGCCAGCCCGGCGAGGCGGCGGACCAGTCCGCTGCTGTCGCCGGAGGCCGCCCGCGCCGTGCGCCGGCCCGCGCGGACCAGTCCGCGCAGCAGGTGCGGGACTCCCCCGCCGGCCGCCGCCTGGCTCCGCATGGCCTTCAGGTCCAGCTTGATCGGGACCAGCAGTGCCTGGTCGGCGTGCAGGCCGACGTCGAGGATGTGCAGGCCCTCGGCCGGCGTCATCGCCAGCACACCGCCGCGGCTCATGCGCGCCTGGTCGACGGCGCTGAGGTGGGCGGTCAGGCCGTTGGTCTGCTCCCACAGGCCCCAGGCCAGCGAGAGGCCCGGCAGGCCCGCCTGGCGGCGGCCGGCCATCAGGCCGTCCAGGAAGGCGTTCGCCGCCGCGTAGTTGCCCTGGCCGGCCGACCCCATGAGCGAGGCGGCGGAGGAGAACACGACGAACGCGTCGAGGTCCAGGCCGCGGGTCAGCTCGTCGAGGTGGCGCACCGCGTCGACCTTCGGCGCGAAGACGCCGGCCAGCCGCTCCGGGGTCAGGGTCGCGATCACTCCGTCGTCCAGCACGCCGGCCATGTGCACCACACCGGTCAGGGGGTGCTCGGCGGGTACGGCGGCCAGTGCGGCCTCGACCTGGGCGCGGTCGGACACGTCGCAGGCCACGACCGACACCGCGGCGCCCAGCCCGGTGAGTTCGGCGACGAGTTCCCGGGCGCCCTCGGCGGCCGGGCCCCGGCGGCCGGCCAGCACGAGGTGCCGGACACCGTGCCGGGTGACCAGGTGACGGGCCACCAGGGCGCCCAGGGCGCCGGTACCGCCGGTGACCAGGACGGTCCCTTCGGCTCCGAAGACCGCGGGGACGTCGGGGACCTCGCCGCCGGCCCGGACGAGCCGGGGGGCGGACAGGGCCGTGCCGCGGACCGCTGCCTGCGGTTCTCCGCCGGCGAGCACCGGTCCGAGCACCGTGCGCAGGACGGACTCCGGCGCGTCGGCGGACGCCGGGTCGGTGTCGATCAGGATGATCCGGTCGGGGTTCTCGGCCTGCGCGGCGCGCACCAGGCCCCACACGGCGGAGCCGGCCGGGTCGGTGACCGTGCCGTCACCGGCGGGGACGGCGCCGCGGGTCAGGACGACCAGCCGCGACTCCTCCAGCCCGGTCCCGGCCAGCCACGCCTGGACGACGCCCAGGACGCGGGAGGTCAGGGCGAGGGCGGCGTCCTCGCCGTCGGCGCCGGCGACGGCCTGCAGGACGGCCACGGCCGGGACTGCCGCGCTCCCGGCCAGGGCCTCCACGTCGGCGGCGGCGGACACCGGCGCCCAGGACGGCGCCGGCTCGGTGCCCTGCGCCGCGGGCAGCTCGGTCCACTCCACCCCGAACAGGGAGTCGCGGCTCTCGTCGCCCGCCGCGGCGCCCAACTGGTCGGTGGACACGGGCAGGGACACCAGCGAGTCCATGGTGAGGACCATGTCGCCGGTCTCGTCGGCGGCCTGGAACGACAGCGCGTCCGGGCCGCAGGGGGCCACGCGCACCCGCAGTGCCGAGGCACCGACGGCGTGCAGCAGCAGCCCGTTCCACGCGAACGGCAGCACCTGGCGGTCGTCGTCCGGGTTGGCGAAGGCGTTGGTGTGCAGGGCGGCGTCCAGCAGCGCGGGGTGCATGCCGTACTTGCCGGCCTCATCGCGCTGCTCCTCGGGCAGGACGGCCTCGGCGAAGACCTCGTCGCCGCGCCGCCACACGGCCCGCAGGCCCTGGAAGGCCGAGCCGTACGCGTAGCCGCGCTCCAGGAGGTCGGTGTAGAAGGTCCCGACCTCGACGGGCTCCGCGCCCGGCGGCGGCCAGGCGGCGAAGTCGAACGCCTGCGCCGTCGTCCGCTTGGCGGAGGACTCCGCGAGGAGTCCGGTGGCGTGCCGCGTCCACTCGCTTGCGCCGCCCTCGCCGGCGGCGTCCTCGCGCTGGGAGTACACGTCCACCGTGCGCGAGCCGGTCGCGTTGGGGCTGCCGACCGCGACCTGCAGCCGCACGCCGCCCTGCTCGGGCAGCACCAGCGGTGCCTCGATGACGAGTTCCTCGAGGACTCCGTAGCCGAACTCGTCACCTGCGCGGACCGCGAGGTCGACGTACATCGTGCCGGGGATGATCACCACGCCGCCGATGGCGTGGCCGGCGAGCCAGGGGTGGGTGCGCAGCGACAGCCGCGAGGTGAAGACCAGGCCGTCGGACTGCGGCAGCTGCACCACAGCGCCGAGCAGCGGGTGATCGGCGCCGGTGAGGCCGAGCGAGGCCGCGTCCGTGACCGAACCGCCCATCTCGATCCAGTAGTGCTGGTGGTCGAAGGCGTACGTCGGCAGGTCCACGCGCCGGGCGGCCGCGCCGCCGGGCAGGACGGGGGCCCAGTCCAGGGCCACACCGCGGACGAACAGCTCGGCCATCGAGGCGAGCAGGCGGCGCAGGCCGCCGTCCTCGCGCCGCAGGGAGCCCGTCACCACGACACCGGTGGCGGTGTCGGCCTTGTCGACGGCCTCGGTGATCGGCTGGACCAGCACCGGGTGGGCGCTGACCTCCACGAACACGCCGTGGCCCTGCTCGATCAGCTCGGCCACGGCCGGGCCGAAGCGGACCTGTCCGCGCAGGTTGCGGTACCAGTACCCGGCGTCGAGGACGTCGGCGTCCTCCACCCAGGTGCCGGTGACGGTGGAGTAGAACGGAATCCTCGGGGCCTGCGCGCCGACCCCGGCCAGCGCCTCGGCGAGCGCGCCGCGGATGTCCTCGACGTGGCGGGTGTGCGAGGCGTAGTCCACGGCCACCCGGCGGATCCGGACGCCCTGGTCCTCCAGGGCGTCCAGCGCGTCGTCCAGGGCCTCGGCGTCACCGGCGATCACCACGGACGAGGGCCCGTTGACTGCGGCGACCTCGACCCGGTCCGCCCAGCGCTCCAGCCGTGCGACGGCCTCTTCCTCGGTCAGCGCGACCGAGGCCATGCCGCCGCGGCCGGCCAGCTGCCCGGCGATGGCCTGGCTGCGCAGGGCCACCACGCGGGCGGCGTCCTCCAGGGAGAGCGCACCCGACACGCAGGCGGCGGCTATCTCGCCCTGGGAGTGGCCGAGCACCGCGTCGGGCTCGACACCCACGGACGACCACACCGCGGCCAGACCGACCATGACGGCGAAGCTCGCCGGCTGAAGGACGTCGACCCGGTCCAGGAGTTCGGGCGCGGCGTCGCCGCGCAGCACGTCGATCAGGGACCAGTCGACCCAGCGTTCCAGCGCGGCCGCGCACTCGGCGATCCGGGCGGCGAAGACCGGGGAGGAGTCGAGCAGTTCACGGCCCATGCCGGCCCACTGCGAGCCCTGCCCGGGGAACACCCAGACGACCTTGCCCGGGGTGCCCGAGCCGGTCACCACGCCGGCCGCGTTCTCGCCGCGCGCCAGGGCCTGGAGCCCGGCCAGTGCCTCCTCGTTCGAACCGGCGAGCACCACCGCGCGCTCGCCCAGTACGGCGCGGCCCGCGACCAGCGTCCCGGCCACGTCGGCCAGCGGCACCTCGGCCGCGTCCTCGACGAAGGCGGCCAGTCGCCCGGCCTGCGCCGCCAGCGAGGTGGCGGTCCCCGCCGACACCACCAGCGGGACCACGCCGGAGGGCTGCGCCTGGGCCGCGGCGGTCTGCGCCTCCTCGGCGGGCGCCTCTTCCAGGATCATGTGCGCGTTCGTGCCGCTGGCTCCGAAGGCGGAGACGCCGGCGCGGCGCGGACGGCCGTTCTCCGGCCACTCCCGCGACTCGGTGAGCAGCTCGACCGCGCCCGCGGACCAGTCGACCTGGGGGGTCGGCGCGTCCACGTTGAGGGTCTTGGGGAGGGTCTTGTGCCGCAGCGCCTGGACCATGTTGATCACGGCGGCGACGCCGGACGCCGCCTGCGTGTGCCCGATGACGGACTTGACCGAGCCGAGCCACAGCGGCTGCTCGGGGTCCCGGCCCTGGCCGTAGGTGGCCAGGAGCGCCTGCGCCTCGATGGGGTCGCCGAGCACGGTGCCCGTGCCGTGGCCCTCGACCGCGTCCACGTCGGCCGGGGTGAGGCCCGCGCTCTCCAGCGCCTTGCGGATGACCCGCTGCTGCGAGGGGCCGTTGGGGGCGGTCAGGCCGTTGGACGCGCCGTCCTGGTTCACGGCGCTGCCGCGGATGACGGCCAGCACCTGGTGGCCGCGCTCGCGCGCCACCGACAGCCGCTCCAGCAGGACCACGCCGACGCCCTCGGCCCAGCCGGAGCCGTCGGCTCCGGCGGCATAGGACTTGCAGCGGCCGTCGAAGGCGAGGGCGCGCTGGCGTGCGAAGCCGACGAAGCCGCCGGGGGTCGCCATCACCGTGGAGCCGCCCGCGAGGGCCATCGAGCACTCGCCGCGGCGCAGCGCCTGCGCCGCGAGGTGGATCGCGACCAGGGAGGAGGAGCACATGGTGTCGACCGTCACCGCGGGGCCTTCGAGGCCGAGGGTGTAGGAGACGCGGCCGGAGGCGACGCCGCCGGCGGTGCCCAGGGCGCGCTCCAGGCTGAGGTAGCCCTCGAACCCGCTGAGGTCCGGCGCGTAGTCCTGGTGCACGACTCCGGCGAACATGCCGATGTCGCTGCCCCGCACCGAGTGGGGGTCGATGCCGGCCCGCTCGAAGGTCTCCCAGGACACTTCGAGCAGCTGGCGCTGCTGGGGGTCCATGGCCAGGGCCTCGCGCGGCGAGATCCCGAAGAACCCGGCGTCGAACTGCGCCGCGTCGCGCAGGAAGGCGCCCTCGCGGACGTACGTCGTGCCGGGGTTGTCCGGGTCCGGGTGGTAGAGGCCCTCGACGTCCCAGCCGCGGTCCTCGGGGAAGGTGGAGTAGACGTCGGTGCCCTCGGACACCACCCGCCAGAAGTCCTCCGGGCCGCGGATCCCACCGGCGTAGCGGCAGGCCATGGACACGATCGCGATGGGCTCCGAGGCTGCCGCGACGAGTGTGCTGTTCTCCTGCTGAAGCCGGGCGTTCTCCTTCAGCGAGGCACGCAGTGCCTCAACGACCTGCTGGTCGGGCGCCGACATATCCATCCTCCACGATTCGTTCACAGGCGATCAGCTCGTCTTGCCCAGGGCCCGTTGCACCAGATCGGCAACGTCCATGGCGTCGATCAGTTCCACGTCGGCGTCTGCCGCCGACGGTTCCGCTTCCGGCGCGTCCGCATCCGCGTCCGCGTCCGCCTCGGCGAGGCCGAGGAGGGTGTCCAGTACGCCGGCCTCCTTGAACCGGGCGAACGGCACGGACGCCAGGATTTGCCTGAGTTCGTCCTCCCGCTCGTCCAGGCCGTCGTCGGCCTCCCGGAGAAGTTCGGTGCGCAGGTAGCCGACCAGCGCTTCCGGCGTGGGGTAGTCGAAGATCAGCGTCGCGGGCAGCCGCAGTCCGGTGGCCCCGTTGAGGCTGTTGCGGAGGTTGACGGCCGCGAGCGAGTCGAAGCCGACCTCCTGGAAGGCCTGGCGCGGGCCGATGCCCTCCGCCCCGCTGTGGCCGAGGACGGTCGAGGCATGGCCGCGTACCAGCCGGAGCAGGATGCGGTTCTGCTCGGTCTCCGCGACCCCCCGCAGGGAGTCGGCGAGGGACGAGGCGGCCTCGCTGCTCTCGCCGTCGCCCTGCAGCGCCTGGAGCGCCTGCCGTGCCTCGGGCAGGTCGGCGAACAGGGGGCTGGTGCGCACCGAGGTGAAGGCGGGGATGAACGCACCCCAGTCCATGTCGGCCACGGCCACGAACTTCTCGTTGCCGCGCACCGCCTGCACCATCGCGGTCACCGCCAGCTGGGGGCCCATGGGAAGGACGCCGCGGCGGCGCAGTTGCGCGAGGGCCGCCTCGTCCATGCCCACGCCGATCTGGTCGAGGGCGCCCCAGGCGATCGACGTCGCCCTCAGCCCGCGGGCCCGGCGCCACTCGATCAGGGCGTCCAGGACGGCGTTGGCCGCTCCGGACGGACCCTGGCCGCCGCCGCCCCACACACCCGCGATCGAGGAGAACACGACGAACGCGTCGAGCGGCGTGTGCTCGAACAGCTCGTCCAGCCATACGGCCGTGTCCACCTTGGCCGCGAACACCTCGGCGAGGTCGTCCGCGCCGGTGTCGTCGATGGAACTGGTCTGCTGGACGTCGGCGGCGTGCACCACGGCCGTGACCGGCTGCTCGGCGGCCGACTCGGCGACCAGCCGCGCGATCGCGTCCCGGTCGGAGTCCGCGCAGGACTCCACCGCGGTGGCGAGGCCCAGCCCGGCCAGTTCGGCCCGCAGCTCCGGCAGGCATCCGTCCGCCGCCTGCGCGGTGGTCGTGATGAGGAGCCGGTCCACGCCGGCCTGGGCGAGCCAGACCGACACGTGCTTGCCGAGTCCTTCGGCGCCACCGGTCACCAGGACGGTGCCCCGGGGCTGCCAGCCGCTGTCGGCGGTGGACTCCGGTACGGGCTTGCGCACCAGCCTGCGGGTGTACACGCCCGACCGCCGGACCGCGAGCTGGTCCTCACCCGCGGCGGAGTTCAGCACTCCGAGCAGGTACTGGGCCGTGCGCGGGTCGGTCGCGACGGGCAGGTCGACCAGGCCGCCCCAGCGGTCGAGGCGTTCCAGCGCGGCGGCGCGGCCGAGGCCCCACAGCGACGCCTGCACCGGTGAGGTGAGGGTGTCGTGGATGCCGATGTTCACCGCGCCCCTGGTCAGGCACCACAGGGGCTGCGTGACGAGGTTGTCGCCCAGGGCCTGGATCAGCGCGAGCGTCGGCGCCGCGACCGCGGTCGGGTCGCTGGGGCCGCTGCCCGTCTGCTGGTCCATGGCGAGCAGGGACAGCACACCGGTCAGGTCGTGTTCGGCCAGCACGTCGGCCAGCCGCTCCGCGAGCCGCTTGCGGGTCCGCTCGGACTCGCCGACCTCCATCAGGACCGTGCCGAGTCCGAGACCGGCCAGCTCCTCCAGAAGGGTGTCGGCCGCGCCGCCGGCAGCGCGTTCGGACGGTACGACGACCAGCCAGCGGCCGCCCGGCACACCGGCGGCCTCGCGATCGAGCGGCTGCCAGGTGACGTGGTAGCGCAGCTTCTCCGCGGTCGACCTCTCGCGGCGCCTTCCCCGCCACTCGGCCAGCACGGGAACGACGGTGCCCAGCGCGGTGCGTTCGTCGGTCGAGGCCATCTCCAGCAGCTCGCCGAGCGAGTCCAGGTCGGCCTGCTCGACGGCCGCCCAGAAGTCGGAGTCCGCGCCCTCGGCCGCGTCGGCTGCCGCGCCGGCCGCTTCCGCTTCCTGCAGCCAGTAGCGCTGGCGGTCGAAGGCGTAGGTCGGCAGGTCCACGCGCCGGGGCTGCGCCGTCGGCGGCAGGACTCCGGTCCAGTCCACGGCGACACCGCGGACGAACAGCTCGGCCATCGAGGCCAGCAGCCGTCGCAGGCCGCCGTCCTCGCGGCGCAGCGAACCGGTGACCACCGCGTCGGTGTCGGTGGCGTCGGCGGTCTCGGTGATCGGCTGGACCAGCACGGGGTGGGCGCTGACCTCCACGAACACCCCGTGGCCCTGGCCCATCAGGTCGGCCACGGCCGGCCCGAAGCCCACCTGGCCCCGCAGGTTGCGGTACCAGTACCCGCCGTCGAGGACGCCGGCGTCCGCCACCCAGCTACCGGTGGCAGTGGAGTAGAACGGCACCTTCGGCGCCTGTGCGTCGATCCCGGCCAGCGCTTCTGCCAGCTTCTCGCGGACGTCCTCCACGTGCCGGGTGTGCGAGGCGTAGTCCACCGCGACCCGCCGGACCCGGACGCCTTCGCCCGACAGGGCTTCCAGCGCCTCGTCCAGCGCCTCGGCGTCACCGGCGACGACCACCGAGGCGGGGCCGTTGACCGCGGCCACCTCGACCCGGTCCGCCCACGGCGCGAGCCGTGCGACGGCCGCGTCCGCGCTCAGCGCGACCGAGGCCATCCCGCCGCGCCCGGCCAGGTCGTCGGCGATGACCTGGCTGCGCAGGGCGACCACGCGCGCCGCGTCGTCCAGGGACAGCGCCCCGGCGACACAGGCGGCGGCGATCTCGCCCTGGGAGTGGCCGAGCACGGCGGCCGGCTCGACCCCCACGGAGCGCCACACGGCCGCCAGGCCCACCATGACGGCGAAGCTGGCCGGCTGCAGGACGTCGACCCGCTCGATGAGCTCGGGGGCGCTCTCGCCGCGCAGGACCTCGGTCAGCGACCAGTCCACGTACGGCTCCAGGGCCGCCTCACACTGCGCGATCCGCTCCGCGAACACCGGGGAGGCATCCATCAGTTCACGGCCCATCCCGGCCCACTGCGAACCCTGGCCCGGGAACACCCACACGAGCTTGCCCGGCTTGCCCGATCCGGCGCTGCCGGAGACGACACCGGGGGCACTCTCGCCGCGGGCCAGTGCCTTGAGCCCGGCCAGCGCCTCCTGTTCCGAGCCGGCCACCACGACCGCCCGCTCGCCCAGCACCGCACGACCCGAGACCAGCGTCCCGGCCACCGCCGCCAGCGGAGCGCCTTCGGCGCCCTCGACGTACGCCGCGAGCCGTCCGGCCTGGCCGGCCAGGGAGCCGGCGCTGCGCGCCGACACCACCAGCGGGACCACCGCGGCGGGCGTCCGCTCCTGCGCGAGGGGCTCCGCCTCCTCGGCGGGCGCCTCTTCGAGGATCAGGTGCGCGTTCGTGCCGCTGGCTCCGAAGGAGGAGACCGCGGCCCGGCGCGGACGGCCGGCCCGCTGCCACTCCCGCGCCTGCGTCAGCAGTTCCACCGCGCCCGCGGACCAGTCCACCTGGCTGGTGGGCTCCTCCACGTGCAGCGTGGCGGGCATGACCCCGTGCTGCATCGCCATGACCATCTTGATCACACCCGCCACACCCGCGGCGGCCTGCGTGTGACCGATGTTCGACTTCAGGGAGCCCAGCCACAGCGGCTGCTCCGGGTCGCGGCCCTGGCCGTAGGTGGCGAGCAGCGCCTGCGCTTCGATCGGGTCGCCCAGGGCCGTACCGGTCCCGTGGGCCTCCACGACGTCCACGTCCGCCGGGGTGAGTCCCGCCGTGTCCAGCGCCTTGCGGATGACCCGCTGCTGCGAGGGGCCGTTCGGGGCGGTCAGGCCGTTGGACGCGCCGTCCTGGTTGACCGCGCTGCCGCGCAGTACGGCCAGCACCCGGTGGCCGCGCTCACGCGCCACCGACAGCCGCTCCAGGACGACCACGCCCACGCCCTCGGCCCAGCCGGTGCCGTCGGCAGCGGAGGAGAAGGCCTTGCAGCGGCCGTCGGCGGACAGGCCGCGCTGCCGCGAGAACTCCATGAAGGCGTCCGGGCTGGCCATCACCGTCGCGCCGCCGGCCAGCGCCATCGAGCACTCGCCCTGGCGCAGCGACTGGGCCGCCAGGTGCATCGCCACGAGCGACGAGGAGCAGGCGGTGTCCACGGTGACCGCCGGACCCTCGAAGCCGAACACGTACGACACGCGGCCCGAGGCCACGCTGGCCGCCGTACCGGTCATCAGGTAGCCCTGGACGTCCTCGGGCACCTGGTGGAGCCGCGTCACGTAGTCGTGGTGGACGATTCCGGTAAAGACGCCGATGTCGCGGCCCCTGACGGACAGCGGGTCGATGCCCGCCCGCTCCAGCGCCTCCCAGGAGGTCTCCAGCAGCAGCCGCTGCTGGGGGTCCATCGCCAGGGCCTCGCGCGGGGAGATCCCGAAGAGCCCGGCGTCGAACTGCGCGGCCTCGTGGAGGAACCCGCCCGAGCGGGTGTAGCTGGTGCCCGGGTGTGCCGGGTCCGGGTGGTACAGCCCTTCGAGGTCCCAGTCGCGGTCGAGCGGGAAGCCGGACACCGCGTCCCGCTGCTCCACGACCAGCTTCCACAGTTCCTCGGGGCTGTCCGCTCCGCCCGGCAGGCGGCTGCTCATCGCCACGATCGCGATGGGCTCGTCGGAGACCGACGCCACCGTGCCCGGGGAGGCCGCCTCCGCCTGCTCGCCGAGCAGTTCGGCCCGCAGGTGCTCGGCGAGCACGGCCGGGTTCGGGTAGTCGAAGACCAGCGTGCTGGGCAGGTTCATCCCGGTGAGGTCGCGCATGCGGTTGCAGAACTTGACCGCGGTGAGCGAGTCGAACCCGAGGCTCTTGAAGGACTGCTCCGCGTCGAAGCCGTCCGAGTCGCGGTGGCCGAGGACGAGCGCGGTGCTCTCCCGGACCAGGTCCAGCAGCACCCGCTGCTGCTCCGCGGACGCCAGCCCGGCGAGCCGGCCGGCGATCGCGTCGCCGGCGCCCTCGCCGCGGGAGACCACGCGCCGGGTCACGGCGCCGGAGGCCTGCTGCGGCGCTTCGGCGGCGTCCGCACGCCCGCCCGCGGCGGCGGGCTCTTCGGCGCCGCCGTCCGCGGCGGTCGCGGCGGTCGCGGCGGTCGCGGCGGTCGCGGTCAGGGTCAACGGGCCCAGGGCCGCAACCGGTTCACCGGACGCGTCCGCGAGTTCGAGCAGGTGGCGGCCGTCCTCGGCCGGGGTGATCCGCAGCCGCAGCGAGGCGGCGCCCTCCGCGTACACGGCGAGGCCTTCGCCGGCGGACAGGTCGCGGCGGCCCGCGCCGGGCGCCGGCTGGTCCGCGGCCGTACGGGAGTCCAGTACGCGCAAGGCGGTGTCGACGAGCGCCGGGTGCAGGGTGAACCGGGCGGCTTCGTCGGCCGGTTCCTCCGCGAGCGCGATCTCCGCGAAGACCTGCCCGTCCTGCTCCCACACGCGGGGCGCCCCCGGGAGGAGGGCCTCGCCGTCGGCGGGCGCCGACCAGGTCCGCAGGTCGAAGGACGGCTGCGGCATCCCCGGCACCAGCACGGCCCGTGCGTGGCAGGTCCAGGGGCCCTGCTGCGGGTCGAGGGGCCGGGCGTGGACGGCCGCCCGGCGGCGCCCGTCCGTACCGGGGCCGTCCACGGACACCCGTACCTGGGTGCTGCCGTGCTCCGGCACCGCCAAGGGCGCCTCGACGACGATCTGTTCGAGGCTTCCGCAGCCCACCTCGTCGGCGGCCCGGACGAACATCTCCAGGAGCGCGGCGGCCGGCACCCCGGTGGTGCCGTCCGCGGCCGCCTGGCCGGCGAAGCGGCTCCGGTGGCGCGGCGACAGCAGGCCGGTGAGCACGACGCCGTCGTCGCCGTCGTCGCCCGGCAGCTCGATGACGGTGCCGAGCAGCGGGTGGCGGGCACTGGCGGCGCCGAGGGCCTCCGCGCCGCCCGTCGGGGTCTCGTCGTTCTCGACCCAGTACCGCTGGTGCTGGAACGCGTAGGTGGGCAGCTCGGCCCCGGCCGCCGCGGCCGGGACGCCGAGCAGGGCGGCCCAGTCCAGGGCCACGCCGCGCACGTGCAGTTCCGCGAGGGCGGTCATGACGTCGTCGGCCTCCGCGCTGTTCTTGCGCAGGGTGGCGATGCAGCTCTGCTCCGGTGCGCCGAGCGTGCCGAGCGCCATCGCGGCGAGGGCCCCGCCCGGGCCGATCTCCAGGAACGTGGTCGCTCCCTGGCCGCTCAGTGAGGTGACGGCGTCGCTGAAGCGCACCGCGCCGCGCACCTGGTCGACCCAGTACCCGGGGTCGCCCAGCTGCCCGTCCGAGGCGAGCTCGCCCGTCAGCGTCGAGACGACGGGCAGGTCGCCCGGCTGGTAGGACAGGCTCTGCGCGACCGTGCGGAACTCGTCGAGCATCGGCTCCATGAGCTGGGAGTGGAAGGCGTGGCTGACCTGCAGCCTGCGCGTCTTGCGGCCGCGGCCGGCCAGTTCGGCGGCGAGGGCGAGCACGGCGTCCTCCACCCCGGAGAGCACCAGCGCGTCGGGGCCGTTGACCGCCGCCACGCAGACCGCGCCGCCCGCCGCGGCCAGCAGCGGCGCCACCTCGGCCTCGGCCGCCTGGACGGCGACCATCGCGCCGCCTTCGGGCAGGGCCTGCATCAGCCGGCCGCGCGCGGCGACCAGCTTGCCGGCGTCGGCCAGTGTCAGGACTCCGGACACGTGCGCGGCGGTGATCTCGCCGATCGAGTGGCCGGCGAGGAGGTCCGGCCGCACGCCCCAGGACTCGTAGAGCCGGAACAGCGCGGTCTCCAGGGCGAACAGGGCGCCCTGTGTGTACAGGGTCAGGTCGAGGAGTTCGCTGTCGGGCGAGCCGGGGGCGGCGAACACCACCTCGTGCAGCGGGCGCGCCGCGTGGTCGCGCAGGTGCTCCTCCACGGCGGCGCAGGCGGCGGCGAAGGCCTCGCGGAAGACCGGGAAGGCCTCGGCGAGTTCCCGGCCCATGCCGGCCCACTGGCTGCCCTGTCCGGTGAACAGGACGGCCAGCCGGCCCGGGGCGGGGGTGCCGGAGACGACCGCGGGGCTCGCGTCGCCGCGTCCGAAGGCGCTCAGGTCCGCGACGAGCCGTGCCCGGTCGGATGCCAGGACGACGGCACGCTGGTCGAGCCGGGCGCGCGTGGTGGCGAGGGCGTGGGCGGCGTCGGCGAGGCGCACGTCGGGCCGCTCGTCGAGGAACCGGGCGAGCCGCTCGGCCTGGCCGCGCAGTCCGGCGGGGGTCCGCGCGGACACCGGGACCGGCAGGAGCACACCGGTGCGCTCCGGTGCGGGCTCCGCCAGGGCGGCCGTCGGCTGCTCGGGGGCCTCTTCGAGGACGACGTGCGCGTTGGTGCCGCCGATCCCGAAGGAGGACACCCCGGCCCGGCGGGGCCGGCTGCCGCGCGGCCAGTCACGGGCCTCGGTCAGCAGTTCCACGGCTCCGGCGGACCAGTCGACGTGGGTCGAGGGACGGTCGACGTGCAGCGTCTTGGGGAGCATCCCGTGCCGCATGGCCATGACCATCTTGATCACGCCCGCGACACCGGCGGCACCCTGCGTGTGCCCGAGGTTCGACTTCACGGACCCGAGCCACAGCGGCTCGTCGCCCTGCCGGTCCTGGCCGTAGGTCGCCAGGAGCGCCTCCGCCTCGATCGGGTCGCCGAGCGTCGTACCCGTGCCGTGCGCCTCCACCGCGTCCACGTCCGCCGGGGAGAGCCCGGCGCCGGCCAGGGCCTTGCGGATCACCCGCTGCTGCGCGGGACCGTTCGGAGCGGTCAGGCCGTTCGACGCGCCGTCCTGGTTCACGGCCGAGCCGCGGACCACCGCGAGGACCTGGTGGCCCCGGCGGCGGGCGTCCGACAGCCGCTCCACCAGGAGCAGCCCCGCGCCCTCGGACCAGCCGGTGCCGTCCGCGCCGTCCGCGAACGCCTTGCACCGGCCGTCGGGCGCCAGGCCGCGCTGCCGGGAGAACTCGACGAAGGTCTCCACAGTGCCCATCACCATCACGCCGCCGGCCAGCGCCATCGAGCACTCGCCGCGGTTCAGCGCCTGCGCCGCGAGGTGCAGTGCCACCAGGGAGGAGGAGCAGGCCGTGTCGACCGTGAGGGCGGGACCCTCGAAGCCGAGGTGGTAGGCGATGCGGCCGGACGTGACGCTTCCGGAGCCGCCGGTGAGGCGGAACCCCTCGACGCCGGACGCCTGGTGCATCCGCATGCTGTAGTCGTGGCTGTTGACGCCGACGAAGACGCCGACGTCCTCACCGGCCAGCGTGGTCGGGTCGATCGCGGCCCGCTCGAAGGCCTCCCAGGAGGTCTCCAGCAGCAGGCGCTGCTGCGGGTCCATCGCCAGGGCCTCGTTCGGCGAGATGCCGAAGAACGCGGCGTCGAACCCGGCGGCGTCGTCGAGGAAGGCGCCGTGGCGGACGTACGTGGTGCCGGCGTGGTCGGGATCCGCGTTGAAGAGCCGGTCGATGTCCCACCCGCGGTCGTCGGGGAACTCGGTGACGGCGTCGATCCCGTCGGCCACGACCCGCCACAGGTCCTCGGGGCTGTTGACGCCCGCGGGGAAGCGGCACGCCATCGCCACGATCGCGATCGGCTCGTCGTCCGTCACGGCGGGCGCGACGGGCTCGGCCGGGAGCTCCCGCGTGCCGCCGAAGAGCTTGGCGCGCAGGTGGTCGGCGAGCGTCGTGGGCTTCGGATAGTCGAAGACCATCACCGGGGAGAGAGTGAGCCCGGTCGCGGCGGCGAGCCTGTTGCGCAGCTCCACCGCCATCAGCGAGTCGAATCCGGCCTCCTTGAAGGTCCGGTCGGCGTGGACGGCATCGGCGGTGGTGTGTCCGAGCACCTCGGCGGCGTGCCGCCGGACCAGTTCGACCAGCGTGTCGGTCTGCTCGGCATCGCCCAGACCGGCGATGCGCTCCCGCAGGGACGCCGGCCCGGACGGAGCGGCGGCGCGGGCGGCCGGCCGCGGCGACGGGGCCAGACCGCGCAGCAGCGGCGGAACAGCACCCTCGGCCGCCGCCGCCCGCAGCGCGGGCACGTCGAACCGGGCCGCCACCAGGGTGTCGGCGGTGCCCGCCTCGGCGCCGCCCAGCGCGGCGTCCAGCAGGGCCATGCCCTCGGTGGCGGACAGGCCGCTCATGCCGATGCGCTGGTTGCGGCGCAGGTCGGCGGCGCTCAGGTGCTCGGTCATGGCGCTGACCGTCGCCCAGTAGCCCCAGGCGAGGGAGACGGCCGGCAGGCCGAGGCCGCGCCGGTGTCCGGCCAGCGCGTCCAGGCAGGCGTTGGCCGCGGCGTAGTTGGCCTGTCCCGGGTTGCCCAGGACGCCCGCCGCCGAGGAGTACAGCACGAACGCGGCGAGGTCCAGGTCGCGGGTGAGCTCGTGCAGGTGCAGCGCCGCGTCCACCTTGGGCCGCAGCACGGTGTCGACGCGCTCCGGGGTGAGCTCGGTGAGCACCCCGTCGTCCAGGACGCCCGCGGAGTGCACCACGGCGGTGAGCGGGTGTGCGGCGGGTATCTCCCGCAGGAGCGACTCGACTTGGGCCCGGTCCGAGGTGTCGCAGGCGGCGATGGTGACGCGGGCCCCCAGCGCGGTCAGCTCCTCGTGGAGCTCCGGTGCGTGGCCGCGGCGGCCGGCCAGGACCAGGTGCCTGATCCCGTAGGCGGTGACCAGGTGCCGGGCCGTCATCGCGCCCAGCGTCCCGGTGCCACCGGTGATCAGTACGGTGCCTTCGGTGTCCAGGGGGCGCGGCTGGCGGCCGGCCTCGGGAAGCGCCCCGGCCGGCGGGACGGACACCCGCACGAGCCGCGGCACCTCCGCGACACCGCCGCGCACCCGCATCTGCGGTTCGCCGCTCAGGACCACGGCCGGCAGCGCCGGCCGGGAGGCGTCGTCGAGGTCCGCCAGGACGATCCGGTCCGGGTGCTCCGACTGCGCCGAGCGCACCAGGCCCCACACGGCGGCCGCGTCGAGTTCCGCGCAGTCCCCGGTGACGACGGCCAACCGGGTTTCGGCGAGGGCGGGTTCCGCCAGCCAGGCCTGGAGCACGGCCAGCGCCGCGTTGACCGAGGCGCGGGGGTCGGCGTCGGCCGGGGCCGTGGCGGCCGCGGCCTCGTACAGCAGCACGTCGGGGGTGGTCGCGGCCGTCCGGGTCGCCGCGGCGGCGACGTCCTCGGCGGTCGTGACCGTCACGATGTCGAGGGGGCTCGCGGCGGCGGGCAGCGCGCACGCGGTCCAGTCGACGCGGAACAGGGCGTCGTGCGTCAGCGCGCCGGCGATCCCCGCCCGTTCGGGGGAGAACGGGGTGCCGAGCACCGCTCCGACGGTCATGACCGGCTGCCCCGTGGGGTCGGCCAGCCGCAGCCCGGTCCCGTCCGCGGCGGTCCCGCCCGCCCGCACCTGCAGTGCGGAGGCGCCGGACGCCAGCAGGGACACCCCGGTCCACACGGACGGGAGGTGGCCGGCGGGGACGACGGTACGGACGGCGGCGTCCAGCAGGACGGGGTGCACCCCGTAGCGGCCCGCGTCACGGAGGGCGGCGCCGTCCAGGGCGACTTCGGTGGCGGGCCCGGAGTCCCGGGCCGTCTCCGTGGCGGCGGATCCGGCGGGAGCCAGTGCGCCGTGCGCGTGGCGCGCCCACGGCGCGTCCAGGGGGGCGTCGGCGGCGCGGGAGTAGATCTCCACCGCACGCCGTCGCGCGTCGTCGGGCTCGCCGACGATCACACGGACGCTGCGGCTGCCGCGCTGCGGCATCACGACGGGCGCGTCGACGGTCAGTTCGTCGAGTACGGGGGTGGCGGCCAGGTCGCCGAGCCGGATGGACAGCTCGACCAGGGCCGCGTTCGGTACGACGACGGTGTCGGCCAGCAGGTGGTCCGCGAGCCAGGGGTGAGCCCGGAGCGACCAGCTCGACGTGGCCATGAGGCCGGTCGAGTTGGGCATGCTCACGACCGCGCCCAGCAGCGGGTGACCGGCGGCGGCCAGACCCAGTGACGCGGCGTCGGTGGCCGATTCGGCCGCCTCGAGCCAGTAGTGCCGGTGGTCGAAGGCGTAGGTCGGCAGCTCCACGTGCGCGGAGGCGGCCCCGGCGGGCAGGACGCTGCTCCAGTCCACCGGGACACCGCGGACGAAGAGCTCGGCCATGGAGGCGAGGAGCCTTCGCAGGCCGCCGTCCTCGCGGCGCAGCGAACCGGTCACCACGACGTCGCCACCGGTGGTGTCGGCGGTCTCGGTGATCGGCTGGACCAGCACCGGATGGGCACTGACCTCGACGAACACCCCGTGGCCCTGCTCGGCCAGGTGGGCCACGGCCGGACCGAAGCCCACCTGGCCCCGGAGATTGCGGTACCAGTAGTCACCGTCCAGGACACCGGCGTCCTCGACCCACGTGCCCGTGACGGTCGAATAGAAGGGCACCTTCGGCGCCTGCGCGTCGATCCCCGCGAGCGTCTCGGCGAGCGCCTCGCGGATGTCCTCGACATGCCGGGTGTGCGAGGCGTAGTCCACCGCAACCCGACGAACCCGGACACCCTCGCCCGACAGGGCCTCAAGGGCCTCGTCCAGCGCCTGCGCGTCACCGGCGATCACCACGGAGGACGGCCCGTTGACGGCCGCGACCTCCACCCGGTCCGCCCACGGCGCGATCCGGACCACGGCCTCTTCCTCGGACAGCGCGACCGAGGCCATGCCGCCACGCCCCGCCAGATCCTTGGCGATGGCCTGGCTCCGCAGCGCCACCACCCGCGCCGCGTCCTCCAGCGAGAGCGCGCCCGCCACACACGCGGCCGCGATCTCGCCCTGCGAATGCCCCAGCACCGCATCGGGCTTCACGCCCACCGACGACCACACCGCCGCCAGACCCACCATCACCGCGAAGCTCGCGGGCTGGAGCACGTCCACGCGCTCCATCAGCTCAGGAGCGGTCTCCCCACGCAGAACCTCGACCAGCGACCAGTCCACATACGGCTCCAAGGCCGCCGCGCACTGCGCGATCCGCTCCGCGAACACCGGAGAGGCATCCATCAGTTCACGGCCCATGCCCGCCCACTGCGAACCCTGGCCCGGGAACACCCACACCACCTTGCCCGGAGCACCCGAGCCGACGCTGCCGGACACCACACCGGGCGCGGTCTCGCCCTGGGCCAGTGCCCCGAGGCGCGCCAGTGCTTCCTCGGCGGAGTCGGCCACGACCACCGCACGCTCACCGAATACCGCACGGCTCGACACCAGCGCCCCGGCCACCGCGGCCAACGACACCTCGTCGGCGGCGGACTCCAGGTACGACACCAGGCGACCGGCCTGGCCGGCCAGGGAGCCGGCGGTCCCGGCCGACACCACCAGCGGCACCGCACCCGCGGGCGCCTGCTCCTCGGAGGCGGACTCCGCCTCGGCGGGCGCCTCTTCCAGGATCAGGTGCGCGTTCGTCCCGCTGACGCCGAACGAGGAGACACCGGCCCGGCGCGGGCGCTCGCCCCGCGGCCACTCCCGCGCCTCGGTCAGCAGCTCCACCGCACCCGCGGACCAATCGACCTGCGGGGTGGGCGCATCCACGTGCAGGGTCGCCGGAAGCACACCGTGCCGCAGCGCCTGCACCATCTTGATCACACCCGCCACACCCGCGGCGGCCTGCGTGTGACCGATGTTCGACTTCAGGGAGCCCAGCCACAACGGCCGCTCCGCGTCGCGGTCCTGGCCGTAGGTGGCCAGGATGGCCTGGGCCTCGATCGGGTCGCCCAGGGACGTACCGGTCCCGTGGGCCTCGACCACGTCCACGTCCGCCGAGACCAGCCCGGCGCTGGCCAGCGCCCGGCGGATCACGCGCTGCTGCGAGGGACCGCTCGGGGCGGTCAGGCCGTTGGAGGCGCCGTCCTGGTTCACGGCGCTGCCGCGCAGCACCGCCAGCACCCGGTGGCCGCGCTCACGCGCCACCGACAGCCGCTCCAGGACGACCACGCCCACGCCCTCGGCCCAGCCGGTGCCGTCGGCAGCCGAGGAGAACGCCTTGCAGCGACCATCAGCGGCCAGGGCCCGCTGGCGGGAGAACTCCACGAAATGGCCCGGCGTCGCCATCACGGACACGCCGCCGGCCAGCGCCATCGAGCTCTCGCCCTGACGGAGCGCCTGCGCGGCCAGGTGCATCGCGACCAGCGAGGACGAGCACGCCGTGTCCACGGTGACCGCCGGGCCTTCGAGCCCGAGCACGTACGACACCCGGCCCGAGGCCACGCTCGGTGCCAGCCCCGTGGTCGCGAAGCCTTCGAGCTCCGGGGCGGACGCTGCGGCACCGGCCCCGTAGCCCTGGCCGAACAGCCCGGAGAACACGCCGACGTCGCTGCCCTTCAGCGAGGCCGGGTTGATGCCGGCCGCCTCCAGGGCCTCCCAGGAGGCCTCCAGCAGCAGGCGCTGCTGGGGGTCCATGGCGAGGGCCTCACGCGGCGAGATCCCGAAGAACCCCGCGTCGAAGAGCCCGGCCTCGTGGAGGAATCCGCCCTGGTCGGTGTAGGAGGTGCCGGTACGGTCCGGGTCCGGGTCGAAGAGGCCCTCCAGGTCCCAGCCGCGGTCGTCGGGGAAGGAGGACAGGGCGTCCCGGCCGTCGGAGACCAGGCGCCACAGGTCCTCGGGGCCGGCCACGCCGCCCGGCAGGCGGCACGCCATGCCCACGATCGCGAGCGGTTCGTCGGGGTCGGCCGCCATGACCGGCTCCGCCACCCGCCGGGTGAGACCGAGGACCTCGGCCCGCAGGCAGCCGGCCAGCGCCGCCGGGGTGGGGTGGTCGAAGACGACCGTGGTGGCCAGCCGCAGCCCGGTGCTCTCCGACAGGCGGTTGCGCAGCTGGACGACGGCCATGGAGGTGAAGCCCATGTCGCGGAAGGCACGGTCGGACGGGATGAGTTCAGGTGCCGTCCGCTGCAGCACGGCGGCTGCCTGCGTACGGACCATGTCCTCCAGCAGGGCCAGCTGCGCGCGCTCGTCCAGACCGGTCAGCCGCTCGCGCAGGGCCGCCGTGACGGCCAGGTCGGGCCGGCTCGGTCCCGCCGGGTCCTCGACCAGGGCCTTGAGGAGCGCGGGGATCCGGGTGGTGCCGGCGGTCGGCGCGGCCACCTTCAGGGCGAGCAGCGACGGGCGGTTCGTCGTCATGACGAGGTCGAACGCGGAGAGGAGCAGGGTGCGCGGTCGGTCGGTGTCCTCGTCCGCCGTGTCGCGGTCGCCGGGCCATGCGCCCCAGGCGAGGAAGGAGCCCGGCAGGCCGCGCAGCCGGCGGTTGCGGACCACCGCGTCGGCGAGGATCCCGTCGACGGCTTCGCCGGGGCGGTCACAGGCGCCCAGCAGCCCGGCGGCGCCGGATACGACGACGAAGGCGGCGGGCTCGTCCCCGGCGGTCATCTCGTCGAGGAGGAGGGCCAGTTCGGGATCACCGGCGGCGTGGACCACCGCGGTCACCGGGCCGGGCAGGCCGGCCAGGGCGTCCCGCAGCGGCTGCGGGTCGGCGCCGTCCGCGGTCACCCGGATGACGCCGGCCTCGCCGAGACCCGGCTCGGCGCCGGACGGGGCCGTGCCGGTGCTGCCGGGGGCGGCGACGAGCAGCAGGCTGCGCGCCTGGTGGACGGTGACCAGCCGGTGGGCGATCGCCGCGCCGTGCTCGGTGTCCGCGCCGGTGACCACCACGGTGCCGGAGACTCCCGGCCACGAGGCCACCTGCGGCGTGTAGACGACGGGGAGGCGGTGCAGCCGGGGAACCAGCAGGGCGCCCGCCCGCACCGCGATCTGCGGCTCCTCGGACGTGAGGGCGGCCAGCAGGAGCTCCGGGCTCAGGTCGGCGGCGTCGGCGGAGGCTTCGAGGTCGACGAGGGCGAGCGCTCCCGGACGGGTCTCCTGGTAAGAGCGGGCGGCGGCCCAGAGCGGAGCTCCGGCCAGGTCCTGCGCCCCGTCCTCCGCGGTGGCGGCGACCGCGCCGCGGGTGAGGACGACCAGGCGGCCGGCGGCGGGCTCGGTGCGGGCCGGCCAGGCGTGCAGCTGGTCCGCGAGGTGCCCGGCGGCGGCGCGGCCCGCGGCGACGGAGCCGGTCGCGTCCGCGGTGCCCGAGGGCTGGACGAGGACCGTGACCCCGGGGGCGGGCTCGCCGGCGGCCACCGCCGCCCGTACCGCCGCCAGGTCCGGGTACTGCCGTGTGCCGCTGACCCCGGCGGCGTTCAGGGCCTCGACGAGTCCGGCCGCGGCCTCCCCTGCCACCGCCCAGTCGCCGGCCGGGGACACGGGGGCCGCCGGCGTTGCAGGCGCGGTCCAGTCCAGGCTCAGGAGCCCGTCGTGGTGCCCGCTCGCCGCGTACCTCAGCCGGCTCGGCTGCTCGGCCAGCAGCCGCCGCTTGGTCTTGCCGGAGGCGGTCCGGGGAATGCCGGCGACCTCCCGGACCTCCTCGGGCACCTTGTAGGCGGACAGCTGCTCGCGGCACCGGTCGATCAGCGCGTCGGTGTCGAAGCCGGAGGCGTCCGGGACCACGTACGCGACCGGCACCTCGCCGAGCGTGTCGTGCGGCACTCCGGCCACCGCCGCGTCGGCGACGCCCTCGACGGTGCGCAGGACCGCCTCGATCTCCTCGGGGTGGATGTTCTCCCCGCCGCGGATGACGAGTTCCTTGATCCGGCCGCGGATGGCGAAGTAGCCGGCGTCGTCGCGCCGGGCCAGGTCGCCGGTCCGGTACCAGCCGTCGCGCATCGCCGCGGCGGTCGCCTCCGGGCTGTTGTGGTAGCCGACCATGACGTTCGGTCCGCTGACCCACACCTCGCCCTCCTGGCCGACCGGCACGTCGAGGCCGGTGGTGGGGTTGACGATGCGGACCCCGACGCCGGGCACGGGCAGGCCGCAGGACCCGTCGACGCGGTCGCCGTCCGGCGGGTTGATGGTGATGGCGCCGCAGGTCTCGGTGCTGCCGTAGGCGTCGACCAGCGGGACCCCGAAGACCTCCTCGAAGTCCCGGCGCAGCCGGGAGCCGGTGACCGCTCCGCCGACCAGGCCGATCCGCAGGGCGGGGGCGGAGAATCCGTTCTGCTGGGCGGCCGTCACCAGGTGGTGGTACGTGGTGGGAACGCCGGCCAGGAAGGTGGAGCCGTCCTGTGCCAGTGCCGTGATCACGTCCTCCGCGGAACTGCCGTCCATGATCCGGGCGGTGGCCCCGACCACGGTGACGGACAGGACGCACGCGATGTGCGAGAGGCTGTGGAACAGCGGCAGCGGCCAGAGCACCCGGTCCTGGTCCGTCAGGCCGGGAATCGGCACGTAGCACGAGGCGACGGACCACAGGCAGTTGCGCTGCGTCGACAGGACGCCCTTGGGCCGGCCCGTCGTACCCGACGTGTAGAACATCCAGGCCGTGTCGTCGAGTCCGAGGTCGTCCCTGGCCGCGTCGGCCGGCTCGCTGACCGCGAGTTCGTCGTACGCGTGCGCCCCCGACCGCGCGGGGACCTCGCCCGTGACCAGCAGCGTGATGCCGGAGGCCACGGCCGCCGAGCCCGTCAGCCGCTCCGCCTGCACGGGGTCGGTGATGACCACCGTGGCGCCGCTGTCGGTGAGCAGGTACTCCAGCTCGGCGAGGGACGAGGCCGGGTTGAGCGGCACGCCGATGCCGGCGGCACGCACGATCGCCAGGTAGCTCTCCACCGTGGAGACGGTGTTGCCGAGGCAGATGGCCACCCGGTCGCCGCGCTGGACGCCGAGGCCCGCCAGATGTCCGGCGAGCCGGCGCGTACGCGCCTCGAGGTCACCGTAGGTGACCGCTCGCCGGTCATCTTCGAAGGCGACCTTGCCGGGGAAGCGGGTCGCGTTCTCCATGACTGCGACAGGAAGTGGCTTGATCAGGTCGGTGCGCACTATGCCGCAGTTCCTTTCGGAGAAAAAAGGGAAAGAATTACCAGGAGACGGGCAGGCTCTTCAGCCCGAACACGGAGCCCTTGAGGCTCAGCGGCACCTCGTCGAAGGCGACGGCCAGCCGGAGGTCCGGGAACTCCCGGAGCAGGGCCGACAGGCCGACCCGCAGCGCGACGCGCGCCAGGTTCTGGCCCAGGCACTGGTGCACGCCGTAGCCGAAGGACATGTGGCCCGAGGTGTCGCGGTCGATGTCCAGCTTCGCGGGGCACCCGAACTTGGCCGGGTCGCGGTTGGCCGCGGGAAGGGACACGGTGACGGTGTCGCCCTTCTTGACGGTCTCGCCGTTCAGCTCGACGTCTTCCAGCGCGGTGCGGAAGATCTCGTACTGGTTGATGGTGATGTAGCGCAGGAGCTCCTCGACCGCGCCGTCGAGCTTCGACGGCTCGGCGCGGAGCTCGGCCATCTGGTCCTCGTGGTGCAGCAGGGCGAAGGCGCTCACGGCCAGCGCGGGCCCCGTGGTCCCGAAGCCCGCGAAGAGCAGCAGGGCGACCATGTTGCAGATCTCTTCGTCGGTCAGCTGACCGTCCGAGATGAGGCGGCTGAGGATGTCGTCCTCGGGCTGCTGCCGCTTCCGCTCGATGAGCTCGAAGAAGTAGGCGAGGGCCTGCTCGTAGGCGGGGCCGACCTCCTCCATCTTCGACTCGGGGTCGTGCATGATCTTCGGCGCGTGCGCGTAGCGGTCGCGCTCGTCGTAGGGCAGGCCGACCACCTCGCACACCACCCGCAGGGCCAGCGGCTCGGCGAAGTCCTCCACCAGGTCCGCGGTCCCGCCGCGCTCGCGCAGGACCTTGATCTGCTCGTCGGCCATCACCTCGACGCGCGAGGTCATCTGGGCCGCACGCCGGCCGGTGAACTCACCGGTCAGCAGACGCCGGTAGCGGGTCTGGTTCGGCGGGTCCATGTAGATGAACATCCCCGGGATCTCCGGGGAGTTCGGCGTCAGCTCTCCCCAGTGGGTCGTCGGGAAGTGACAGGTTTCCATGTTGTGGCTGAACCGCGGGTCGCTGAGGACCTTGCGCGCCAGCTCGTGACTGGTGGTGAGCCAGCCGACGTGCTCGTCGGGGTACACCATTTTCGCGAGCGGGCGTTCTTCACGCAGCGAATCGAATATCGCAGGAGGATCGAACTGATGGGTTCGCGCCCAGTGGTCCTCGAAGGAAATTGCGTCGCTCATGGAATCCTTCTCACTCGAGATGATGTCGGTAGCCCCGTGTGACCCGGCCGGGCCTAGGCGGCGAGCTTCTTGAGGGTTTCGTACGCCGTCGCCAGGGAGGTCTCGGCCAGCGGCCGCAGCTGCTCCATCTGCGGAACGTGCGCGGCCATCGTCAGCTCGGCGGTCACGAACGTCAGGTCGTCCCCGAGGCCGATGGACTCCAGCACCGCGCGCAGGTAGGGCTCCTGGAAGTCGAAGTCCTCGCGGGGGGTGCCGGGCGCGTACGAGCCGCCGCGCGCCTGGATGACCACGACCGACTTGCCGCTGAGCGGGCTGGTCTTCCCGGGCATGGACATGTGCGCCGGGTGGACGACGCGGTCCAGCCACGCCTTGAACGTCGACGGGATCGAGAAGTTGTGCATCGGGACGCCGAGGACGACCGTGGACGCCCCCAGCAGCTCGTCGGTGATCGCCGCCGTGAGCTCGCGCTCCTCGGCGCTCTGGCCGTGGTCGCCGTCCGGGTAGACGAGGGACTGGTGCACGGGGTGCGTGATGTGCGGAATCGGCTCGGCCACGACATCGCGGTAGGAATAGCCGCTGCCCGGGTGGCTGTTGCGCCATTCCTCGGCGAAGTAGGCCGACAGCTGCCTCGAAACGGAATCGGTTCCGATGCTCGAGTCAATGTGCAGGAGGTGCGACATCCGGGGTCCCCTTAACGATCGAAGAAGAAATGTGGGTCTACGCGTCCCGCGACAGACCGTCGATTTCGTCGATGCGTCGCGATGGGGCCGCCTTTATCCTCTGGGGCCACACTAGATCCGGCCATCTCGGCAGGACATCCCTCAGCCTGGTAGGGACGGAACGGCAACTCCACCCGCTTCGAGCACTGTTGTAGCGGAGCTCATTCATTCCCCGAGCGTATTGCGATGCAAAAGAGGAAAGGGAAAGGGAAAAGCCGCCGCCGCTCCGGAAAGCGACGACGGCTTCGACACGGCCGGAGGCTCAGGAGACGCCCGGATCGACGGGCTGGCCCGTCTGCGCGGACGCGTAGGCCGCCTCGATGACGCGCAGGGTGCGCAGCCCGGCCGCACCGTCCGGGCCGGCCCCCCGGCCTTCGGCGGCCGCGGCGAGGAACGCGCCGAGCATGGCCGCGTACAGGTCGCCGCCGCCGGACTCCCACCGCTCGCCGCCGGTGGCGACGTCGAACCCGCCGAGCAGCCGCGGGCGGGCGTTGAACTCCACGCTCGCCTTCTCGCCGATGAGGGTCATGGCCGGTCCGCTGCGGGCCGCCTCGTCGGTCGACAGGCTCCAGCTGCAGTCGATGGACGCGACCGCCCCGTTGGCGTACCGCACGGAGACCAGGGCCGCGCTCTCGACGCCCGGTGCCCCGCTGAGGACGCTGTTCGTCTGCGCGTACACCTGCTGCGCCGGCTCTCCGCCGAGGACCGCGTCGACCATGTCGAGCAGGACCGCCGCATGGGCGGCCAGCGCCCCGCGGTCCCCCGCCGCCCCGCTTCCGGGACTGTTGTAGGACCCGTGCAGGGTCGTCAGCCTGCCGAGGGCCTCGCCGTCGGCGATCCCCTCGCGCACCGCGGCGAACGCCGGGCTGAAGCAGGCCGGCGAGGCCAGGCTCAGCCCCACCCCCGCGTCCGCACAGGCGCGCACCATGGCCTCGGCGTCCGACTCCTTGGCCGCCATCGGCTGTTCGACCAGCACGTGCGCGCCGGCCTCGGCCGCCCGCTCGACCAGTTCCCGGCGGCGGTCGACCTCACTGGTGACCACCACGGCGTCGGGGCGCAGCACGAACACCTCGTCCCAGCCGCCCGCGTACGAGGCACCCAGCTCCCCGGCCACGGCCCGGCCCCGGGCCGGATCGCCCGGCGCTCCGTCGGGGTCCGCGATGACCAGGTCGACGCCGGGCATGTCGCGCAGCAGCCGGGCGTACGTCGCGGCGCGCTCATGGGCGAACGACAACACGGCGACCTTCATGCGGCGGCCCCCTTCACGGTCAGTTCCACGGCGCGGCCCGTCCAGGCGGACTCCGCGGCGGCTTGGGTGATGCGGATGGCGGCCAGGCCGTCCCGCGCCCCCAGACGCGGCTCGGGCCCGCCCGTGAACCCCTGGGCGAACTCTCGGATCATGGAGACGAACGGCGATTCCCCGAAGTGCGCGAGGTTCCCGGCCGTGCCGCCGAACCCCTGGATCTCCTGGGGCCATTCGGAGTCGTAGACCACCGTCCCGCCCGTACCCGAGACGTGGCAGGTGAGGCGGTAGGGGGGCACCGGGGTGGCCATCCACCGGCTCACGACCTGGCTGATCGCGCCACTGGCGTGGGTGAGCACGGCGGTTCCCACCCCGACGGCTCCCGTGGGGGCCGGCGCGGCGATGTCACCCTGGTAGTAGGCGTGCACCCGCACCACGTCCCCGAAGACCCACTGCGCGAGGTCGACGCCGTGCAGCATCTGGTCGGTCACGATCCCGCCCGACCGGGCGGACGCCGTCCCGCTCCAGGGCCGCGGGTGGTAGCCGGCGACGGTGAACCGGGCGACCGTGCCCGCGCCCACGCTGCCCGCCGCCACCAGCTCGCCGAGCCGGCCGTACGCCGGGGCGAACCGGACGTTGTGGGTCGGGTAGAGCCGCACCCCGGCCCGCTCCGCCGCCTCGACGATCTCCTCGGCCTCGGCGGTGGTGGAGGCCAGCGGCTTCTCGCACACCACGCCCGCGCCCACGGCGATGGCGGCCAGGGCCATCTCGTGGTGGGTGCTGGTCGGGGTGCAGATGTCCACGACGTCCACACCGTCCAGCGCTTCCTCCAGGGAACCGACGGCCCTGGCACCGAACTCGCGCGCGAGCTCCTCGGCCCGGCCGTCGGTGGAGTAGACCCGCACGGACGCCCCGACGGTGACCCACGCGTCCAGATGGAAACGTGCGATCAGTCCGGCTCCCATCAATGCCACTTCAAGTTGCCGCATGGCATCCCCAGCCTTTCTTCCCGATCGTCTTGACAGGCGACCCGGCTACGGGAGCCCTCGGCCGGGCGCAGCCCCGGCACGGCAGCCGACGCCCAGCACGTCTGAAGTCCGATCAGTCTCGCCCGCCCCACCCGGCGGGACCATCACCAGCGTGGGTAGTCTCAGCCGCCCCCTCTGCCGAGGCTTCTACGGAGGCCTCCGGTCTGAAGCCAAGATGTGGTCAACCGCCCAAGGGCGTCCCCAGCACGCTGCTGGGCTCTGGGCAATCTCAGGCGGGCATGGCTCGCCACGGATTGACGGAGATCCTCGACCGGCTTCCACGACTGCCGTCGGCCCCGGACCCGTTTCAGACGCTGCTTCCGGACTGCCGGGCGGTGTCACACGGGGCGAGGGCGAGCGTGCAGCGCGCTAGCCGTGGTTGACGGGCAGGACGTCCGGCGACAGCGCACCCGCGCGGGCCGAGGACGAGGTCATGCGCTTGCGGTGGTGGCGGCGGCAGAGGACCTCGTAGCCGATCTCCTCCGCCGGGCGGTTCACGTCGCCGACCACGACCTGTTCGCCCTCGACGACCATCTCCCCGCCCACCGTGCGGGCGTTGTGCGTGGCCCGCGCCCCGCACCAGCACAGGGCCTCGACCTGGAGCTGCTCCAGGCGGTCGGCGAGCTCGATCAGGCGCTGCGAACCCGGGAAGAGCTTCGTGCGGAAGTCCGTGGTGATGCCGAAGGCGAAGACGTCCATGTCGAGGTCGTCCACGATGCGCGCGAGCTGGTCGATCTGCTCCGGGGCGAGGAACTGCGCCTCGTCCACGATCACGTAGTCCGCCTTGCCGCCCGCCGAGATCTGGGCGACCAGGTAGGCGTACAGGTCCATGCCCTCCGGCGCCTCGACCGCCTCCGTCACCAGCCCGAGGCGCGAGGACAGCTTGCCCTCGCCCGCCCGGTCGTCGCGGGTGAAGATCACGCCCTGGAGCCCGCGCGCGTCACGGTTGTGGGCGATCTGGAGCGCCAGGGTGCTCTTTCCGCAGTCCATCGTTCCGGAGAAGAACACCAGCTCGGGCATGGAAGTACGGGACCTTTCGGGTCGTGGGCAGGAGGAAGGACGGGAACCGGTGAGGATCGGGTCAGGTGCGGATCTCGAGCAGCGGGACGAGCTGCTCGGCGGCGGTCATGGAGCCGTGCATGCCCACGAGCGCGGACTCGTTGGGCTCGTTGCGCGAGGCGGTGATGGCGGCATCGGCCTGGGCGGCCGCGACCACGTCGCCGATCCGGCCGAGCACACGCTCGTCGCACTCCCCGGGCCGCCCGAACCAGCCCAGTTCCAGGGCCTCTTCGCGGCTCGCGACCCAGAACCGGTCGCCGAGCACCTCCCGCCACACGGTCAGGACGTCGGCCTCGGCGCCCGGTACCGCGTACACGTGCCGGGCCCGGCCCTCGCCGCCGAGCAGGGCCACGCCTGCGCTCAGCTCCCAGTCCTCGTCGAAGTCGATCCGCGACTCCTCGTCGAAGGGGATGTCCACCATGCCGTGGTCGGCGGTCACGTACAGCGCGGTCCGCGGGGGCAGTTGCTCGGCGAGCCGCTGCACCAGCCGGTCCACGTACATCAGCTGGCCGCGCCAGGCGTCGGAGTCCACCCCGTGCCGGTGGCCGGCCCCGTCGAGTTCGCTGTAGTACGTGTACACCAGCGAACGGTCGCCGGCCGCGAGGCGGTCCGCCGCGAGGTCCATCCGCTCCTCGCCGGTCATCCGGCCGAGGAAGGTGCCGCCGCTCAGGGCGATCTTGGTGAGCGGGGTGGTCTGGAAGGCGGGCGAGGACACCTGCGCGGTGGCCACCCCGGCCGCGTCCGCCTGCTGGAACACCGTGGGGTACGGCTGCCAGGCCTTGGGCTGGGTCCACGGCTGCCAGCGGAGCTGGTTCATCAGCTCGCCGGTGGCCGGATTGCGCACGGCATAGCCGGGCAGGCCGTGCCGCGCGGGCGGCAGGCCGGTGCCGACCGAGGCCAGCGAGGTGGCGGTGGTCGCGGGGAAGCCCGCGGTGACCGGGCGGCCGGTGCCGCCGCGCGAGCTGCCGAGCAGGGAGGTCAGGTACGGGGCCTCGTCCGGGTGGGCCTTGATCTGCTCCCAGCCCATGCCGTCGACCAGGAACACGCAGTTCCGGTCGGCCGGGGCCAGCTCCGCGATGGCGGCGGAGAAGCCGGGGACGCCCTGGCCGGCCACGAGGGTGGGCAGCAGGTCGGCGAGCGAGCCCGTGCCGTACTCGGGGACGGGGGCGGCCGCGAGGTCCAGCAGCTCCGGCTCGTCCTGCCAGTTCTGCGCCGCGGGGTACGTCATCAGCGGGCGGAGGGGGCGGACGTGGCCGCCGTGGCTTCGGAGAGCGCCTGCGCGAAGACCAGGGTCTGGCGCACGGCCTCGGGGCCGTCGCCGGCCTCGCTGACCCGCAGGCTGAGGTCGTCGGCGGTGGAGTTGCCGGTGTAGCCGTGGTCGGAGTCGCAGTTCGGGTCGCCGCAGGCGGCCGGCTCCAGGTCGATCCGGGAGACCGCGCCCCAGCCGATGGTGAGGACGACCTCGCGGGGCAGGGTGCCGGGCGTGTAGGACTCCGGGTTGGCGACGACGCGGCTGAGCACCACGGAGGAGATGCTGGAGAGCTTGACCGACTCGGTGGAGGTGGTGGCGTACGGCGACGGGGACCCCGCGTCCGCGGCCTGCTCGTCGGTGTGGCTGACGATGAAGCGGTTGCCGGTCAGGACCAGCACGGTGACGTGGCGGCGGACCTCGTTGGAGTCGAAGGTCGTCTCCTGGTGGACCAGGTACGACGAGATCGGCTCGCCGCCCACCGCGGCCTCCACGGCCTCGGCCACGAGGGCCGGGTAGTAGCCGCTGCGCTCGATCGCCGTGCGCAGCCCCTGGGTCGTCGTACCGGATTTCGCCATGAGGCCCATCCTAAGGCCCGTACGGGGCATCCCGGCCGCGCCCGGACCCGCTCAGTAACTGGGGAGGGTCCGCGGCCCGAGATCGCCGCGGGCGGGCGGATGCGCGACGCGGACGGTGGCGCTGAGCACGGAGAGGCCCTCGGGGGCGACCACCACGGGCTCCAGGGAGACCCCGATCACCTCCGGGTGGTCGTCCACCAGCCGGGACAGCCGCAGGAGCAGCTCCTCCAGGGCGGCCGTGTCGACGGGGTCGCTGCCGCGCCAGCCGAAGAGGAGGGGTGCGGCGCGGATGGACCGGATCAGTCCGGCGGCGTCCCGGTCGGTGGCGGGGACCAGGCGGTGGGCGGTGTCCCCGAGCAGCTCGGAGGCGACGCCGGCGAGTCCGAAGGAGAGGACGGCGCCGGCGGCCGGGTCGATGACGGAGCGGACGACCGTGTCGACCCCGCGGGGCACCATCGACTGGACCACCGGCTGGAGCTCCGCCGGCTTCCCGAGCAGCGCGGTGAGCTCCTCGTACGAGCGTCTCAGCTCGGCCTCGTTCCTGAGGTCGAGCCGTACGCCGCCCAGGTCCGCCCGGTGGCGCAGGTGCGGGGCGGTGGTCTTGAGGGCGACCGGGTAGCCGAGGATCCCGGCGGCGCGGACCGCCGCGTCGGGGCTGGGCGCGGGCAGGGCGGGCAGGACCCGGACCCCGTACCGGCCGAGCAGCTCGCGGGCGTCCCACTCGGCCAGGGTGTGCACGGCTCCGCCGTCGACGTCGGCCAGCAGGGCGGCCAGCTGGGCGGCGGCGCCGGGCTCGTCGATGTCCTCGTACTCGGGCACGTGGCCGGCCTCGGCGTTGGCCCGCCGCCACTGCCCGTACCGGACGGCCTCGGCCAGCGCCTTGACGGCCCGCTCCGCTGCGGGATAGCTCGGGATCCTGCTGCCGGGAGCCGGGGCGTGGGGGGCGGACGGCGCGGGGAGGCCCCCCGGCGCCGCGCCCGGCACGTCGGGTGCGTACGGCCCGTGCGGCACGTCCGGGGCGTGCGGGGCGTGCGGGGCGTGCCGCCCGTCCGGCGCCTGCGGGCCCGGGCCCGGGCCCGGGGCGGAGCCCGAGGGGCTCGGCGGAGCGGCCAGCGCCTCGGCCAGTTCGACGAGTTCCACGTGGACGACCGCCACCGGCTTGCCGGGATGCCCGGCCACCGCGGAGCGCAGCGCGCGGGCGAGGTCTTCCGCCGGCGCCTGCTCGTTCACCCACGGGATCGCGGTGACGACGACCGCGTCGTTGGCGTCGGAGGCCAGCGCCGCGGCCAGCGCCGTACGGAAGTCCTCGGGCGAGGCCGCGGTGGTCAGGTCGAGCGGCGGCAGCGGGCGCAGGCCCTGGGTCAGGCAGGCGTCGTAGGTGAGGACCCCGAGGGACTCGGAGTTCCCGAGGACCGCGATGCGCGGTCCGGCGGGCAGCGGCTGCGAGGCCAGCAGCAGGCCGACGTCCACCAGCTCCGTCACCGTGTCGACCCGGATCACGCCCGCCTGCCGCAGCAGGGCGGAGACGGTGGCCTCGGGCAGCCGGGTGCCCGGGACCACGTGCCCGGCGGGGGTGTGGCGGCCGCCCTTGGCCACGACCACCGGCTTGACGGCGGCCGTCCGGCGGGCGAGGCGGGTGAACTTGCGCGGGTTGCCGAGGGTTTCCAGGTAGAGCAGGGCGACGTCGGTCGCCTCGTCGTCGTACCAGTACTGGAGGATGTCGTTGCCGGAGACGTCGGCGCGGTTCCCGGCGGAGACGAAGGAGGACAGCCCCTCCCCGCGGCGCAGCAGGGCGGAGAGCAGGGCGATGCCGATCGCCCCGGACTGCGTGAACAGCCCGGTCCGGCCGCGCATCGGCATCGGGGCGGGCGTCAGCGAGGCGTTGAGCTCCACCTCCGGCGCGGTGTTGATCACCCCGAAGGCGTTGGGCCCGATCAGGCGCATCCCGTACGAGCGCACCTGCCTCACGAGTTCGCGCTGGCGGGCGAGTCCGGCCGGGCCGCTCTCCCCGTATCCGGCGGACAGCACCACGAGCCCCTGGACGCCGTGGTCGCCGCAGGCCGCCACGGCCTCGGGGACCCGGTCGGCCGGGACGGCGATCACCGCGAGGTCGACGGGTGCGCCGATGGCGTCGACGGTGCGGTAGGCCCGGACGCCGTCGAGCAGGTCACGGGTGACCTCCTCGTTGACCGCGTAGAGGTGGCCGTGGAAGCCGCTGTCGCGCAGGGTGCGCAGGGCGGCGGCGCCGACGCCGCCGCCGGAGCGGCTGACTCCGATCACGGCGACCGAGCCGGGGGCGAGCAGCCGCTGCACCGAGCGGGCTTCGGCACGCTGTTCGCGGGCGCGCTGCACGGCGAGGGACTCGGCGGTGGGCTCGAGGTCGAGGGTGAGGTGGACGGAGCCGTCCTCGAAACTGCGCTTCTGCTGGTAGCCGACGTCCGTGAACACCTTGATCATTTTGGTGTTGGCGGGCAGCACCTCGGCGGCGAACCGGCGGATGCCCCGCTCCCGGGCCACCGCGCCGATGTGTTCGAGGAGGGCGGAGGCCACCCCGCGGCCCTGGTGGGCGTCCTGGACCAGGAAGGCGACCTCGGCCTCGTCGGCGGGGCCGGAGGCGGGCCGCCCGTCGGCGCCGATGCGGTCGTAGCGGACGGTGCCGATGAACTCCCCGCCGATGGTCGCCGCGAGGCCGACCCGGTCCACGTAGTCGTGGTGCGTGAACCGGTGCACGTCCCGGTCGGAGAGCCGGGGGTAGGGGGCGAAGAAGCGGTAGTACTTGGACTCGTCGGAGACCTGCTCGTAGAAGCTGACCAGCCGGCCGGCGTCGTCGGGGGTGATCGGCCTGATCCGGGCGGTGCCGCCGTCGCGCAGGACGACGTCCGCCTCCCAGTGGGCCGGGTACGAGGGGTCCGACTCGGTGGTCATGGGCCTACCTTACGGCCGGAAACCGCCTGGCAGCGTGCGCGCGGCGCATCAGGCACACGGGGGCAAAACGGTGCAAGCTGGGGAAGGTCGAACGGCGGAGGATTCGGGCCTAAGGTCGTTCCGAGCATTCCGGGCGTCGTGAGAGACTGGTCTAGACAACCGTAAGAACCTGAAGGGCATCACCATGGCAGAGCGCCGCGTCAACGTCGGCTGGGCCGAGGGCCTGCACGCTCGTCCCGCCTCGATCTTCGTCCGTGCGACGACCGCTTCCGGCGTCCCGGTGACCATCGCCAAGGCCGGCGGCGACCCCGTCAACGCCGCTTCCATGCTGGCGGTCCTGGGCCTCGGCGCCCAGGGCGGCGAGGAGATCGTCCTCGCGTCCGACGCCGACGGCGCCGAGGCGGCACTCGACCGCCTCGCGAAGCTGGTCGCCGAGGGTCTCGAGGAGCTCCCCGAGACCGTCTGACCCTTCGGGTTCGACACCCCGTCGCCCCGCACGACCGGAAACGGCCCACACGGCCCGCCCGGTCCGCACGCGGAAGCCGCGGCCCCGCCATCCGGGGGCCGCGGCTTCCGCGTTCACGCAGGGGAATTCGACGCCGCGCCGCATGAATTCGGCGCACCGAATTCACGCCACCCCGAATTCCGGCAGTGGCGCACGAATACCGCTCCTTTGTATATACGGCCCCTGTTAATGACGGCCGCTCGACATGTTTACGGCAGGTTGCGAACTGCTCACGGCCGCCCGCACCCGCGGCCGGTGCGCGCCCGCCGCCCGGTCGGCGTGGAGGGCCGCCAGCGTCCGCGCCCGCTCCGCGTCCCCGCGCGCCACCGCGTCCACGAGCGCCCCGTGCTCGGCCCAGGACTCCACCGGCCGCACCGGGGCCTCCACCACGTACATCCACGCGAGCTTGTGCCGCATCTGCGTCAGCAGCGCGATCAGGCCCGGGCTCCCGGAGGCCTGCGCGAGGGTCTCGTGGAACCAGCCGCCGAGTGAGCGCAGATCCTCGCCCTGGCCCCGCCTGGCCCGCTCCTGACCCAGCCTGACCAGGCCGCGCAGCACCTTGAGGTGGGCCTCGGTGCGCCGCCGGGCCGCGCGGGCGGCCGCCAGGGGCTCCAGCAGCATTCGCAGCTCGAGGAGGTCGGCCGCCTCCTGCTCGGTCGGCTCGGCCACACAGGCGCCCGCGTGCCGCCGCGTGGTCACGAAGCCCTCCGACTCCAGGGTCCGCAGCGCCTCGCGCACGGGGACCCGCGAGACTCCGTACCGGCGGGCCAGCACTTCCTCGGTCAGCCTGCCGCCCGGCTCGAAGACCCCGGAGACGATGTCGTCGCGGATCGCTGTGCATACCGCGTGCGCGGGAATACGCAAGACCGGACCTCCGCTATTTCCGATTCGACCGCCACCCGGCTGCCACGCCGGCCGCGCCCGCTGCCGCGCATATCCGAGACATGCCGGCGCGTGCTGCGACTCTATTGCAACACACGATGATTTCCGAGAGCGTCCGGAAATGACAATTGCGTATCCGGCGCAGCAGCACGAAGGCCCCGGCTCGGGGAGCCGGGGCCTTCGGTGAAGCGGTGGGGTGCGGGTCAGAGGCTGACGCCGTGCGAGCGCAGGTACGCGATCGGGTCGATGTCCGAACCGTAGTCGGCACCCGTGCGGGCCTCGAAGTGCAGGTGCGGGCCGCTGGAGTTGCCCGTGGAGCCCGAGAGGCCGATCTGCTGGCCGGGGGTGACCTGCTGGCCGACGGAGACGCTCAGCGAGGACATGTGCCCGTACTGGGTGTACGTACCGTCGTTGTGCTTGATCACGACGTTGTTGCCGTACGCGCCGCCCCAGCCGGCCTCGACCACGACACCGACGCCCACCGCGCGGACGGTGCTGCCGGAGGCGGCGTGGAAGTCGATGCCGGTGTGGCTGCCGGAGGACCACATGCCGCCGCCCGCCTTGTACTGCGTGCTGACGTACGAGCCGTCGAGCGGGGAGACGAAGGTGTTGAGGCGCTTGCGCTCCTCCTCGCGGGCGGCGCGCTCGGCGGCCTCGCGCTCGGCCTTCGCCTTGGCCTCGGCGAGGCGCTTGGCCTCGGCGGCCCGCTGCTTGGCGTCGGCCTCGGCCTGCGCCTTGGCGGCGGCGTGCTCGGCGGCACGCTGCTGGGAGGCGGCCTGGTCCTCGATGTCACCCGCGAGGTCCTCGGAGACGACGACCGCGCCGAGCGCGTTGTCCGAGGTGGAGTGGTTGTTGCTGTTGTCCGCGGCGAAGGCCGGAGCGGCGAGGGAGCCGACGACACCAGTGGTGGCGAGGGCGGCTATGCCGGCGTAGCCGGCGGTCTTGCGGCTCAAACGGCTGGAACCACGGTGCTTACCGGCGGCACGACTGCCAAACGCCATGAAGGGGCTGATCCTTTCCTTCCCTCTCGCCTACCGGGTTAGCTGACGGGTTCGGAGCAGGAAGGTCTCCTACGGGCCTCCTCTTGCGAGGCGGTCCGATTCACCCCAGGGACTTATGTGGGTCCCCGGCTCCCCAGGCTCGCGCCTGACGGGGACTCGGCGATCGCTGTCCGGTGCCGCGGGTGCGGCGGGTACAACTGACGGACAGCACAGGTGACGCTAGGCGGATCATCAGTCAATCGCCAAACAGACGCGCCTTTTTGTTGCGTACGCCACACCACATAAAAGCAACCTCGCCACTAAACGGACAAAAGGCCCCCTGGCGGACATGTCCGCCAGGGGGCCTTGTCGTGCCGCCGCCGGGGTCAGTTGGTGACGACGCTCACGGCGCCGATCCCCAAGGCCCGCACCGGCTCCTCGATCTGCGCCGCGTCACCCACCAGCACGGTGACCAGCCGGTCCGCGGGGAAGGCGTTCACGACCGCCGAAGTCGCCTCCACCGTGCCGGTTTCGGCGAGCCGCGCGTACAACTGCGCCTGGTAGTCGTCCGGCAGCTCCTGCTCGACCTGGTCGGCCAGGGTGCCCGCGACCGAGGCGGCCGTCTCGAACTTGAGCGGGGCCACGCCCACCAAGTTCTGCACCGCCACGTCCCGTTCGGTGTCGGTCAGACCGCCCTCGGCGAGGGTGCGCAGCACCTTCCAGAGGTCCTCGAGCGCCGGGGCGGTGTTCGGGGTGTCCACCGAGCCGCTGATGGCGAGCATCGAGGCGCCCCGGCCGTCGGCGGTGGAGCGCAGCACCTGGCCGAAGGCGCGCACGCCGTACGTGTACCCCTTCTCCTCGCGCAGCACCTTGTCCAGGCGGGACGTCAGGGTGCCGCCCAGGCAGTACGTGCCGAGCACCTGCGCCGCCCAGACCCGGTCGTGCCGGTCCGGCCCGATCCGGCCGATGAGCAGCTGCGTCTGGACCGCGCCGGGCCGGTCCACGATGACCACGCGGCCGGTGTCGTCGGCGGTAACCGGCGGCACCGCAAGGGGCTCGGCGGAGTTGCCCGTCCACGCCCCCAGGGTGTCGGCGAGGACCTCGTCCAGGTCGATGCCGGTCAGGTCGCCGACGACCACCGCGGTGGCCGTGGCGGGGCGTACGTGGGCGTCATAGAAGGCGCGTACGGCCGCGGAGTCGATCCGGGCGACCGTCTCCTCGGTGCCCTGGCGCGGGCGGGACATGCGCAGGCCCGCCGGGAAGAGCTCCTTGGAGAGCTGCTTGGCGGCACGGCGCTGCGGGTTGGCCAGCTCGTGCGGGATCTCGTCGAGCCGGTTGCGCACCAGCCGGTCGACCTCGGCGTCGGCGAAGGCCGGCGCGCGCAGGGCCTCGGCGAGCAGGCCGAGCGCCTTGGGCAGCCGGGAGGCCGGGACCTCCAGCGAGACCCGCAGGCCCGGGTGGTCGGCGTGCGCGTCGAGGGTGGCGCCGCAGCGCTCCAGCTCGGCCGCGAACTCCTCGGCGGAGTGCTTGTCGGTGCCCTCGGACAGGGCGCGGGCCATGATGGTCGCCACGCCGTCCAGGCCCTCGGGCTCGGCGTCCAGCGGGGCGGCGAGGTTGACCTCGACCGCGATCACCTGCTGGCCCGGCCGGTGGCAGCGCAGCAGGGTCAGGCCGTTGGACAGCACCGAGCGGTCGGGGGCCGGGAAGGCCCACGGCTGCGGCTCGCCGGCCTGCGGGCGCGGGTGGAAGGTCATCGTGACGGCTGCGGTGTCGCTCACTGCTCCGCCCCCTCGTTCTCGTCGTCGTTCCCGGCGGACCCCTCGGAGCCGGCCAGCGGCTCGTAGACCAGCACCGCGCGGTTGTCCGGGCGCAGCCGCGCCGCGGCCACCGCCTGCACTTCCTCGGCGGTCACGGCCAGGACCCGCTGGACGGCGGTCAGGGCCAGCTGCGGGTCGCCGAAGAGCACCGCGAACCGGCACAGTTCGTCGGCCCGGCCCGCGACCGTGCTCAGCCGGTCCAGCCACTCGCGCTCGAGCTGTGCCTGGGCGCGCTCCATCTCCTCGGCCGTCGGGCCCTCGGCGGCGAACCGCGCGAGCTCCTCGTCCACGGCCGCCTCGATGTCGGGGACCTCGACCCCGCCGGAGGTCTTGACGTCCAGCCAGCCCAGCGAGGGCGCTCCGGCCAGGCGCAGCAGGCCGAAACCGGCGGCGACGGCCGTCTGGTCGCGGCGTACCAGGCGGTTGTGGAGCCGCGAGGACTCGCCGCCGCCGAGGACGGTCAGCGCCACGTCGGCGGCGTCGCACTCGCGGGTGCCGTCGTGCGGGAGCCGGTAGGCGGCCATCAGCGCGCGCGCCGGGACCTCCTCGACGATCTCCTCGCGCAGTTCGCGGCCGATGACCTCGGGCAGCGAACCGTCGCGGGGCGGCTGCTTGCCGTCGTGCGACGGGATGGTGCCGAAGTACTTCTCGACCCACGCGAGGGTGCGCTCGGGGTCGATGTCGCCGACGATCGACAGGACCGCGTTGTTGGGCGCGTAGTACGTGCGGAAGAAGGCGCGCGCGTCCTCGAGGGAGGCGGCGTCCAGATCGGCCATGGAGCCGATCGGGGTGTGGTGGTACGGGTGGCCCTCGGGGTAGGCGAGGGCGGTCAGCCGCTCGAAGGCGGTGCCGTAGGGGACGTTGTCGTACCGCTGGCGGCGCTCGTTCTTGACGACGTCGCGCTGGTTCTCCATGGACTCGTCGTCCAGGGCGGCCAGCAGCGAACCCATCCGGTCCGCCTCCAGCCACAGCGCGAGCTCCAGCTGGTGGGTCGGCATCGTCTCGAAGTAGTTGGTTCGTTCGAAGCTGGTGGTGCCGTTGAGGGATCCTCCAGCGCCCTGGACCAGCTCGAAGTGCCCGTTGCCCGGCACGTTCGCCGAGCCCTGGAACATGAGGTGCTCGAAGAGGTGAGCCAGGCCGGTACGCCCCTTGACTTCGTGACGCGAGCCGACGTCGTACCAGAGGCAGACCGCGGCGACCGGGGTCAGGTGGTCCTCGGACAGCACCACGCGCAGGCCGTTGGCCAGCCGGTGCTCGGTCGCTGTCAGGCCGCCGGAGCCGGCCTGGGCTGTGGCCGTGTGACCCATGGGCATGTGGTCCCTTCGATACGCGATGCAGAGATTTCCGTCAGACCTGCCACTGTATGCAAGCGCGACGGCGACCGGATAAGTTCCCGGGTCACCCCCTGGGGTCGGAGTCCGGGTTGTCGGTGCCTCGGGCCACAATGGTCCGCGTCAGACCCCCAGCACACCCATTCTTGGTTAAGGAGCCGCGCAGCGATGGCCCGCCGCAGCACGAAGACCCCGCCGCCGGAGGATTTCGAGGAGAAGATCCTCGACATCGACGTCGTCGACGAAATGCAGGGCTCCTTCCTCGAGTACGCGTACTCGGTGATCTACTCCCGTGCCCTGCCCGATGCCCGCGACGGCATGAAGCCGGTGCACCGCCGCATCGTGTACCAGATGAACGAGATGGGTCTGCGCCCCGACCGCGGCTACGTCAAGTGCGCCCGTGTCGTCGGCGAGGTCATGGGCAAGCTCCACCCGCACGGTGACGCGTCGATCTACGACGCCCTGGTGCGCATGGCCCAGCCCTTCTCCATGCGGCTGCCGCTGGTCGACGGCCACGGCAACTTCGGTTCGCTCGGCAACGACGACCCGCCGGCCGCGATGCGTTACACCGAGTGCAAGATGGCCGACGCCACGTCACTGATGACGGAGTCGATCGACGAGGACACCGTCGACTTCACCGCCAACTACGACGGCCAGGAGCGGGAGCCGGTAGCCCTGCCCGCCGCCTACCCGAACCTGCTGGTCAACGGCGCGTCCGGGATCGCGGTCGGCATGGCCACCAACATGCCCCCGCACAACCTCGGCGAGGTCATCGCGGCCGCCCGCCACCTGATCCGTTACCCGCACGCGGACCTGGAGGCGCTGATGCGCTTCGTGCCGGGCCCCGACCTGCCCACGGGCGGCCGGATCGTCGGGCTCTCGGGCATCAAGGACGCGTACGAGAACGGCCGCGGCACCTTCAAGATCCGCGCGACGGTGGCGGTGGAGAACGTCACGGCGCGCCGCAAGGGCCTGGTCGTCACGGAGCTGCCCTTCACGGTCGGCCCCGAGAAGGTCATCGCGAAGATCAAGGACCTGGTCGGCTCCAAGAAGCTCCAGGGCATCGCGGACGTCAAGGACCTCACCGACCGCTCGCACGGCCTCCGCCTGGTCATCGAGATCAAGAACGGCTTCCACCCGGAGGCCGTGCTCGAGCAGCTCTACAAGCTGACGCCGATGGAGGAGTCCTTCGGCATCAACAACGTGGCGCTGGTGGACGGGCAGCCGCTCACGCTCGGCCTCAAGGAGCTGCTGGAGGTCTACCTCGACCACCGCTTCGAGGTCGTCCGGCGGCGCAGCGAGTTCCGCCGCGGCAAGCGGCGCGACCGCCTGCACCTGGTCGAGGGCCTGCTGGTGGCGCTGCTCGACATCGACGAGGTCATCCGGCTCATCCGGGACAGCGACAACTCGGCGCAGGCGAAGGAACGCCTCATCGAGCGCTTCTCGCTGAGCGAGATCCAGACCCAGTACATCCTGGACACCCCGCTGCGCCGGCTCACCCGCTTCGACCGGATCGAGCTGGAGTCCGAGCGCGACCGGCTGACGGGCGAGATCGACGAGCTGACCGGGATCCTGGACTCCGACACCGAGCTGCGCAAGCTGGTCTCCGCGGAACTGGCGTCGGTCGCCAAGAAGTTCGGCACCGAGCGCCGTACGGTCCTGCTGGAGTCGGCCGGCACGGCGGTGGCGGCCGTCCCGCTGGAGGTCGCGGACGACCCCTGCCGCGTGCTGCTGTCCTCGACCGGCCTGCTGGCGCGGACCGCGAACGGCGATCCGCTGCCGGAGGAGGAGGGTGGCGGCCGGGCCAAGCACGACCTGATCGTCTCGCAGGTCGCGGCGACCGCCCGCGCCGACGTGGGCGCGGTCACCTCGTACGGGCGGCTGCTGCGGCTGTCGGTGATCGACCTGCCGCAGCTGCCCGACACGCACGCCGCGCCGAACCTGGCGGGCGGCGCCCCGGTCTCGGAGTTCCTCTCCGGTCTGGAGGCGGACGAGAAGCTGGTCTGCCTGACCTCGCTGGACGAGTCCTCGCAGGGCCTGGCGCTGGGCACCGAGCAGGGCGTGGTCAAGCGCGTCGTGCCGGACTACCCGGCCAACAAGGACGAGCTGGAGGTCATCACCCTCAAGGAGGGCGACCGGATCGTCGGCGCGGTCGAGCTGCGCACCGGCGAGGAGGACCTGGTCTTCCTCACCGACGACGCCCAGCTGCTGCGCTACCCGGCCTCGCAGGTGCGCCCGCAGGGCCGCCCGGCGGGCGGCATGGCGGGCGTCAAGCTCGCGGAGAACGCCAAGGTGATCCACTTCTCCGCCGTGGACCCGGCGCGGGACGCGATGGTGTTCACCGTCGCGGGCTCGCACGGGACGCTGGACGACTCGGTGCTGTCCGGGAAGCTGACCCCCTTCGACCAGTACCCGCGCAAGGGCCGCGCCACCGGCGGCGTGCGCTGCCAGCGGTTCCTCAAGGGCGAGGACGTACTGGTGCTGGCCTGGGCGGGCAACGCGCCGGTCCGGGCGGCCGCGGCGAACGGCACTCCGGCCGCGCTGCCGGCCGTGGACCCGCGCCGCGACGGCTCGGGGGCCGCGCTGCCCGCCACCGTGGCGGCGCTGGCCGGGGGCGCGCTGTAGGACGCGTGCCGCCCTTCGGGTGGTACGCCCGGCAGGGGACGTACCACCCGAAGGGCGACTAGTGTTTTCCCTCTTGGCACTGGCGGTGGGGCGGGGAGAACAGAGCTGATGAGTCGTCGCGCGGGCGGAGTGATCGGGGACTGGGCGGAGGCCCAGCGCCGGATGCAGCAGACGCAGCAGATCCAGCAGCGGCAGGCCGAGCGGCGGCTGCGGGAGCAGCGGGCCGCCGACCGGCAGTACCGCGAGGCGGAGGCCCGGCGGCGTACGGAGCGGATCGAGGCCGAAGTCGCCGCCCTGCAGGGCCTGCTGGCCGCGGGATGCCGGGCACCGGCGTTCCGGATGGCCGGGCTGGTCCGGTCCGAGCAGCTCGAACCCTTCGCCCCGGGCACCCTGGCGCATCCCGTGCCGATGCCGGAGCTGCACCAGTTCCAGCAGCAGAGCGCGGGCTGGACGCTCGGCTCGAACCGGCGGGCGCAGGCCGAGCGCGAGGCGCACGCCCGGTACACGCGGGCCTGGCAGGCCGCGCACGCCGCGGAGGCGCAGCGGCTGCAGCAGTTGGCCGCGTACCGGCAGCAGTACGACCGCTGGGCGGCGGACCAGCTGGCCGCGATCCGCGCGCACAACTCGGGGCTCACCGCGCTGGCCGGGTCGCTGCGGGCCGGCGAAGCCGACGTCGTGGTGGAGTACTTCTCGGCCGCCCTGTACGCCTCCACGGCCTGGCCCGGGCAGTTGCCGAGGCAGGTGGCGGCGGCGTACGACCCGGGGGCCCGCCAGCTGGTGCTGGACTGGGAGCTGCCGGGGTACGCGGTGGTGCCCGAGGCCAAGTCGGTGCGGTACGTGCAGAGCACGGGCCAGGACAAGGAGACCGCCCGCCCGGTCGGGCAGCGGCGGGCCCTGTACCGGGACCTGCTGGCGCAGTGCGTCCTGCTGGTGGTGCACGAGCTGTACGCGGCGGACGAGTTCGGCGTCCTGGACTCCGTGGTGGTCAACGGCTTCGTGGACGCCCACGATCCGGTGACGGGCCGGGAGGCACAGCTCGTGCTCGCCACCCTGTCGGCGGCCCGGTCCGCCTTCGAAGGGCTGCGGCTGGAGCAGGTCAGCGCGGTGGACTGCCTGGTGGAGGGCTTGCGGGGGCAGTTGTCGGCGCGGCCCGACCAGCTGACCGCGGTACGTCCAGGGCGCCGGCCCGACGAGGTCGGCGGCGGGGTCGTCAGCCACGGCGGGCACGCGGGCGGCGGGCAGGACGAGCCCGACCTGTTCGAGATGGACCCGATCGCCTTCGAGAACCTGGTGGCCGAGCTCTTCCGGGCGATGGGCATGGAGGCGCTGACCACCCAGCGGTCGGGCGACGGCGGGGTGGACATCGAGGCGAACGACCCGTCCCCGATCACGGGCGGGCGGATCGTGGTGCAGGTCAAGCGCTACCGGAACACGGTGTCGCCCACGGCGGTACGCGACCTGTACGGCACGGTCCAGGACAAGGGGGCGAACAAGGGGGTGCTGGTCACCACCGCGTCCTTCGGGCCGGGGTCGTACACCTTTGCCAACGGCAAGCCGCTGGAGTTGGTTCCCGGGGACAAGCTCGTGGAGCTGCTGCACCAGTACGGGCTGCGCGGCCGCCTCGGCGGCGGCCCGGCGGGCATCCCCGCGCAGCGGGCCCCCGAGCCCGCCCCTTCCCCGGAGCACAACGTGCTCGGCATGTCGTGGTCGGGTGCGGTCGCCCTCGACGTGTGCGCACTGGTCTGCACCGGCAGCCGGGTGCTGAGCGAGGACCACTTCGTCTTCTTCAACAACCCGGGGACGCCGGACGGCTCGGTGCGCGCCCGCGCCCACACGGCGCCCGACAAGGCCGCGCTGGAGGTCACCTTCGAGGCCCTGCCCCGCGAGGCCGACCGGCTGGTCCTGGTGGCCGCGATCGACCCGGAGGCCGATCCGCACGCCGACCTGGCCGGCTTCACCGACGCCCGGATCCGGCTCCTCGACGCGGCGGGCGCGGAGGCCGGACAGCTGGAGGTCTCGGACGGCAGGGCCGGCGAGACCGCGCTCGTCCTCGGTTCCTTCCGGCGCCGGGCCAACGGCGACTGGGACTTCGTGATCGGCGGCAAGGGCTACCGGGGCGGGCTGGAGGACCTGCTGCGCGAGTACGGGGTCGAGGTCGCCTAGCCCCCGGGCTCGGGCTCGTCCTCGAAGTCGGGCTCGAAGTCGGGCTCGGACTCGGGCTCGGCCTGGCGCTCGGACTCGGCCTGGCGCTCGGATTCCCGCTCGGCCTGGCTCGGGTCCACGGCCTGCGCCCCGGCCCCGGCCGTTCCGGGCTCCGGCTGCGCGGGCCGCGCCGGCTGGGCCACGTACCGCAGCACCCCCCACATGCTCTCGGGGCCGAGCTCGTGCGGCGCCTCCTCGCGACAGGCCCCGAGCTCGCGCAGCAGGCCCGGGCCGTCGGTGCCCGAGCCGATCAGGACCAGCTGCGAGCTCCGGGGTTCGCCCCGCCCCCAGGGCTGCGGGGCGAAGCGGAGGAACCGGCCCACCGCGTGGACCTCGTACTTCTCCTCGTGGCCGGGGACGCCGAAGTGGACGAAGCCCTTGATCCGGTACAGCCCGGCGGGGCGGCGGTCGAGGAAGTCGATGAACCGGCGCGGGGAGAGGGCCTGCTCGGAGACGAACTCGACGCTCTCGTACGCCGCATGGGCGTGCCCGCTGTGGTCGTGGTCGTGGTCCTCGGCCTCCGCGAGCAGGTCCTCGAAGGAGAGCTGTCCGCGGGTCTCGGTCCACGGCCGCCGGTCGAAGAGCAGCTCCGGGTCGATCCGCCCGTGGTCGGCGCCGACGACCGGGATGCCCGGCGCGCACAGGGTGGCCAGCAGGCCCTCGATGCGGGCCCGCTCCGCGGCGTCCACCCGATCGGTCTTGTTGAGTACGACCAGGTCCGCGACGGCGAGGTGCCGGTCGGTCTCCGGGTGCCGGGACCGGGTCGCGTCGAACTCCGCCGCGTCCACGACCTCCACCATCCCGCCGTAGCGGACGGCGGGATTCTCGCTGGCCACGAGCATCCTGATCATCTCCTGGGGCTCGGCCAGCCCGCTCGCCTCGATGACGATCACGTCGATGCGGTGCACGGGGGCGGCGAGCTTGTCCAGGTACGCGTCGAGCTCGCTGCCGTCGACGGCGCAGCACAGGCAGCCGCCGCCGAGGGAGACCATCGAGTCCCCGACCTGGCCGGCCACCGACATGGCGTCGATCTCGATCGACCCGAAGTCGTTGACGACGACCCCGATCCGGGTGCCGGCCCGGTGGGCGAGGAGGTGGTTGAGCACGGTGGTCTTGCCGGATCCGAGGAATCCGGCGAGGACGACGACGGGGATGGGCTGCCTGCTGTTCACCCGGTCGATCGTAGTCAGCCCAGCGCGGGCACCGGCTGCGGCGGGGTGGGCCCGGTGTACCGGGCGGCCGGACGGATGATCTTGGAGTCGGTGGCCTGTTCCAGGATGTTGGCGCTCCAGCCCACCACGCGGGCCGCGCAGAAGGTGGGGGTGAACATCTCGCGCGGGAGCCCGCACAGTTCCATGACCACGCCCGCGTAGAACTCCACGTTGGTGTGCAGTTCCCGGCTCGGCTTGAGCTCGGCGAGGATCTCCTCGACCTGGCGCTCGACTTCGACCGCGAAGTCCACCAGGGGGCCGCCGAACCCGCGGGCGATGTCCCGCAGCATGCGCGAGCGGGGGTCCTCGGTGCGGTAGACGGGGTGGCCGAAGCCCATGATCCGCTCCCCCGCCAGGACCCGCCCGCGGATCCACGGGCCGATCCGGTCCGCGGTGCCGATGGCGTCCAGCGTGTCCAGGGCCCGGCTCGGGGCGCCGCCGTGCAGCGGGCCGGAGAGCGCCCCGATCGCGCCGGTCAGGCAGCCCGCGACGTCGGCGCCGGTGGAGGCGATCACACGGGCGGTGAAGGTGGAGGCGTTGAACCCGTGGTCGATGGTGGAGATCAGGTACCGCTCTATCGCGCGGGCCTTGACCGGGTCGGGCTCCTGCCCGGTCAGCATGTAGAGGTAGTTGGCGGCGTAGGGGAGGTCCTCGCGCGGTTCCACCGGCTCCAGCCCCTGCCCCAGCCGGTGCAGGGCGGTGAGCAGGGTCGGTACGGCGGCGCAGGCGGCCAGGGCGTCGGCGGCCCGGCGCTCCGGGCCGAGGTCGTAGACCGGCCGGAATCCGGCGGACGCGCCGAGCAGCGAGAGCGCGGTGCGCAGACCGGCGAGGGGTCCGGAGAGTGCGCAAGCCCGGGCGAGGGCGGGGAGGGCGTCCCGCACCCCGGCGGGCAGCCGGCGCAGCGGGGCGGTCTCCGCGGCGAAGGCGGCACGGGCGGCGGCGTCCACGGGCAGGGTTCCGCGGAACATCAGGTGCCACACGTCCTCGAAGCTGCGGCTCTCGGCGAGCTCGACGGCCGAGTACTGGCGGTAGTGGTAGAAGCCCTCACGGCCCCGGACGTCACCGAGTTCGGTCTCGGTGACCACGACTCCCGCGAGACCGCGGGGCACTGCGGTGGTGGTGTTCATGCATCGACCATCGATGATTGATGGAATCGTTGTCAATATTGATTGAATCAACTTACGTAAGCTGCCGTGCATGAACGAAGAGCGACGGCTCACCACCCGGCAGGCCGCCGAACTGCTCGGCGTGAAGCCGGCGACCGTGTACGCCTACGTGAGCCGGGGCCAGCTGACCAGCCGCCGCGACCCGGTCGGCCGCGGCAGCACCTTCGACGCGGCCGAGGTGGAGGAGCTCGCCCGGCGCAGCCGCCGCGAGGCGGCGTCCCCGCCCCCGGGCGAGCTCTCCGTCCGCACCTCCCTCACGCTCATCGAGGCCGACCGCTACTACTTCCGGGGCGTGGACGCCGTGGCCCTGGCCTCGCGGTACCGCTACGAGGAAGTGGCCGAATGGCTCTGGACGGGGAGCCTCGTCCACGGGGCGCGGTTCACCGCTCCCCCGGAACCGCTCGCCGCGGCCCGCCGGGCGGTGGCGGCCCTGCCCGGGCACAGCGGGCCGCTCGACCGGCTGCGGGTGGCCGTCGCCGCCGCGGCCGTCGCGGACCCGCTGCGCTTCGACCTGTCCGAGGAGGCCGTGCTCGGCTCCGCGCGCTGCCTGATCCCCACGCTGGTCGGCGCGTTGCCGGTGCTGGGAGCGGAGCAGTGGGCCGGGGACGCCCGCATCGCCCGGCGGCTGTGGTCGCGGCTCACCGCGCAGGAGCCCGAGCCGGACGCCCTGGCCGCCCTCGACCTGGCGCTGGCGCTGCTGGTCGACCACGACCTGGCCGCCTCCACCCTGGCCGTACGGGTGGCCGCGTCGGCGCGGGCCCATCCGTACGCCGCGGTGTCGGCGGGGCTCGGCGCGCTGGAGGGACCGCTGCACGGCGCGGCCGGACGCCTGGCGCACCGGATGCTGGTGGAGGTGCTGGAGCGGGGCGCGGCCGCGCCCGTGGTGGCGGAGTACCTGCGGGCCGGACGCCGGGTACCGGGGCTCGGGCACCGGCTGTACCGGGGCGAGGACCCGCGGGCACGGGCCCTGTTCGACTGGCTGGAGGGACTGCCGCAGGCGGCCCCCGCCCTGGGCGCCGCGCGCGAGGTGGCCGCGGTGATGGGCCGGCAGGGCGGGCTGCACGCGAACGTGGACCTGGCGCTGGCGGTGCTGACGGTGTCGTCCGGAATGGCGGCGGAGGCCGGGGAGACGGTTTTCGCGGTGGCGCGCACGGCGGGCTGGATCGCGCACGCGCTGGAGGAGTACCAGGAGCGGCCGCTGCGGATGCGGCCGAGCGGGCAGTACCAGGGGGCCCGCCCGCCCCGGCCGGTGCCGTGACGGACCGGGCTGCGCCTGGCCGGTGCCGTGACGGACCCGGCTGCGCCTGGCCGGTGCCGTGACGGACCCGGCTGCGCCCTGCGGGTGCCGGCGGTCCGGCCGCGGTGTCAGGTCCGCAGCCAGACCGCCGTGTCCTGCGGGAGCAGCCCCGTGTCGTCCAGGGCGGAGCTGCCCAGCAGGAGCCGGGTGTGGGCCGGGAGCGGTACCGGCTCCTCGGAGAGGTTGACCACGCAGACCAGCCCGTCGGGGCGGGTGAACGCCAGTACCCCGGGCGGGGCGTGCAGCCATTCCAGCGAGCCGCCGCCGAAGCCGGCGGCCGCGCGGCGCAGTCCGAGCGCCGTCCGGTAGAGGCTGAGCATGGAGTCCGGGTCGCCGTCCTGCCGGTCTGCGGCGTACTCCGACCAGTTCGCCGGCTGCGGCAGCCAGGGCTCGGTCCAGGGCTGCGCGGTCCAGGGCAGCGGGACCCGGCAGCCGTCCCGGCCGGGGTCGGTGCCGCCGGAGCGGAAGTGCATCGGGTCCTGGATCCGGCTGAGCGGTATGTCAGCTTCCGGCAGGCCGAGTTCCTCGCCCTGGTAGACGTACACCGCACCGGGCAGAGCCAGGGTCAGCAGGGCGGCGGCGCGGGCCCGCCGGGTGCCGAGCGCCAGGTCGGTCGGGGTCCCGAAGGCCTTGGCGGCGAAGTCGAAGCCGGTCTCGGCGCGCCCGTAGCGGGTGACCGTACGGGTCACATCGTGGTTGCAGAGCACCCAGGTGGCCGGGGCCCCGACCGGCGCGTGCTCGGCGAGCGTCTCCTCGATGGAGGTGCGCAGCCGCCGCGGCTCCCACGGGCAGCTGAGGAAGGAGAAGTTGAAGGCGGTGTGCAGCTCGTCGGGGCGCAGGTAGCGGGCGAAGCGCTCGGAGTCGGGCAGCCAGACCTCGCCGACGAAGACGGCGTCGTACTCGTCGGCGATGGCGCGCCAGGAGCGGTAGACCTCGTGCAGTTCGTCGCGGTCGATGTACGGGTGGGTCTCGCCGGGCCACGGCTCGGGCGGGCGTCCCGCCAGGTCGGGCAGGGCCGGGTCCTTCACGAGCAGGGCCGCCGAGTCGATGCGCACGCCGGACACGCCCCGCTCGAACCAGAAGCGCAGGATCTCCTCGTGCTCGCGGCGGACGGCGGGGTGGTCCCAGTTGAGGTCGGGCTGCTGGGGGGTGAACAGGTGCAGGTACCACTCCCCGTCCGGTACCCGCGTCCAGGTGGCGGCGCCGTTGAACTGCGAAGGCCAGTCCCCGGGCGGCAGTTCGCCGTGCTCTCCGCGGCCCGGGCGGAAGTGGAAGAGCTCCCGCTCGGGGCTGCCGGGGCCGGCCGCGAGGGCGGCCCGGAACCACGCGTGCTGGTCGGACACGTGGTTGGGCACGATGTCCACGATGGTGCGGATGCCCAGCGCGCGGGCCTCGCAGATCAGCTTCTCGGCTTCGGCGAGGGTGCCGAAGGCGGGGTCGATGGTGCGGTAGTCGGCGACGTCGTAGCCGCCGTCGGCGAGCGGCGAGAGGTACCAGGGGGTGAACCAGAGCGCGTCCACGCCGAGTTCGGCGAGGTAGGGCAGGCGGGCCCGGACGCCCGCGAGGTCGCCGGTGCCGTCCCCGTCGCCGTCCGCGAAGCTGCGTACGTACACCTGGTAGATGGCGGCCGTGCGCCACCAGTCGGCGGCGTCTTCGGGCAGGGGAAAGTCAGCCACGAGGGGTCCTTTCACGGGGGCGGCCGGGCGTGGCGGTGCGGATCGCGGGGTCAGCCCTTGAGGGAACCCGCCGTCAGGCCGCTCATGATGTTGCGCTGGAAGATCAGGAAGATGACGAGCGTGGGCGCCGAGGCCATCGCGAGCGCGGCGATGAGATGGTTCTCCGGGACGCCCGAGGCCAGTGAGTAGATGCCGACGTTGAGGGTCTGGAGCGCCGGATCGGGGAGGGTGAGCATCGGCCAGAGGAAGTCCTTCCAGACGCCGACGATCGCGAAGATCGACACGACGCCCAGGACGGGCCGGGACATCGGCAGGACGATCGAGCGCAGGGTGCGGACCGTGCTCGCCCCGTCGATGGCACAGGCGTCGAGGATCTCCCGCGGGATGGAGTCGAAGAACCGCTTCAGCAGGAAGATGTTGAAGGCGTTGGTGACGGACGGCAGCCAGATCACCCAGGGCGTGTTGAGCAGGTTCCGCTCGATGACCGGCATGTCGAGCACGGTGAGGTACTGCGGGACGACCAGGACGGTGGCCGGGATCATCAGGGTCGCCAGCATCATGCCGAGGACGGCCTTGCCGAGGACGGGGCGCAGCTTGGACAGCGAGTAGGCCGCCGCCACGTCGAGGACGAGCTGGAAGGCCAGCGCCCCGAAGGCATAGTAGAGGGTGTTGAACAGCAGCCTGGCGAGGTCCATCACCTTCCAGGCGGCCGTGTAGTTGGCGGTGTGCAGGGAGTCGGGCACCAGGGTCGGCGGGACTTGGGCGAACTCCTCGGTGCTCTTGAGGCCGTTCGCGACCATCCAGTAGAGGGGCCCGAGGAAGACGAGGGTGAAGCCGCCCACGACCAGGGCGAGGGCGGTCCAGTACAGGATCCTGCCCCGGGTGCGGCCCCGTTGCATCGGGGATATCAGCGTGCGCTCTGCCATGGGGACGGGCTCCTTGTCAGCTCTCGTTGTCGCGGCTGAGGCGGACGTACAGCGCGGAGAAGCCCGCGAGCAGGACGAGCAGGCACAGGCCCAGGGCCGCGGCGCCGCCGTACTGGTTGAAGTTGAAGGCGTACTGGTAGATCAGCACGACCACGGTGGTGGTCGAGCCCTCGGGGCCGGCCCCTCCGGTCAGCAGGAACGGTTCGACGAACACCTGCATCGTCGCGATGATCTGCATCAGCAGCATGAGCGAGAGGATCAGCTTGGTCTGCGGGACCGTGACGTGCCAGATCTTGCGCAGGAGCCCGGCCCCGTCGAGTTCGGCGGCCTCGTACAGCTCGCCGGGGATGCCCTGGAGGGCGGCCAGGTAGATCAGGGTCGCACCGCCCATGTTCATCCACGTGGAGGCGAGGACGACGGAGAGCATCGCGGTGTCGGTGGACTGCAGCCAGTCCTGCGCGGGGAGGTGCAGGAACTCCAGCGCCCGGTTGAACAGGCCGTACCCGGGGTCGTAGAAGTACTTGAAGAGCAGGACCGAGGCCACCGGCGGCATCATCACCGGCAGGTAGACGAGCAGGCGCAGATAGCCTCGGGCGTGGCGGAACTCGTTGAGCACCAGGGCGACCACGAACGGGATCGCGAAGCCGAGGACCAGGGCCAGCCCGCTGAAGAGCAGGGTGTTGCGCCAGGCCTGCCAGAAGTTCGGGTCCCCGAAGACGTAGGCGAAGTTGTCCCAGCCGACCCAGCGGGTGGCGCCGTTCTCGGTCTTCTGGAAGGCCAGCAGGAACTCGCGGGCCATCGGGTACCAGGAGAAGAAGGAGAAGCAGAGGACGGCGCCGATCAGGAAGCCGTGGGCCGTGAGGTTCCGCTTGACCGCCCGGCGGAACTCCGCACGGGAGGGCCGGGGCAGGGCTCGGGGCAGGGTGGGGACCGGCATCGCCGCTCGCTCCTCGGGGGTCGTCGTCTTCGCTGGCCGCGGGAGGCGGGGGTCCCGGCGGGAACCCCCGGCCGCCGCTACTGGTTGCCCAGTACCTGGTTGACCGCCTTTTCGGCGTCGCCGAGGAGCTGTGCGGGGTCCGCGTCCTTGTTGGTGAGGACCCCCGACATCACCTTGTCGAGGACCTTGTAGACCTCCTGCGCCTTCACCGGCTCCGGCTTTCCGGGCACCGGGTTGTCCAGGAACGCCTTGAAGTTGGCGACCGGCATGGTGGCGCTCGCCGCCTTCAGCCCGTCGTCCCTGGTCTTGCTGGCGCCGGTGAAGAAGGCCGGCTGCGGGAGGCCGACCGGCAGGCCGTCGGCCTTGCTGCGGTCGTACTGGAACTGGCCCTTGCCGACCGAGAGGGTCTTGAAGTTCAGCCAGGCGACGGCGGCCTTGACCTTGTCGGGCGAGCTGCCCTTCTTGATCACGTAGCCGTTGCCGCCGGCCAGGGTGGCCGCACCGCCGGGGATGGGCCCCATGCCGAAGTTGTCGTACTTGGCGCCGAGCTGCTGGACCATGTAGGTGATGTCGTCGGGCGCGGCGAGGAACATGCCGAGCTTGTCCGAGGCCATCTGCTTCTGCAGGTCACCCCACTTGAGCAGCTGGGTCTTGCCCATGCTGTCGTCCTCCCAGCGCATGGCGCGGAGGTTGTCGACGATCTGGCGGCCGGTGGCGTTGTTGAAGGCCGCCTTGCCGTCGGAGCCGACGACGTCGCCGCCCATGCCGTACATGGTGGCCGTGAAGTGCCAGCCTCCGGTGTTCTCCACGCTGTACTCGCCGAAGCCGGCCACCCCGTTGCCGAGGGCCGCGATCTTCTGCGCGGCCGCCCGGACCTCTTCCCAGCTGCGCGGCGGGGCGTCGGGGTCGAGCCCGGCCTGCTGGAAGAGCTTGCGGTTGACCAGCAGGCCCATCGTGTAGTTGCTGGTCGGCAGGCCGTAGAGCTTGCCGTCCCGCTTGAGGACGTTCAGGACGTTCTTGTCCAGGTCGCCGAGCGCGGGCACCGAGGCGGGGGTGACGTACGCCGAGATGTCCTCGGCCCCGTCGTTGTCCAGCACCTGCTGGAGATCGGTGAAGTAGGCGTAGTAGACGTCCGGCTGGGACTTGGCCTTGAGCATCGCGGTGAAGCGCGGGGGCTCCAGGCACTGGCCGGGGGTGGAGCGGCCTTCGATCGTGACGTTGGGGTACGTCTTGTTGAACTCGGCCACGTCCTCCTTCCACTCCTTGAGCTCGGCCGCCTTCGCCGCGGGCGGCATGCAGTCGATGGAGAGGGTGACCTTGGTCTTCGGGTCGAGCGGGGCGGAGGCGTCGGTGGAACCGCCGCCGGACTGGGGCTTGTCGTCGCCGCTGCTGCTCGTACCGCAGGCCGCGAGGGCGGTGACGGCGAGCGCGGAGGCGAGGGCGGCCGCGACGGTGCGGCGGACGTTGGTTCTCATCGGTGGTCCCCTTCGTGCATCGGGCAGGAGGCGTGGGGCGAGCGCGGCACACTCAACCACCACCCACAGATGAACGCAAGATCTCGCGCAGATTTCGTAATACATCGACAGACCCGGGCGGATCCCCCGGTTCCTGAACGCAAAAAGGGGCTCCGGAACGTCGGTGTGACGTTCCGGAGCCCGGGTGCAACCGCGCGGACGGCCCGCCGGCGTACCCGCCTACTCGCGCGGGGCCTGCGCCGTGGAGCCGCGGACCACCAGCTCCGGCTCGAAGAGCAGCTCGCCGGGCTGCACGGCGGCCCCCTGGATCTGCGCGGTGAGCAGCTCGACGGCGGCCCGGCCCATCGCCTCGATGGGCTGGCGGACGGTGGTCAGCGGGGGCTCGGTGCAGTTCATGAAGGCCGAGTCGTCATAGCCCACCACGGAGACCTGCCGGGGCACCTCCAACCCCCGTCGGCGGGCCGCCCGCACCGCACCCAGGGCCAGCGGGTCGCTCGCGCAGATGATGCCGGTGACCCCGCGGTCCAGCAGCCGGGACGCGGCCGCATGGCCGCCTTCCAGGGAGAACAGCGCCCGCTCCACGTGGGCTTCGGGCAGCTCGGCGCCGGCCGCGGCGGCCACCGCCTGGGCGGCCACCAGCTTGCGCAGCGAGGGCATGTGGTCGGGCGGCCCCAGTACCAGGCCGATCCGCTCGTGCCCCAGCGAGGCCAGGTGGCGCCAGGCCTGTTCGACCGCGACGGCGTCGTCACAGGCCACGCACGGAAAGCCGAGGTCCTCGATGGAGGCGTTGATGAGCACCACCGGAACCTTGCGTTCGGACAGCAGCCGGTAGTGCTCGTGGGGGGCGTCGGCCTGCGCGAAGAGACCGCCGGCGAAGACGACCCCGGACACCTGCTGCTGGAGCAGCAGTTCCACGTAGTCGGCCTCGGAGACGCCGCCGGTGGTCTGGGTGCACAGCACCGGGGTCAGCCCCTGCTGCGCCAGCGCACCGCCGATGACCTCGGCGAAGGCCGGGAAGATGGGGTTCTGCAGCTCGGGCAGGACCAGTCCGACCAGCCGGGCGCGCTCGCCGCGCAGCTGGGTGGGGCGCTCGTACCCGAGGACGTCCAGCGCGGTGAGCACGGACTGGCGGGTCGCCTCCGAGACGCCCGGCTTGCCGTTGAGCACCCGGCTGACCGTTGCCTCGCTGACTCCCACCTTCTTCGCCACTTGAGCAAGTCGTCGCGTCATGAACGCAAGACTAGCGCAAGGAATGCAAGTTCCTTGCAGTTCGATTACGGCCAGTTTGACGCACGCGAGCCCGCTTCGAAAGGGGTCGGGGCAGACGGCGGGGCGGGGCACCGGCAAGGTGCCCCGCCCCCTTTCCGACCAGCGGCTACGGCAGCTGGTTGATCCGGAACGTCGAGGTCGTGTTCCGCACGTCCACGGCGTTGTCGCTCGTCCTCAGGTTGTGGATGGTGACCTCACCGACCGCCGGCCCCTGCCCCGCCTCGGGCATCTCGTTCGCCCAGAGGCCGAAGCCTGATTTCGCGTCGAAGGCGTCCCCGCTCTTCTTCGCCCCGGTGATGGTGATGTCCCTCAGGACCGTGTCCTTGATGGGATTGACCGGCTGACCGCCGACGTACTGCGTCTGGAACATGATTCCGCTGTATGTCGGGTCGACGATGTCGACGTTGTTGATCCGGATCCCCTGGAACACCTTTGACGCCGAGAACAGCCAGATCCCCGGGAAGGTCTGCGCCCCCCAGAAGTGGCCGCCGGACCGGACGATCGAGATGTTCTCGAAGGTCGTCGGATCCGTCCCGAAGCCGTTCATCGGGTACCCGAAGTCCAGCGAGCTGATGGTGATGCCCGAGTAGACGAGGGTGTCGGCGATGTGGATGTTGCGGAAGGTGTTGTTGTAGCCGCCGTAGACGGCGACACCGGCCGCACGCCAGGTCAGGATCGACGTCAGGTTCTCGTAGACGTTGTTCTTCATGTCCGCGCCACCCGCGTCGATGGCGGAGAACAGCGCGAAGCTGTCGTCGCCGGTGGCCCGCGCCTCGTTGTTGGTCACGAGGTTGTCCGTGGAGCCGTTGGTCATGTTGATGCCGTCGGCGAACATGTTGCGGATCCGGGAGTTCTTGATGGTGATCCGGTCGGTGTTCGCGCCCCAGTACAGGCACACCATGTGCTCGTTCCAGATGTTGTCGATCGTGATGTCGGAGACGTTGGCGAAGTCGAAGACCTTGCCCGGGCCGTCGATGCGCGAGGTGTAGTTGCCGAAGTAGGCGAAGCCGGAGAAGGACGAGCCCTTCGCCGTGCCCTCCGCCCGCCAGCCGATGTCGGTGTTGTCCTGCGAGGAGGGGGCGTGGAAGCGGGTGAACCACGGCCCGGCTCCCGCCACCTGCACGGCCTTGCCGTACACCTGGAACTTGCTCGCCGTCTGGTAGTCGCCCGGCGGCAGGTAGACGCCGACGAGCTTGCCGGTGGTGTCCATCCGGACCTTGTCCAGGGCGTTCTGCACGTCCTGGTGGGTGAATCCGGCGGGCACCGCGTAGGCCGCCGGATCGGGGTTCGGGATCGCCGTGGCCTGCTCCAGGCTGACGAAGTCGATGGCGTAGGTCGAGGTGTTGGACGCGTCCTTCTGCAGGCGGATCCTGCTGCCCTGCGGGACGGTCTCGCCCAGCAGGATGTTGGCCTCGTCGTAGATGTGCCGCGGGGCGCCCGAGCCGGGCGAGTTGCCCGGGGAGGCCTCGGCGCCGTACAGCCAGGCGTACTTGGAGGTCAGCGGCAGGGTCTTCTTCAGGGTGCCGTTGACGTAGACGTTGATGGTGGAGTCGATGCCCCCGCCGCCCGGGGCGTCCGGGATGGAGAAGCGGGTGACCAGGGTGTTGGTCGCGGCCCGGGTGGTGAACTCGACGTACTCGCCGGTGGCGTCGAGGCTGACGGCCTTGCGGCCCGAGGCCTCGCCCGCGATGTCACCGATGGTGCGGTTGGGCCCGACCACGGTGGCGCCGCCGCCGACGGCGCCGTCCTCCGCCTCGTACATGTCGAAGGGCATGTTCGCCCCGCGGCCCACGAAGAACGGCTTGGTGGAGGTGTTGTTGCCGCGCTTGACCGGCAGTTCGTTGGCGTCGTCGGCGAGGACCACCTTGACGGTGTACTTGCCGTTGGCGGCCGGCCAGCTGCCGAGCGCCACCGGGGCCGAGGAGGCGCCGGCCGCGAGGGCGCCGCCGAAGGATCCGGTCAGCGTGCGGACGGTGGCACCGGCCGCGTCCTGCAGCGTGAGGGTGATCCCGTGCGCGCCGGATGCGGCCGCCACCGTGCCCTGGTTCTTCACGGTGACGCTGAAGTTCACCGGCTGCCCCGCGGAGGGGGCGCCGGGCGACCAGCTCACGGCGGAGGCGACCAGGTCCGAGCTGTCGACCGGGCGGACCACCAGCGGCCCGCCGGTGAAGGTGTTGTTGCTGTCGTTCTGTTCGACGACGGTGTTCGCCTCGTCCACCACCGCGCTCAGCGGGTACGTCCCCGCGTCGCGCGGGCCGATCCCGGCGGTGACGGTGGCCGTGGCCCCCGCGGCGAGCGCGGGCACGTTCGCCGTGCCCGCCTTCGTGCCGCCCAGCTGGAAGGAGACGGAGGTGGCCGGGGCCGGGGCCGGTCCGCTGTTCCTGACGGTGGCGGAGAGGGTCACGGGGTCCGACTCGACCGGGGCGGCCGGGGCCGCGCTCAGTGCGCTGACCTCCAGGTCGGGGTTGGGCGCCGGGACTCCGATGACCTGGAACTCGGCGATCTGCCCGTTGGAGGCGCCGGTGTTGGCCGTGAAGCGCAGCTGCACGTCCGCGACGCGGGCGGTCAGCGGGATGGTGACGGTGTTGCCGGACGCCGGGTCGAAGGCGTAGTCCTTGGCCGCGACCAGGGAGGCGGCGCCGGAAGCGCTCTGCTCCCGCCCGAGGACCTGGATGTTCTGGGTGCGGGCTCCCCATGAGCTGTCCGGGTTGAGCTTGAGGACGAGGCGGGCGAGGTCGGCGTTGGCTCCGAGCTTCACCGTGAGGGTGCTCGGGTAGGCGCCCGCCGCGCCCTCCCAGTAGGTGCTGGTGCTGTTGTCGTTGGCGTTCTCCGCGACGAAGGTGTGGATCACGGAGGAGCCGGTGATCGGCTTGCCGACGGCGAGGTTCGAGCCGCCGCCTCCGGTGCCGTTGCGGGTCACCGTGTTGCTGTCGCCCGAGCGGTTGCCCGCGGCGTCCTTGGCGCGCACGAAGTAGCTGACGGTGGCGCTCGCCGGCTGCGTGTCGGTGTAGGTGGTGGCGCTGCCCGCCACGGTGGTGCGCAGCTGGTTGTCGGCGTACACCTCGTAGCCGGTGACGCCGACGTTGTCCGTCGCCGCCTGCCAGGTGAGCTTGACCTGGTCGGCGGCGGGCTGGGTGAGGGCGAGGGACCCCGGGGCGGTCGGCGCCTGGGTGTCGCCGGTGTCCCCGGCGCGGGTGACCGCGTTGCTGTTCGGGGACTGGTTGCCGGCCGCGTCCTTGGCACGCACGTAGTAGCTGACGGTGGCGCCGGTCGGCTGCGTGTCGGTGTAGGTGGTGGCGTTGCCGGCCACCGTGGTGCGCAGTTGGTTGTTGGCGTAGACGTCGTAGCCGGTGACGCCGACGTTGTCCGTCGCCGCCTGCCAGGTGAGCTTGATCTGGCCGGTGGCGGGCTCGGTGTAGGCGAGCGAGGCCGGGGCCGTCGGCGCCTGGGTGTCGCCCGTCTGCGGTCCGTAGATCTCCAGCTCGGAGAGCTGGCCGCCCGGCTGCACGGAGTTGAGCGAGATCAGCACGCGGACGTAGCGGGTGGTGGCGGGGTCGAAGGCGATGGTCACGGCGTTGCCGCCGGCCGCGTTGAAGTCGTACCCCCGGGAGGCGGTGAGGTCGGTGAAGTCCGAGCCGTTCGCGCTGCCCTGGAGCTTCAGGGTCTGGGTACGGGCGCCCCACCCCTCGGGCAGCCGCAGGACCACGCGGTCCACGCGGACGGACGCGCCGAGGTTCGCCTGGATCCACTGGGGCAGGGCGTTGTTGGCGCTCTCCCAGTAGCTGGCGGTGTTCCCGTCGTTGGCGTTGGCCGGGAGGTAGACCTGGGTGCTGCTGCTCGCGGTCAGGACCTTGCCGAGCGCCAGGTTGGCGGAGGACTCGCCGGGGGCGCGGACCTCCAGTTCGGAGAGCTGCGCGGCCTGCCAGCCGGTGTTCGCGGTGATGGCGATCCGCACGTACCGGGTCTGGGTGGCGGGGAAGGCGACGGTCACCGCGTTCCCGTTGCCCGGGCCGAAGGTGTAGCTCGCGGAGCCGACCAGGGTGCTGAAGGAGGTGCCGTCGGCGCTGCCCTGGACGGACAGGGTCTGGCTGCGGCTCTCCCAGGCGGCGGGCAGCTTGAGGACGACCTGGTCGACCCGGGTGGTGGCACCGAGATCGGTCTGCACCCATTGCGGGAAGGTGCCGGCGGCGCTCTCCCAGTACGTCGACTGGTCGCCGTCGGTGACGCGCGCGGCCGCGTAGGCGCCGTTGGTGCTGCTCGCGGCCGCGGGGCGGCCCGCGGCGATGCTCGGACCGCCGGCGGCCGCGGCGGTCAGGGCGGGCCAGGCCGTCATCAGCAGGACTGCGGTGATGAGGGCGGCGAGTGACCGCCATCTCCAGTTGAGCCTTCTCATATGTCCTCGTCCCTCGGCATGAGTTTTCTGAACCAGGTGAGATAGGAATTTGCAGTGTGCGGTGCGAGAGTTGCAGAGCATTGCTCAGTCGTCTACTGCTCCGACCGCATTTTCATGCCGTTACTGCTTGCGCAAGCTGGGCGCAAATCACGCAAGCGATTTGCGTGCACCATGGAAATTCCGCTTGTGCCCGAGCCGACCTACCGTTGCTACTCATGCGGTTCCTCCTCATGAGCGCTCGGCGCCTCGGGCTGCCCAGACGGGCCGTCTCCCAGATCCTGCTGACCCAGCTGGCCATCGCCGCCGGGGTCGTCGTGCTGGCCACCGGGCTGTTCCTGGCGCCGCTGAGCGCGCAGCTCGACGACCAGGCCATGCGCCGCGCCCTGGCCATCGCCCAGAGCGCGGCGGCCGACCCCTCGCTCTCCGCCGACCTGCTGGACTCGGGGGCGGCCGCGGACAGCCCCGTGCAGTCCTCGGCCGAGCGGATCCGCCGGGCCACCGGCGCCGAGTACGTGGTCGTCCTCGATCTGGACGGCATCCGCCGCTCCCACCCCAGCCCCGACCTGATCGGGCTGCACGTCTCCACCGACCCCAGCGACGCACTGGCGGGCCGCGAGGTCATGGAGATCGACGAGGGGACCCTGGGCCGCTCGGCCCGCGGCAAGGTGCCGCTCCTGGCCGCCGACGGCGAGATCATCGGCGCCGTCTCGGTCGGCATCGCCTACGACAGCGTCCGGGACCGGCTGCTCGGCGCGATCCCCGGCCTGCTGGCCTACGCCGGCGGGGCCCTCGCCGCGGGCGCACTCGCCGCCTACCTGCTGTCGCGCAGGATCCACCGGCAGACCCGCGACCTCGCCTTCTCCGACATCGCCGGCCTGCTCGCCGAGCGCGAGGCGATGCTGCACTCCATCCGCGAAGGCGTGATCGCCCTCGACCGGCAGGACCGGATCCGGCTGGTCAACGACGAGGCCGCCCGCCTGCTCGGCCTGACGCCGGACGGCGCCGCCAACCTCGCCGGGCGCCCGCTGGAGGACGTCCTGGGCGCGGGGCGCACCTCCGACGTCCTGTCGGGCCGGGTCACCGGGCACGACCTGGTCACGGTCCAGGGTCCGCGCGTCCTGGTCGCCAACCGGATGCCCACCGAGGACGGCGGCGCCGTCGCCACCCTGCGCGACCGCACCGAGCTAGAGCACCTGGGCCGCGAGCTCGACTCCACCCGGGGCCTGATCGACGCCCTGCGCGCGCAGGACCACGAGCACGCGAACCGCCTCCACACCCTCCTCGGCCTGCTGGAGCTGGGCCTGCACGAGGAGGCGGCGGAGTTCGTCACCGAGGTCGTCGGGGTGCACCGCACCACCGCCGAACAGGTCACCGAGAAGGTCCGCGACCCACTGCTGGCGGCCCTCCTGGTGGGCAAGGCGACCGTCGCGGCGGAGCGCGGCGTCCCCCTGCGGCTTGCCGCGGCCACCTTCCTCCCCGACCGCCTGGTCGACCCGGGCGGCCTCGTCACCATCCTCGGCAACCTGGTGGACAACGCCCTGGACGCCGCCGCCGGCTCGACGGCGCCCCTGGTCGAGGTGGAGCTGAGCGCGGAAGGCCGCACCGCCGTGCTCCGGGTGCGCGACAGCGGCCCCGGGGTTCCTGCCGCACGCCGCGAGGAGATCTTCACGGAGGGCTGGTCGACCAAGCAGCCCAAGGCCCACCGCGAGCGCGGGCTGGGCCTCGCCCTCGTACGGCGTCTCGCGGAACGCCAGGGCGGCAGCGCCCGGGCCGGCGAGGCAGCGGACGGAGGGGCGGAGTTCTCCGTCGTACTCCCGGAGGCCCTGCGGTGAGCGAGTCCCCGATCCACGTATTGGTCGTCGACGACGACATGCGTGTTGCCCGGATCAACGCGGCGTACGTGGCGAAGGTTCCCGGCTTCGAGGTCGCGTACCAGGCCCATTCGGCGGCCGAGGCCCTGGACTTCCTCACCTCACACCCCGTGGACCTGATCCTCCTCGACCACTACCTCCCGGACGAGAGCGGACTGGACCTGGTGCGCCGCCTGCGCCAGCGCGGCCTGCGCACCGACGTGATCATGGTGACGGCCGCCCGCGACCTGGCCACCGTCCAGGCCGCCATGCGCCTCGGCGCCCTCCAATACCTGGTCAAGCCCTTCACCTTTGCGGGACTGCGCACGAAGCTGGAGGCGTACGGGACACTGCGCCGCACCCTGGAGACCGGCGGCGAGGCCGAACAGGCCGAGGTGGACCGGATCTTCGGCGCCCTCGCCACCGCCGGTTCCCCCAACGACCTCCCCAAGGGCCACTCCCCCACCACCGCGGAAGTGGTCCGCCAGGTCCTGCTCACGGCCGAAGGCCCGCTCTCCACCCAGCAGATCGCCGACCGCGCGGGCATCAGCCGCCAGACCGCCCAGCGCTACCTGAAGCTGCTGGACCGCACCGGCCGCGTCACCCTCGCCCTGCGCTACGGCGAGACCGGCCGCCCCGAACATCGCTACACCTGGCGCCCGTCCGACACCTCCTGAGCCGGCTCACACCGCCCCGGCACCGGTCAGCGACCGGACCTCGGTCTGCGCGTGCTTGCGCTCGTCCGCCTCCTCACCGGAGGTGACGGTGCCGAGCCAGCCCGCCAGGAACCCCAGCGGGATCGAGACGATGCCCGGGTTCTGCAAGGGGAAGACCTGGAAGTCCACGCCCGGGAAGAGCGATTCGGGGCTTCCGGAGACCACCGGCGACAAGACGACCAGCAGCACCGCCGGGACCAGGCCCCCGTACACCGACCAGACCGCCCCCCGCGTGGTGAAGGCCCGCCAGAAGAGCGAGTACAGCAGCACCGGCAGATTGGCCGAGGCGGCCACCGCGAAGGCCAGCCCCACCAGGAAGGCGACGTTGAGGTCCTGCGCGAGCAGCCCCAGCGCGATCGCCACCGCCCCGATGCCGACGGCCGCGACCCGGGCCACGGCGACCTCGCTGCGCTGCCTGGCGTGCCGCCGCTTGAGGGAGGCGTACAGGTCGTGCGCGACGGAGGCCGAGGAGGCGAGGGTGATCCCGGCGACCACGGCGAGGATGGTGGCGAAGGCGATGGCGGCCACGAAGGCGAACAGCACCGCGCCCCCGGTGGAGCCGGCGCCGCCGCCGAGGAAGGCCGCGAGCAGCGGAACGGCCGTGTTCCCCGAGGCGTTGGACGCCCGCACCTGGTCCGGTCCCACCAGGGCGGCGGCGCCGAAGCCGAGCACGATCGTCATCAGGTAGAAGCCGCCGATCAGCGCGATCGCCCACACCACCGACCGGCGGGCCGCCCGCGCCGTGGGCACGGTGTAGAAGCGCGACAGGATGTGGGGCAGCCCGGCGGTGCCCAGGACCAGCGCGAGGCCCAGGCTCATGAAGTCGAAGCGGGCCGTCCAGTCCCCGCCGTACTTCAGGCCGGGGCTCAGGAAGCGCAGCCCGTGCCCGCTGCGGTCGGCGGCGGTGGTGAGCAGTTGGTCGAAGTTCCCGTGGAAGCGCAGGAGCACGAGCACCGTGAGGGTGATCGCCCCGCCCATCAGCAGGACGGCCTTCACGATCTGGATCCATGTCGTGGCCCGCATCCCGCCGAAGGACACGTAGACCACCATCAGGGCGCCCACACCGATCACCGTGAGGGTCCGGGCCGTGGCCGTCGAGTTCCCGAGCAGCAGGCCGACCAGGCTGCCCGCGCCCACCATCTGCGCGACCAGGTAGAGCACGGAGACGACCACCGAGGAGGTGCCCGCCGCGATGCGCACGGGCCGCTCGCTCATCCGGGCGGCGACCACGTCGGCGAGGGTGAAGCGCCCGCAGTTGCGGACGAGTTCGGCGACGAGGAACAGCACCACCAGCCAGGCGACGAGGAAGCCCACCGAGTACAGCATTCCGTCGTAGCCGAAGAGGGCGATCAGTCCGGAGATGCCGAGGAAGGAGGCGGCGGACATGTAGTCGCCGGCGATGGCGAAACCGTTCTCCATCGGGGAGAACAGCCGACCGCCCGCGTAGAACTCCTCCGCCGACCCGTGCCGGTTCCGGCTGACCCAGGTGGTGATGCCCAGGGTCACCGCGATGAACACGCTGAACAGGATCAGCGCGAGGGTCTGGTGCTCGGTGGTCACCGGCCGGCCCCCTTCGCCCGGTTCCGCTCCTGGCCGCGCTCCTGCTCGAAGACGGTCCAGCGCAGGTCGAGCGCGGCCCGGTCCCGGCGCAGCCGCGCGTGCCGGGCGTAGGCCCAGGTCAGCAGGAAGGTGCTGAGGAACTGGCCGAGCCCCGCCACCATGGCCACGTTCACCGCGCCCGCCACGGGCCGGGCCATCAGACCGGGCGCGGCCGTGGCGGCGACCACGTAGGCGACGTACCAGAGGAAGAAACCGGCGGTCGCGGGGACGACGAACCTGCGGTAGCGGCTGCGGACCTCCTGGAAGGCGGCGCTGCGCTGCACTTCGAGGTAGATGTCGGATGCGCCGTGCGCGGGGTGCCCGCCGGGGGCCGGGTGGGGCGGGGAGGCGTCCCCTCCCTCGCCCCAGCCGACGGCCAGCGCGTCGTACCAGGGGTCGTCCAGCCGGATCGTTCCGGCATCACGACCTGCGTGCTTGTCCACCGAACTCTCCTTGTCCGCTGCCGCATTGGCCGCGTGCTCACAAGGATGTGCCGGGTTGTCGCTTTCCGGACTGGTGTCCCGTCGCTCTTCACTCCTTCAGGTGATGGAGTGAAGAGAGACGGTGTGCGAGGAGGACCGCCGGTCAGGCGTCGATGCGCGAGCGGTCCAGCGTGGCCGCGGAGCTGGTGATGAACTCCTTGCGCGGCGCCACCTCGTTGCCCATGAGCAGGTCGAAGACCGTCTCGGCGGAGTCCAGGTCGCCGATGTTGATCCTGCGCAGGGTCCGGAAGCGGGGATCCATGGTGGTCTCCGCCAGCTGGTCCGCGTCCATCTCGCCGAGGCCCTTGTAGCGCTGGATGGAGTCCTTGTACCGGATGTTCTTGCGCTGGTACTCCAGCAGCGTCTGGCGCAGTTCGTTGTCCGAGTACGTGTAGACGTACTTGTCCTGGCCCTTCTTCGGCTGGACCAGCTCGATCCGGTGCAGCGGCGGCACGGCCGCGAACACCCGGCCCGCCTCGACCATCGGACGCATGTACCGCTGGAAGAGCGTGAGCAGCAGGCAGCGGATGTGCGCGCCGTCCACATCGGCGTCGACGAGGAGGACGATCTTCCCGTACCGGGCGGCGTCGATGTCGAAGGTCCGGCCCGAGCCGGCTCCTATGACCTGGATGATCGCCCCGCACTCGGCGTTCTTGAGCATGTCCGAGACCGAGGACTTCTGGACGTTGAGGATCTTGCCCCGGATGGGCAGGAGCGCCTGGAACTCGGAGTTGCGGGCGAGCTTGGCGGTGCCGAGGGCGGAGTCCCCCTCGACGATGAAGAGCTCGCTGCGGTCCACGTCGTCGCTGCGGCAGTCGGCGAGCTTGGCGGGCAGCGAGGAGGACTCCAGCGCGGTCTTGCGGCGCTGCGCCTCCTTGTGCTGGCGGGCCGCGATCCGGGTCCGCGCCGCCGCGACGATCTTCTCCATCACCGAGCGCGCCTGCTGCTTGTCGTCGCGCTTGGTGGAGGTCAGGAACGCCTTGAGCTCCTTGGCGACGACGGCGGAGACGATCCGGGTGGCGGCCGAGGTGCCGAGGACCTCCTTGGTCTGGCCCTCGAACTGGGGTTCGGCGAGGCGGACGGTCACGACGGCCGTCATGCCCTCCATCGCGTCGTCCTTGACCACGTCGTCCTCGGCGACCCTCAGCAGCTTCGCCGAGCGCAGCACCTCGTTCACGGTCTTGGCGACCGAGCGCTCGAATCCCGAGACGTGGGTGCCGCCCTTGGGGGTGGCGATGATGTTCACGAAGGACTTGACGTTGGTCTCGTAGCCCGTGCCCCAGCGCAGGGCGATGTCCACGCCCAGCTCGCGGGTGACCTCGGTGGGGGTCATGTGGCCGCGGTCGTCGAGGACCGGGACGGTCTCCTTGAAGGTGCCCGTGCCGGTCAGGCGCAGGACGTCGCAGACGGCCTTGTCCTGGGCGAGGTACTCGCAGAACTCGCTGATGCCCCCGTCGAAGCGGAACGTCTCCTCGGTCTTGCCCGCGCCGTCGATGCCCCGCTCGTCGCGGACGACCAGGGTCAGGCCGGGGACGAGGAAGGCGGTCTGGCGGGCGCGCTGGTAGAGCGTCTCCAGGTTGAGCCGGGCTTCCTTGAGGAAGATCTGCCGGTCGGCCCAGTAGCGGATCCGGGTGCCGGTCTTGCCCTTGGCGATGCGCTTGGCCTTGCGCAGGCCGTTCGCGGGGTCGAAGGGGCTGTCGGGGCCCTGCTCGGTGAACATCCCGGGAACGCCGCGGCGGAAGCTGATCGCGTGCGTGGCGCTGCTCCGGTCCACCTCGACGTCGAGGCGGGCGGAGAGGGCGTTGACCACGGAGGCGCCGACGCCGTGCAGGCCGCCGGAGGCCGCGTACGAGCCGCCGCCGAACTTTCCGCCGGCGTGCAGCTTGGTCATGACGACCTCGACGCCGGACAGGCCGGTCTTGGGCTCGACGTCCACGGGGATGCCGCGGCCGTTGTCCCGGACCTCCACGGAGGCGTCCTCGTGGAGGATCACCTCGATGTGGTCGCAGTACCCGCCCAGGGCCTCGTCGACGGAATTGTCGATGATCTCCCAGAGGCAGTGCATGAGGCCCCGGCTGTCGGTGGAGCCGATATACATGCCGGGGCGCTTGCGGACGGCCTCCAGCCCTTCGAGGACGAGCAGGTGCCGCGCGGTGTAGTTGGAACCGTCCCGGTCTGCTCCGGACAGCAGCGCGCTGGAAGGCACGGACGTGTCGGCGGTCACGCAGTTCGCTCCTCGCTGAATTTCTTTTCTGGCCCGGTGGGGCGCAGGGGTGGCTCGGTTGCCCGTCGAAGGGTACCGAGGCCAGGTAGAGCCGATGCAACGCCACCCTCGCGCGTTCCTCAGCCTAGTCCAGATCCGCACGGATGTTCGATCCCCCGTGGGGGTGAAGGAAACATCACGTTCCCTTCCAGGCATGAACCATTTAGGGTTCGGGCACGTCCTCATGAACAACCTGGCACTCAGCCGGGGGAGGATGGAACTGCAACGAGCGAACGACTGACAACGCGAAACCGTAAAGCAACGCAATACGGCTCCTTCGCCGCCAACCGGCAACAGCCGGCCAGCTTCGGAAGGAAGTTTCGAGGAAAAGCCGCGAGCGGGAACGTTTTCGGCCTGGTTGGATGTTGACCCTGGTACGACAGCTCGTCGAGCTAGAGAAGAGGCGACGTGACTACTGTTCTGACACCCGCGACCCCGCTGACGGCCGCTGACCGATGCGACCGTTGCGGCGCCCAGGCATATCTGCGCGTCGTCCTGCTGAGCGGCGGTGAACTGCTCTTCTGCGCCCACCACGGTCGCAAGTTCGAGCCGGAACTCAAGAAGATCGCCGCGGAAATACAGGATGAGACCGAGCGGCTTACGTCCGCTCCGGCTGCCCAGGCCGAACCCGAGGACCGCTGACACAGGCCTGTTCCTCGCATCCGACGAGCCAGGACCGGCCAGGCCGGTCGACGGGCGGCATCCCCTGAGACCCAGGGGATGCCGCCCGTCCTCATATCCGCTCCCGGTGCCCGCTCCCCCGGCGGTACCGAAGCCGCGGCCTACGGCACCTGCACCGTGCGAGGGCCCGCCGCGACCCCTGGACCGGCCTCTGAGGCCCTCCCGGGGGTGGAGCCGAAGTCCTGCACCCCGACGGGCTGCGCGCCGCTCTCCGGGCCCGTCACGAAGCCGACGAGCGGCGCGATGCGCGTGTACACCCCCGGGCTGTCGGCCCGCCCGCAGCCGCGCCCCCACGACACCAGGCCGATGAGGCGCCCGTGGGCCACCAGCGGACCCCCGCTGTCGCCCTGGCAGGCGTCCTTGCCGCCGCCGTCGTCTCCGGCGCACACCATCGATTCCGCCCGGTACTGCCCGTTCAGGTCCCCCGGGTAGGCCCGCGCGCACGCCTCGTCGGAGAGCACGGTCACCCGCGCGGCACGCAGCGCGTACGCGTAGTCACCAAAGCCGCTGGTGTCACCCCACCCGTACACGGTCGCCTCGGTCCCGGGCGCGTAGGCGCCGTGGCCCGCTCCGGCCAGGGGAAGCACGTAGTGGGCGGGCAGGGACTCCGCGAGCTCCAGGACGGCCAGGTCGCCGGCGTTGCTCGCCGGGTCGTACTCCGGATTCACCCTGGCGCCGCGCACCGGGATCTCCCGGCCGTCGCTCGCCCGCAGCTCCGTACGCCCGGCGACCACCCGCAGGTCCCCCACCGACTCGACGGAGCCGCCCAGCACGTCGCGGCCCAGGCAGTGGGCCGCCGTCAGCACCTTCGCCGGGGCCACGACGACGCCTCCGCAGAACTGCCCGCCCCGCGTACCCCCGAACCGGTCACGGCTGGCCAGGGCCACGACCCAGGGGCTCTCGCCGACCTTGACCGGCTTGCCGCCGATCACCACGCTGTCCGCGGCCGCCCGGGGCGCCTGGGCCAGGGGCGCAGCGGCCACGCCCGCCGCCAAGGTCAGCGCTCCCGCCAGAGCGCGGGCAATGGGACGACGCATGAGGCCTCCTGACTCCGAGTGTGCATGACTCCACCCAGAGTGGGATGCCTGGTGGCCGTGCGCACCCGCGCGGCCACCAGCGCCCGTACCGGCCCCGGCGTCGGCCCGGTGCCGGTCCGCCGCCGGACGGGCCGGTCAGTCGAGGTAGTCGCGCAGCACCTGGGAACGGGAGGGGTGGCGCAGCTTCGACATCGTCTTGGACTCGATCTGGCGGATGCGCTCACGCGTGACGCCGTAGACCTTGCCGATCTCGTCGAGGGTCTTGGGCTGGCCGTCGGTGAGGCCGAAGCGCATCGAGACCACGCCGGCCTCGCGCTCGCTGAGGGTGTCGAGCACCGAGTGGAGCTGCTCCTGCAGGAGCGTGAAGCTCACGGCGTCGGCCGGGACGACGGCCTCGGAGTCCTCGATCAGGTCACCGAACTCGCTGTCCCCGTCCTCGCCGAGCGGCGTGTGCAGGGAGATCGGCTCGCGGCCGTACTTCTGGACCTCGATGACCTTCTCGGGGGTCATGTCGAGTTCCTTGGCCAGCTCCTCCGGGGTGGGCTCGCGGCCCAGGTCCTGGAGCATCTGGCGCTGCACGCGGGCGAGCTTGTTGATGACCTCGACCATGTGCACCGGGATGCGGATGGTGCGGGCCTGGTCGGCCATGGCGCGCGTGATCGCCTGGCGGATCCACCAGGTCGCGTACGTGGAGAACTTGTAGCCCTTGGTGTAGTCGAACTTCTCGACCGCGCGGATCAGACCCAGGTTGCCCTCCTGGATCAGGTCCAGGAAGAGCATGCCGCGGCCGGTGTAGCGCTTGGCGAGGGAGACCACGAGGCGGAGGTTGGCCTCCAGCAGGTGGTTCTTCGCCCGGCGGCCGTCCTCCGCGATGATCTCCAGCTCGCGCTTGAGCTTGGGCGCCAGCTTGTCCGCGTTCGCCAGCTTGTCCTCGGCGAACAGACCCGCCTCGATGCGCTTGGCGAGCTCGACCTCCTGCTCGGCGTTGAGCAGCGGGACCTTGCCGATCTGCTTGAGGTAGTCCTTGACGGGGTCGGCCGTGGCGCCGGCGACGACCACCTGCTGGGCGGGGGCGTCGTCCTCGTCGTCCGAGATGACGAAGCCCTTGTTCTCGCCGCCTTCCTCCTCCTCGTCGGCCTCGGCCTTGGCGGCGTCGGGACCCTCCTCGGGGGTCTCCTCGGCGCCGGCCTCGTCGGCGTCCTTCTTGGAGGCGGTCTTCTTCGCGGCCGTCTTCTTGGCGGCGGCCTTCTTGGCGGGTGCCGCCTTCTTCGCCGCCGTCTTCTTGGCCGCCGCCTTCTTCGCGGCGGGCTCGGTCCCGGGCTCCTGCGCGAGGGCGTCCGCGGTGTCCGGGTCGGCCGTCTCGGTCGCCGGGGCCGCCAGCGCGGTGGCCGCGGGCTGGGCCGCCGTGGTCTTGGCCGCCGCCTTCCTGGCCACGGGCTCGGTGGCCGTCCGCTTGGCCGGGCTCTTCGCTGCGACGCTCTTGCGGGTGGTGCGCTTGGGCGACTCCGCGGCACTGACCATCAGCGTCACACCCTCTTCCTCGAGGATCTGGTTGAGGCTGCGCAGAACATTCTTCCACTGGGTCGCAGGAATCTGGTCAGCCTCGAAGGCCCGACGCACGTCATCGCCGGCGATCTGCCCCTCGGCCTTGCCCCGCTCGATAAGCGCCATCACGGACTCGGATTCGGCGATCTCCGGCGGGAGCGTACGGGATGTGCTGGCCGACACGAACAACCTCTCGGAACGATGGGAACGGCTTCCGACCCCGGGCCTGATGGTGCTGGACCGGAGCCGACGACCACCGACTGGGGATGGGCCGGGGGCGCGGGCAGGGGCCGGGGAGCTGCACAGCACCCGCAAGGGCTGCTGTCTTCCCTCCGTCGGCCATCACCTCTTAGGTCATCGCGTGACCTCGCAGAGCGTTACGCCCAATCTTCGTGGCCCGAGTCACACCCCGTATGCGCCAATGCCGGTCATAGGGTCATACGCGCGGTTTCTGCCCCGATCGGATGCGGCACCGCACGCCGGTGTCGCCGGACCCTCCCCCGGATTCCGTCCGGGGGACCCCAGGGCCCGGCGACACGTCGTGCACCCCCGCGCCCGCGCGCGTACGCCCGTCAGTGCTCGCGCGGGGCGGGCACCACGCGCTCGACCTCCGGATGCACCGTCAGGAGCTGGCGCATGGCGCTCTCGGCGCCCGTGGCGTCGCCGGCCGCGAGGGCCTCGACCATCCGCGCGTGGTGCGCGACGCAGGTCTCGCTCGGGCGGTCGCAGGCGGTGAGGGGGCTGCCGGAGACCTGGAGCGCGGAGGAGACGATGCCGGAGAGGTGCTCGAGCATGCGGTTGCCCGCGACCTGGATCAGGAGCCCGTGGAACTCGTTGTCCGCGCGGGCGAAGGTGATCGAGTCGCCCTGGCCGAGGGCGTGGCCCATGATCTCGACCATGTCGGCGAGGCGCTGCTGGATGTCCGGGCGGCCGTGCCCGGCGGCGAGGCGGGCGGCGAGCGGCTCGATCGTCCAGCGGAGCTCGTTGAGCTCGCGGCGCTGGTCGTCGCGCTGGGGGCCGAAGGCGCGCCATTCGATGATGTCGGGGTCGAGCAGGTTCCAGTCGGCGACCGGGCGGACCCGGGTGCCGACGTTCGGGCGGGCGCTGACGAGGCCCTTGGCCTCCAGGACCCGGAGCGACTCGCGGACGACGGTCCGGGAGACCTCGAAGCGCTGGCCGATCTCCTCGGGGACCAGCGGGCGGTCCGCCCCGAGGTCGCCGGAAACGATCATCTGGCCGAGCTGCTGGACGAGTTGGCCGTGCAGGCCGCGGCCGCGGCTGCCGGCGGCGCGGCGGCCGACGCGGCTCAACTCGACGTCGGCGCCGTCCCAGTGGGGCGCTCCGACCCGGTCGGACCCGGGGGTCTCCGCGTAGGGGTAGCGATCGAGTTCGCCCGGGCCGGCGAGGCCGGAGTCGGCATGGCGGGCGGCGGTCATCATGGTGTGCGCAAGGGTACTCACGAATCCTTTGTCGGCCGTGCCTCCATCACCCTTGAGGTCTTTGGTGAAAAGCACACGAAAGGGTGATCGGTGCCACCTACGCAATTGACGACTTTCGTAAAGAACCGGGTCTTTTTCGGGGAGTTGCGGTCCGCGACACGCCAGGTGGACTCCAACGGTCCCGTACGGGCCTTCTGCGCACCGGAACGGTCACCAACGGACCCGGCTGCGCAGTCCGGTGAACCCATAGGCGCACAACAGGACCATCAGCGACAACACCAGAGCGGTGCCGACGGGTTGGGCCATCACCCGCAAGGCCCCCAGGACCAGGCGATCCGCTTCGGGCGGCCACTGCACCCAGGCCAGGCTCCGCAGCCGGGGCCCGAGTCCGGTGACCGGGTAGGCCGATGACCCCTCCAGCACCTTGCGCACCAGTGGCACCACCAGCACCGGCACGGCGACCACCGCGGCCAAGCCCGCGGTGGCGGACCGGAAGACACCGGAGGCCAGGACGCCGGCCCAGGCGCAGCCGATGAGCAGGCCGGCCCAACTCGCGGCCGGAGAGAGCCACTCCGCCGGGGTGCGCAGCGGGCCGCTGTCGAAGACGAGGGCCAGTGCGGCGGCGTCGGCCACCACCACCAGGGCGCCCAGCAGGAGGGCGAGGGCGGCGCAGACGCCGAGTTTGGCCGCGAGCAGTCCCATCCGGCGGGGCACGGTGCCGCGATCGGCGGCGAGCGCGGGGTAGCGGTACTCCTCGCCGAAGGCGAGGGCGCCGAGCAGACCCGCGCCGAGAGCGGCGGGCGGCAGCGGCAGCAGCTCGGGCCAGGCGGCGAGCATCCGGCTCTGCGGGGTGTGCCCGGCCCGGGCCATGACGAGGGCGGTCAGGACGGAGGCGACGGCGACGAGTGCAGCGGTGAGGACCGGCGTGGCGGTGCCGAAGATCCGGAGCAGCTCGTAGCGCAGCGGCCGCACGGGCCCGCCGACCCGGCGCACCGCCGAGGCGGGCCGCCGCGACCGTGCGCGCCGGGACGTCCCGCCCCAGGTCGCCTCGCCCGATGCCGCCTGGGAGGCGTGTTCGGATGCTTCCCCGGAGGCCGAATCGGACGCCGTACCGGAACCCGGCTCGGCGGCGGCCCGGGCGTGCGGGACCGGCGGCGCGGGAGCGCCCGCGTCTCCGGTCTCGTCGGCGAGGCGGTGGACCAGCACTCCGTGCTTGAACGCCGCCTCCCCGACCTCCGCGCAGCTGCTGCCGTAGACCGACAGGCGGCTGCCGCTCTCCTCGACGATCTCCACCGCACGCTGGGCGGCCCGGGCCTCCCGGCCCAGCACGTCGGCCAGCCGGGCCGCGTGCGGGGTGCGCACGGCGACCCGCGGTCGCAGCCGGGTCCGCGCGAACTCGGCCGCGTCCTGGTCGGCGATGAGCCGCCCCGCCTCGACGCTGACGACCCGGTCGGCGTGACGCACGGCCTCCTTGGCGTCGGCGGTGGTGAAGAGGACCGCTCCGCCGAGGGAGGCGTGGCCGCGCAGCAGCCCGTACAGCCAGCCGCTCTCGCGGGGCGAGAGGCCGGCGGCGGGCTCGTCCAGCAGCAGGGTGCAGGGGTCGGCGAGCAGCGCTGCGGCCAGCGCGACCCGGCGCTCCATGCCCAGCGACAGCGAGCCGAGCCGCTGGTCCCGCAGACCGGCGATCCCGACGACCTCGAGCATGGCGTCGGCCCGGGAGGCCGGCACCCCCGCGGCGGCGCAGAGCATCCGCAGCTGGTTGCGTACGGTGCGCGCGGGGTTGCCGGGGACATCGCCGAGCAGTACGCCGACCTCACGGCCGGGATGCGGGATCCGGTGCAGCGGACGGCCGCGGAAGTAGGTGACGCCGCGGCCGCGTTCGAGTTCGAGCATGAGCCGCAGTGCGGTGGTCTTGCCCGATCCCGGCTCGCCGAGCAGGGCGGTCACGCTCCCCGGGAGGACCTCGAGGGTGAGGTCGTCCACGAGGGGCGGGGCGTCGCGACGGGGGGTGCTGGTGAGTCCGATGGCCTGGAGCATCGCTTCTCTCGCGGGGTGTGAGACCGCTCTGCGGCAGCGTGAGTACCGCAAGCAAGATAACGCGATATGTCCGATTTACGGCGCAACCGGTCCGATGGAATGCCGATATCGCCGTCGGGTTGGCCCCGGATGCCGGGCACTGGCCGCGAGCCCCGGCGGCTGCCGCGCCGTCAGACCTCCGGGCGCAGCATCGGCGGGTTGAGCAGGGTGGCGCCGCCGGCCCGGAACAGCTGTGCGGGACGCCCGCCCTGACGGGTCGTCGTCCCTCCGACCGGCACCAGGAACCCGGGGGTCCCGGTGACCTTGCGGTGGAAGTTCCGCGGGTCGAGGGCCACGCCCCAGACGGCCTCGTAGACCCGGCGCAGCTCGCCCACGGTGAACTCGGGCGGGCAGAAGGCGGTGGCCAGGGAGGAGTACTCGATCTTGGAGCGGGCCCGCTCGACGCCGTCGGCGAGGATTCGGGCGTGGTCGAAGGCGAGTCCGGCGGAGGTCTCCTCCTCGGATGCCAGCAGCTCGTCGACGGGGGCCCAGCGGGCGCTGTTGGCGTCCCCGCCCGCACGGGGCGCCGGCAGGTCCGGAGCCAGCACCAGGTGCGCGACGCTGACCACGCGCATCCGCGGATCGCGCTTCGGATCACCGTACGTGGCCAGCTGTTCCAGATGGGCCCCGTTGCCCCCGCCCGGCATGGCCGGGTCGTGCGCGCACAGGCCGGTCTCCTCGGAGAGCTCCCGGGCCGCGGCACCCGCCAGGTCCTCGTCTCCGCGGACGAATCCGCCGGGCAGCGCCCAGCGCCCCTGGAACGGCTGCTCACCCCGCCGGACGACCAGCGCACACAGCGCGTGGCGCCGCACGGTGAGCACGACCAGGTCGACGGTGACGGCAAAGGGCGGAAAGGCCGACGGGTCGTAGGGCGACATGCCGCGATCATAGTCGTCTGCTTGACGATAAACAGCGCTTTGGTGACCTTGAAGCCGCCGTTCTGCGGGCCGACGACCTCCCGCCGCAGCGAGAGGACGCCCCTAACCTCCCAGTTGGAGCGCATCCGCGGCCTCCTCCACCATCCCGAGGCCGAGCCGGGTGACCCGGACGGCGAAGGGCTCCCCCGCTACGCGCAGGCCGGAGAGGCGCAGCGCCCCGAGGGGTGCGCCGGGGAGCGGGGCGAGGGCGACCGTGCCCGCCGGGGCGTCGGGCCGGATCCCGGCGAGTGCGGTGAGGACGTGGATCCCGGCCGCCGCGGCCACGGCGGCCGGGCGGCAGGCCGCCGGATGCGGGAGCGGGGCGCTGAGGGAGACGCGCTGCTCGGCCGCGAACATCTCCGGCAGCCGGTACCCGAAGGTCTCGGCCGCGTCGAGCAGGCCCCGGAGCAGGCCCGCGGCCTCCTTCTCGAAGCCCGCCTGCGCCAGTCCGGCCACCGCCACGGCGCTCTCGTACGCCCGCACCGCACCGGAGCGGTGTCCGAACGGGTTGTGGCCGGGCTCCTTGACGGCCATGCTCCGCAGCCCCCATCCGCAGTCCATGGCCGGGGCCCCGAGCAGCCGCGCCACCTGCTCGGTGCGGGCCCGGTCCAGGAGGCCCGGTGCGGGCCGGCCCCCGCCGAGGAGGCCGGTGTCGAGCAGGTGCGCGGCGGCTCCGGTGAGCCGGGGCAGCGGCCGGCCGTCGGGGTGCAGGGCCGCCGCCGGCCGGCCCCCGTCCGGACCGTCGATCCAGAACCGGGCCTGGAACCTCTCCCGCAGCGCGGCCGCCCACTGCCGCCATTCCTCGGCTCCGGGCCGTCCGCACGCGGCGAGCAGATCGGCTCCGAGGAGCGCGGCGCGGTGGGCGTGGGCCTGAGTCTCGCAACGCCGGGGTCCGGGATCGGGGTCGGCCAGGAATCCGTCGCCGCCCAGCGCTCCCCGCAGCCAGTCGAGGCACCCCTCGGCGGCGGGGAGCAGCCGGGCCACCGCGTCCTCCGGCATCCCCCACAGGCGGGCTTCGGCGAGCACGGCGGGAAAGGCCAGGGTCGCCTCCGTACCGGTGCAGCCCGGCGGGAGCTGGGGGCCCGCCCCCCGCAACGGGCCCGGGATCTTGCCCGCGTCGGGCCCGCTCCCGCCGTTCCGGCTGCGGGCCAGGATCCGCAGGGTAGCCTCGGCCAGCCCGGTCCCGAGCGGCAGCGCCATCCGCGCGGCCCACAGCGACTCCGCCGGTGCCAGGCCCAGCCGCCATGGCACCCCCGCGGCCACGAAGGCGTCGCCCGGCTCTGCGGGATCCCTGAGCAGCAGCGCCCTCAGATCCTCGACGCTGGTCCGGAACCACGCCTCGGCTCTCGGGTCGTCTCCCTCGGCCCGGGCGTCGGCGAGCGGATTGGCCACCTGTCCGGCGGGCGCCCGCGTGACGCGGTCCTGTGTGGTCCGCAGCTCGATGGTGCGCGACTCGCCGGGGCCCAGTTCGAGCACCCAGCGCAGCAGCCCCGAAGAGGCCAGCGCGTCGTCCGGCGGCGGATCAGCGGCGGTGACGGCCTGCGCCCCGCCGGTGCTCCACCGCAGGCCGGCGGCGTGCACCCCGGCGGGCAGCTCGGGCCCGGGATGCCCGGCGGCGACGGCGGCCAGCTCCGCCAGGTCGGTGCCGAGCAGCACCTCCACGGGCAGCCTGACCGGCCGGGCGGTGAAGCTGCGCAGGGTGATCCGCTCGGTGCCGTCCGCGTGCCGGACCCGCTCCACTCCGATGTCCGGGTCGGGGCCGGGCTCGGCTCCGGTGCGCACGGTCGCGGTGAAAGCGGCCCGGTCCGCGCCGAGGCTGCGCCCCTGGACGGCCACCGGGTCCCGCCCGGCGACGCGCAGCACGCAACGGGACAGCAGCCGGCGCCCGGCGCGGTAGATCCCGTCGATCCCGCGCCCCGTCAGCTGGCCGTGTACGGGCGAGATGGCCAGACAGGGCGCGGCGACGCAGATGACGGCGCCGTGCACGGGCGGCAGCTCGTGTCTGCGGGCGGCGGGCACGCCGGGTGGTCGGAGAGGTGCGGGGTGAGACATGCGTCGCCTTGTCTGCGCTCCGGTCGGTTCAGCTGGGCGGCGGCACGGCCGGGCCCCCGCCACCCTCCAGGGGAACGTCCTCACCCCCTCCCGGGTCACGGGCCGCGGCGCCGGACGCGCGCGGCCGGGGCGGGGCGGGCGCCGCACGGCGGCCCCCAGGGAGCTCCGGATGCGCCGCAGCAGGGTGCCGCCGCGAAGCGGGCGGGGGCTCACTGCCCGCTCCCCGCGGTGCGGCGGGAGTCGCGGCTCGGGGCCGGCCTGCCCCGGCGGCCGGGGGGCCGCCCGCCCGCCGGCCGGCGGCCCCGCCGGGGTTCGCGGCCGCGACGCTCCTCCCGCAGGCACTGGCGCAGTCCCTCGGGGTCGATGCCCTCGTTGCAGGCGTGGTGGAGCAGTTGGGCGAAGCGGTAGTCGGCGTCCGCCCGCAGGGCCAGGCCGAGGGTGATCCGGGCGGTCGGCTCGTCCCCGGTGGACCAGGACACCCAGCCCGCGAGGGTGAGCGGAGCCGCCGCGTGTTCGCCGTACGCGCCGACGCAGCGGCGGGCGAGGGCCCGCCACAGCCGCAGGGCGGGGCCCGCCTCCTCGTCCTCCATCCACTCGGCCGCGATGTCCCGGATCTCGCGGTCCTGGAGGCCGAGGATCAGGGCGGCCGCCTCGTCGTGGCCGAGCAGTGCGTCGTCCCGGTCGTCGGCGTGGGCGCCCTCGACGGGCGGGGCGAGGGTGATCCGCCGCATCAGCGCCCGGGCCAGTGCCAGGGTCTCGGCGCCGACCTCCTGCCGGGTCGCCCCGTCGAGGATCTTCGGCACGAGGGCGGCGGCCGCACGGTCCAGGGCCCTTTCCATCTCCGCGGCCACGGGGCCGCCCAGGGGCGCCAGCCGTCCCTCGATCTCCTTGAGCGAGCCCCGGACCTGGAGGCCGGCGAAGGTCGCCGCGGCGGCCATCACCGAGGTGCCGACCGCGGCCAGCGGGCTGCCTTCAGCAGGGCAGCAGCGCTGGTCGGGGCAGACGTAGGACCAGAAGCGGCCGGCGGAGAGGCACAGCGCCTCGAGCACCGGCACGTCCAGGGCGCCGCAGGCGAGCCTGATGCGCTGGGCGAGCGGCCGCAGCCGGGTCATCACCCGCTGCCCGCTCTCCCCGTCGAGCGGCTCCTGGCAGAGGAAGACGACGATGCCGTCGGGCTTGATCCCGCGCCGTTCGCTGCCGCGGATCAGGCAGTCGGCCACCTGCCGCGCGGTGTCCTCCCATTCCGCGGGGGTGGCCGGGATGCCGACGCGCAGCCGGCCGCCGAAACGGCCGCCCTCGCCGTGCACGGCGACCATGACGAGGGAGTCGGTGGGGTGGAAGCCGAGCATGTAGGGCAGCGCGTCGGCCAGTTCGGCCGGGCTGCGCAGGGTGATCCGGGAGTCGGTGGTGGATCCGGCGGCGGCGGTGGGCGGCCGGTCGGACGGGTTGCGTGATGCGCGTTCGTTCGTCATGCCCCGAAGGTCCCGCGCAAGATCCGATCGCGAAAGCCCTGTGGATAACCAATTCAAGTTTCAACATCCACAGGTCCAGAGCGGCATTGGCGCGATGTCAGAGGCATCGGGTTGCATGGGGGCATGAACGCAGACCTGAGGTCCTCGGCCGACTCCGTACTAGCCCGCCTCGTGGGCGACCCCACGGGCACGGCTCGGCTGCGCGAGGACCAGTGGCGGGCGATCGAGGCGCTGGTCGCGCACAAGCGCCGGGCGCTGGTGGTGCAGCGCACGGGCTGGGGCAAGTCCGCGGTGTACTTCGTCGCCACCTCGCTGCTGCGGGCGAGCGGCGCCGGACCCACCGTGATCGTCTCCCCGCTCCTCGCGCTGATGCGCAACCAGGTCGAGGCCGCAGCCCGCGCCGGCATCCGCGCCCGCACCATCAACTCCGCCAACCCCGAAGAGTGGGAGGGCATCCAGGCCGAGGTCGCGGCGGGCGAGGTGGACGTCCTGCTGGTGAGCCCGGAGCGGCTCAACAACCCCGACTTCCGCGACCAGGTCCTGCCCAAGCTCTCCGCCGCCACCGGACTCCTCGTGGTGGACGAGGCCCACTGCATCTCCGACTGGGGACACGACTTCCGCCCGGACTACCGCAGGCTGCGCACCATGCTGGCCGATCTCCCGCCGGGCGTCCCGGTGCTGGCCACGACCGCCACGGCCAACGCCCGCGTGACCGCCGACGTCGCCGAGCAGCTCGGCACCGGCGCCGGCACGGACGCGCTCGTGCTGCGCGGCCCGCTGGACCGCGAGAGCCTGAGCCTGGGTGTGCTCACGCTGCCGGACGCGGCGCACCGGCTGGCCTGGCTCGCCGACCACCTCGGCGACCTGCCCGGCTCCGGGATCATCTACACACTGACGGTCGCGGCGGCCGAGGAGGTCACCGCGTACCTGCGCCACCGCGGGCACACCGTGTCCTCGTACACGGGGAAGACGGAGAACGCCGACCGGCAGCAGGCCGAGGACGACCTCCAGGCCAACCGGGTCAAGGCACTGGTGGCCACCTCCGCCCTGGGCATGGGCTTCGACAAGCCCGACCTCGGCTTCGTCGTGCACCTGGGCTCCCCCTCGTCCCCCATCGCCTACTACCAGCAGGTCGGCCGCGCCGGCCGCGGCGTGGAGCACGCGGAGGTCCTGCTCCTGCCCGGCCGGGAGGACGAGGCGATCTGGCAGTACTTCGCGTCGGTGGCCTTCCCGCCCGAGGAGCAGGTGCGCCGCACGCTGGACGTACTCGCCCAGGCGGGCCGGCCGCTGTCGCTGCCCGCCCTGGAGCCGCTGGTCGACCTGCGCCGCACCCGGCTGGAGACGATGCTCAAGGTCCTGGACGTGGACGGCGCCGTGCACCGGGTCAAGGGCGGCTGGACCTCGACCGGCGAGCCGTGGGCCTACGACGCCGAGCGCTACGCCTGGGTGGCCCGCCAGCGGGCCGCGGAGCAGCAGGCCATGCGCGACTACGCGGCGGCCACCGGGTGCCGGATGGAGTTCCTGCGCCGCCAGCTCGACGACGAACAGGCCGCCCCCTGCGGCCGCTGCGACAACTGCGCCGGGGCCCGGTTCACGGCGGACGTGTCCACCGCCGCGCTGGACACCGCCCGCGGTGAACTCGGCCGCCCGGGCGTGGAGCTGGAGCCGCGCAAGATGTGGCCGACCGGACTCGCGGCGGTCGGCGTCGACCTCAAGGGCCGCATCCCGGCAGGGGAACTGGCCTCCACGGGCCGGGCGCTCGGCCGGCTCTCCGACATCGGCTGGGGCAACCGGCTGCGCCCGATGCTCGCCCAGCAGAGCCCGGACCAGCCGATCCCGGACGACGTCGCCCAGGCCGTGGTGGCCGTCCTCGCCGACTGGGCCCGCGGGCCGGGCGGCTGGGCCTCGGGCGCCCCGGACGCGCCGGCCAGGCCGGTGGGCGTGGTCGCGCTGCCGTCGCGGAGCCGGCCCCAGCTGGTCGGCTCCCTGGCCGCGCGCATCGCGGAGGTCGGGCGGCTGCCGCTGCTCGGCACGATCGAGTACACCGACCAGGTCCCGGAGTACGGCCTGCCCTCCTCCAACAGCGCCCAGCGGGTACGGGGACTCCACCAGGCCTTGAGCGTGCCCCCGGCCCTGGGGGCCACGCTGGCCGAGGCAGCGGGACCGGTGCTCCTCGTGGACGACCGCGCGGAGAGCGGCTGGACCCTCGCCGTGGCCGCCCGGCTGCTCCGGCGGGCGGGCGCGAAGGGGGTGTTCCCGCTGGTACTGGCGCTTCAGCCCTAGCCGAATGCGTCATCTCCGGCCTGACGGGGCAAGGATATGAACGGCATACCGGCGAATTCCGGTCGGCGGCTCCAATTGCTCGTTGCCGCATGCTCGCGGGCCACGCGAGAATTGGAGTGCTCCCGCCCGGCTCCCCGGCATCCTCCTGGGCCGTGCTGCGGCGCGCCCACACTCCAGCCGTGCCCGTCCGCGGGCGTGTACCCGAAGGGAGGACCGTGACCTTCGGATTCGCCCCGCCCTCGACCACGTCCCTGATCATGGCAACCGGCGGCGCCAGCCGGCACGGCCGGCTGCTGGAACCCGCTGAGTGGACGGCAGCAGGCATCCCCCTGCTCCGCAACCCCCGCGAGGTCGTCAGCGGCCTGCACTCCCGGCACAGCCCCGTGGCCTCGACGGCGGTCATCGCCGTCCTCGGCCCGGAGGAGCAACTCGTCGCGAGCGCCTCCTTCGTGCAGCGGTCGGCCACGGCCGACGGCTGGGAATACCGCAACGCGCTGCTGTCCCGCCTGCGCCGGGTCATCCCGCACGACCTGCGGCGCCGGACCCCGGTGCGCACGGCGGTGCTGCTCTACTGCCGCGAGGGCGACGAGCGGTGGACCGAGGAGGACGGTGCCTGGATGTGGGGGCTGCGCGACGCCTGCACCCTGCACGGGCTGCGCTGCGGCGCGTACATCACGCTGACCCGCGAGGGCTGGCAGGTCCTGGGCGAGGGCCGGGGCGGCCGGCGGCCCAGCTCGGACTCACGTCCCGACCGGCTCGGCGACACGGCGGCCGAGTTCGCCCCCGTCGCCCTGCACACCGGCGGCGGCGCGGCCGAGGCACTGCGCCGGACCGCCGCACGCTGAGCCTCGTCCGGCCCGCGGGCCGGACGGGTGCGTACGGCGCATCGGCCTTCGGGCTTCAGCGGGGCCGGCCCACGGCCCGCCCCGCCCCACCCCTCGGACGTGCCGGGATACGGGACGTCAGACGCCCGCACCCAGCACGGTGTTGATCTGCTGCGGATCGCCGCACACGATCAGCAGTGCAGCGGCACGCGTGAGCACGACCGGCAGGAAGCCCGCGACCGTGTCGACCGCTCCGCCGTTGGCGGCGAAGACGACGACGGGACGGCCCCCGGCGCGCTGGGCCTGAGCGGCGTCCGCGTAGAAGACGTCGTCCCCGGCGTCGTGCAGGGCCCAGTACGCGGCCTCACCGAAGGACAGCTCGTGAGCGGCCCACGGGTGCGGGTCGCCGGTGGTGAGGACGAGGATGTCACCGGGTGCGCGCCCGGTGTCGAGCAGCAGGTCCACGGCCTCTTCGGCCGCGTCGAGCGCACCTTCGGCGGAGGCCGGGATCAGCTGGATCTGCGGAACCGCCGCCGAGACGGACGGAGCCGCGGGGGCGGCGGGTACGGATCCGGGGGCGGCCTGCGGCGCACGCTGCGCGGGCGGGGCGGCGGGCCTGGGGGCGGCGCCACCCGCGCGGCTCGCCGCCACGGGGGTAGGACCGGGGCGTCCGGGCAGCGGGACGGCTGCGGGACGCGGACCAGGTACGGGGCGGGGGGTCTGCGCGGTGCGGCTCGGCGCCGGCGTGACGCGGGGACCCTGGGCACTCTCGTGAATCTGAGGCTCCTCGATGGCGTGGTGAGAGGCGTGACGTGATGACTATCAAACACCGGTACGAAACGTACCGGCCGGTGGCACGTGGGTGCGATCAGAAATCGAAGCCGAGTTGGCCTCCGTTTTCCAGCTCCATCGACTCCTCGCTGCGGCGCACCTTCTTGAGGTGGCGCCACTGGGGAAGCGCGTCGAGGTACGACCAGGAGAGCCGGTGGTAGGGGGTGGGTCCCAACTCCCGCAGTGCCTCCTTGTGCACGGGCGAGGGATACCCGGCGTTGGCGGCGAAGGCGAACTGCTCGAAGCCTCCGCCCAGGCCGCCGAGTTCGGCCATCATCCGGTCGCGGCGGACCTTGGCTATGACCGAGGCCGCCGCGACGGCGACGCACGACTGGTCGCCCTTGATCACCGTACGGACCTGCCAGGGTGCGCCGAGATAGTCGTGCTTGCCGTCCAGGATGACCGCGTCGGGCCGCACCGGCAGGGCGCCCAGGGCGCGCTCCGCCGCGAGCCGCAGGGCGGCGGTCATCCCCAGCTCGTCGATCTCCTCCGGGGAGGCGTCGCCGAGGGCGTAGGCGGTGACCCAGGTCTCCAGGACGCCGACGAGGGCATCGCGTCGCTTGGGTGTGAGGAGTTTGGAGTCGGTGAGCCCTGCGGGCGGCCGGCGCAGACCGGTGATGGCCGCGCACACGGTGACGGGACCGGCCCAGGCCCCTCGTCCGACTTCGTCGACCCCGGCGATGACCTTGGCGCCGGTGGTTGCACGGAGGGAGCGTTCGACGGTGTGGGTGGGTGCTTCGTACGGCATGGCGCCAGCAAGGGTACGCCGCCCCGCGCCGCCTGCACACCCCGCCCCGGGTCGGGCCCGGCTCCGGCCGCCCCGCCGGCCCCCGGCCGCCCCACTCCCGGTACCGCGCCACGGCTTTCACACCGGGCGGCGCGGGCCCGCCTCGGCGGTGGCCTCCGTGCCGGTCGCACCCGCCCGGCGCACCGTCCCTTCGCTCTCGCACACCCTCGCTCGGCCTTCCGGCACGGCCGGAGCACCCTCCACGACGGCTCCGCACCAGCCCCTTCGATCACCCACCGCACCAGCACTCTGATCAGCAGCCGGGCCCGCGCACAGGCTCCGGAGCGGACGGCTCCGCTCGTCACGGGCCGGGCACAGGGTCGCAGTCGTGAAGGAGTGGCCCGGGACCGCGCGGCACGTCCGCACCCGTCCGCACCCGGCCGCCCCAACACCGCCCCGAGAATCGCCCGTTCGAGTCGAGGGCCCGGGCACCCGGGGCGGCGCCGCGTACGGCCGGCTAGTACTCGCTGCGGCTGCCGAAGGTCCCGAGGCGCGAGCAGACCTCGCTCGAAGCCGTCAGCGGCCGCTCACGCAGGATCTGCCGGGCCCGGTGCTCACCGAGGCTCATGGCGTACCAGGGGACGTCCCCGACCCTGGAGATCTCCCTGCCGATGCCGCGCAGGGCACAGGAGCGCTGGGGCTCGGGCAGCCGGTCGAGGGCCGGCGCGGCGTCCGCCGACAGGCTCTGGAAGTAGGCCAGGTCGATCTTGCCGTCCGCCTGGAAGCGGGCCACGTTGCGCTCGGCGACCATCCCGTCCGGGGACAGCAGGCCGAAGGCCAGGACGGCAGCCGCCGCGCTCCCGGCGATCACGCGCGGCAACCAGCGGGCACCGAACACCCCGGCGGCCATGATCAGCACCAGGACCAGGCCCAGCCAGATCTCCATCGCCGCCACGGACACCCGCAGGATGGTCAGCCCGTACGCGTCCACGTAGAGGTCCATGCGGCGCAGCGCGGAGGCGACGACGACCAGCGTCAGCGCGCAGAGCACCCCGAGGACGACACGCACGAAACGGCGGTCGCCGGCGCCGGAGCGCGGGGCCCAGCGCAGCGCCAGCGCGATCACGACGAGGGTGAACAGGGTGGCCCAGAGCAGCTGCCAGAAGCCCTGCCGGGCGTACTCGGCGTACGTGAGGCCGGTGCTCTCCAGGACCTTGTCGTAGCCGCCGAACAGGACGGCCAGCTGCACGGCGTTGAAGCCCGCGAAGAGCAGGTTGAGCACGACGAGCGGAAGCGCCCACTCCACGCGGGAGCGCGCCTTGCCGGGAGTCACCTTGATCCGGTCCCAGCGCAGCGGGGCGGCTGCCGCGCGGGCGGCGGCCACCGCCAGGAGGCAGCCGAACAGGAAGAGGACGATCCGGATCGGTCCGTCCTCGATGGAGATGTCGGGTGTCAGCCCGCCCAGCAGATCGGCGAAGGCCGCGTCGGCGGAGGCGAACAGCGTGCCGAAGAGGAGCAGGAGGACCGCGGCCACGGCCACGGCCTTGGCCACGGGAAGCCAGCGGTCCTTGTTGCCGCCGCCGCGCGAGCGCAGGCCCGCCCACGCCCATCCGAGCCCGGACACCGCCGCCTCGAAGACACCGAGCGGGCTGAGCAGGACCCCGGGCCAGGTGCGGCTGCCGTGCAGGGCCAGCGCACCGAGCAGCAGGGCGGCGAGGATCGCGAGGGTGGAGGGCCAGGCCGAGTCGCGCAGGGCGGGCACGGCGAGGAGGGCGAGGCAGCCGATCGCCCAGACCAGGGTCCAGGGGCGGGCGGTACGACGGGCCGCGCGGGCGGCGGCGTATGCGGCGACCACGGCGGGTACGACGGCGAGCAGCAGGCCGGGGCCCATGCCGTCGCCGAGGAGCAGGGCGGCGGCGAGGCCGGCGACCAGCGTCGCGGCGAGGGTCACGCCGCCGATCGGGGCGGCCTCGGCGGGCCGTATCCGGACCACCCACTCGGGCGGCGCGGCGGCCGCGGCCCGGGCGGCGGCGGTCCGCTGCCAGGCCTGCTGCCGTTGCCAGGCCTGCCATGCGGCCGCGTCGGCCGGGGTCCCGGTGCCCGTGGGCGGGGCGGGCGCGGCCGGTGGCGGCGCCTGTCCGGCGGCCGGGCCCTGGGCTGCTGCGCCCTCGGTCCGGCCCGCGGCCTCGTCCACCCCGTCGGTGCTCTCTGACATCGGGTTCCCCTCCCCTGTCGCCCGCCCCTGGTTCAGGTGGGGCGGCAGAGCGGACAGCGTAGGCCGGAGCGCGCAAGTTTTGAACAGGATCAAAAGAGCCTGTGGCAGGACCGTGACAATCGGAACGAGAGGATTCGCCCTGCTCGGAAGCCCGTCCGGTCCCTTGCCCGGGCCTCCGTCCGAGGCCCCGCCTGCCCCTCCGTCCGAGCCCCCGTCCCGACCCGCCGAACCCTGCGCGGCTCCGCCCGCCGCGACTGACGCGACCACCCCGACCGCCGCGGTCGATGCCGCTAGCGCGCCACCGTCTCCGGCAGCCAGGCCGGCAGGGCCTCGGTGCGCTCCAGCCATGCGGCCGGCAGCACCTCGTCGCCGCGGGCGCCCAGCACGCCGCCGACGATCGCGCAGGTCGTGTCGACGTCTCCGCCCACCTGCGCCGTGGTCCAGAACGCCCGCTCGTAGTCGTCCAGCGAGCGCGCCGCCGACCACAGGGCGAACGGCACCGTGTCATGGGCGCTCGTGCGCCGCCCGCAGCCCAGGACCGCCGCGACGGTGGTCGCGTCGCCGTAGTCCAGCATGTCGCGCGCCCGGCGGATCCCGGCGCCCACGGCGCTGCGCGGCACCAGGGCGATCACCCCGTCCAGCAGGTCGGCAGCCTTCGGCGGGCCGGCCGGGGCCGCCGCGAGCGCGGCCGCCGCGGCGACGGCCATGGCCCCGCAGACTGCCTCGCGGTGCTGGTGGGTGGTGTAGGCGGAGATCTCCGCCTGGTGCGTGGCCTGCTCGGGGTCGTCCGCGTACCAGGCGCCCAGGGGAGCGATCCGCATGGCCGCGCCGTTGCCCCAGGAGCCCTGGCCGTTGAACAGTTCGGCGGCGAGCGTGCGCCAGTCCTGGCCTTCCCGGACCAGGCGCAGCATCCGGTTCACGGCGGGCCCGTAGCCGCGGTCGAAGTCGTGGTGGTGGGCGAAGGAGCTCGCCAGCGCGTCCTGGTCGATGCGTCCGTGCTCGGCGAGCACGGCCACCACCGAGCAGGCCATCTCGGTGTCGTCGGTCCACTGCCACGTCTCGGTGCCGACGGGCAGTTCGCGCCGCTTGAGGAGGGGGTAGTTCACGGGGACGAAGTACTGGGAGCCCAGGGCGTCCCCCAGGGCCAGCCCGCGGAGGCTGGACAGGGCGCGTGCGTAGCGCCGTTCGGAAGTGGAGTCAGGCGTCATCGCGGGTCACTCTAGCCGTCCAGGTCGTAGGGCTCAGGTGTGGTCCACCGCTCAAATGGGCGGTCCATCCGGTACCGGCCGTCCGGGCCCAGCACGAGCGTCCGGAATGCGCCGTTCTCGGGATTGGACAGGGCCTCGAACTCGGCCACCGACCAGTGGAACCACCGCATGCAGAACAGTCGCATGGTCAGCCCGTGCGTCACCAGCAGCACGTTCTGCGGATGGTCCGGGGCCTCGAAGCTGCGGTAGAGGCTTTCCAGGAAGGATCCGACGCGGTCGTACACGTCGGCGCCGGACTCGCCCTGTGCGAAGCGGTAGAAGAAGTGCCCGTAGGCGTCCCGGTACGCCTTCTGGAGCCGTACGTCGTCCCGGTCCTGCCAGTTCCCCCAGTCCTGCTCGCGCAGTCTGGGCTCTTCGCGCATCCGGACCCGCGTGGGGTCCAGCCCCAGTTCCCGGAAGGTCTGCAGGGTCCGGCGGTACGGGGAGACGTACGCGCTGATCGTCTCGTTGCCGAAGAGCTCGCGCAGCCGTACGCCGACCGCCGCGGCCTGCTCGCGGCCGGTCGTCGTCAGCCGCAGGGCGTGGTCGGGCTCCCGTTCGTACACCGAGTCGTCGGCATTCCCCTCTGATTCCCCGTGCCGGACGAGGACGATGCGCCGTGGTCGAACCATTCCACGACCCTATTCGGCCATTGGCGGGCCCACCGACCGGGCACGCCGGTCGGCCCGCCCGATCGTCCTACCGTCATACCGGCTCAGACGGTCCAGGAGGGTTCGAGGTCGACGACGTCACCGGTCAGGGCCTCGACGTCGGCCTGGATCTGGGCGCGCAGGGAGAGCCGCTCGACCCGCTCCTGCCGGTACTTGCCGTGCTCGGCGGCCGCGTGCCACATCGACAGCACCAGGAACTCCCGGCCGGGGGCCTCGCCGAAAAGGCCCCTGATCATGCCGGGAGAGCCCGCCATGGCCGGATTCCACACCTTCTCCTGCATGAGGGCGAAGTGGTCGACCCGCCCCTCACGGACCCGGGTGTGCGCGACCCGGACCACGTCGGCATCGGTGAAGCGCGGCTCGAAGCCGGTCTTCACGTCGAAGCGGTGGTCGAAGAGGGTCACGCGCGGATCGGTGTAGGTGCCGTTCTGCGCGGCGGCCAGCCGGTCGTGGCTGCGGGCCATGAAGGAGTCGTAGAAGGAACGGCTCTCCCAGAACGCGAAGACGTGCGCGACCCCCTGCCGGCCCCGGCTCCAGCCGCCGCCCTGCCCCCGGAATCCCGGCTCGCCCGGCAGCCCCGCCCATTTTCGCTGCCCCCGCTCGAACCCGCGTCGGTCCGTCACCGTGCAGCGAATCCACTTGACCAGCACGGCGCCATCGTACGGTCCCGGCGCGGCCCGGGTCAGTCCCCGGCGCGGTGGATCCGCACCAGTTCGGCCGCATCCCGCTCGGGCAGCCGAAGGCCGAACTCCCGGCCGATTAGGCCGGGCAGCGCCTCCGGAGCGACGGTGTCCCGCTCCTCCCGCCCGTCGGGGTGCAGGCGCACGAGCTCGCGCCCGACCAGCGTCCGGCGCAGGTCGTCGCCCGGGTGCTGGACGATGGCCCGCCCGATGAAGGCGGAGCGGGGATGGGTGGAGCTGTAGTGGTTGAGCAGGACGTAGTCGACGGGGTGGTAGCGCTGCGGGGAGAACGCGTACAGGTCGCGCCAGGTTCCGCCGCGGAGGAAGCACAGTACGAGGACGCCGTCCGGCTCCTCCCGGACGCGGTACGTCCACGCCCCCTGCCTCACCTCGGCTCCCGGGCGCCCCAGCGGAACGGGCTCGCGGGGCCCCTGGTAGCCGAACCCGGCGTCGCACAGCCAGGGTTGCCCCTCGACGGTGACGACGAGGACGGCGTGCGTCACCGGGGTCAGGGCGTCGCCGCGGGTGCGGTTGCGGGCGCCTCGTCCCGATACCTCGAAGCCGATCCGCTCCAGGGCAGCGGCCAGCAGCGAGTTCTGCTCGTAGCAGTACCCGCCGCGGCCGGCATGCACGAGCTTGTCCTCGATTGCCTTGACGGCCAACTCGACGGGGCGGCCGAGCATGACGTCCAGGCTCTCGAAGGTGATGGCGCCGGTGTGGGCCCGGTGCACTGCGTACAACGTCTCGAGGTCCGGCCGGAGTTCCCCGCCTCCCCCGCCCCTGCTCTCGCCGCGTATCCCGATCCGCGCCAGATACGCGTCGAGATCCAGCTCGTCACCACTCCACATGGCTCCCCCGTTCCCCGTGATCCGTTCACACCCGCACAATGATCGTCATGACGCCCCGCACCTCCCGACCCGGCCCCCGCGCCCCGTCCCCCACTGACAGGAGCGGCAGGGCGGCAAGGCGGCAGGCCGGCGAAGTGTCGTTTCCTCAGCCCGCCCAACCCGGGACCGTGGGCAGCACCCGCTCCGCCGTGCGGAGGAGTGCCGCGTCATCGGGCAGCCCGCCGTCCGCGCGCCAGATGACGACCTCGAAGCAGCCGCCGCTGTCCCGCGCGTCCTTCGCTACGAGCACGTAGCGGGCGATGCCGCCGGAGCCGGTCCAGGCCTTGCCGCCGCCGACGGAGAGGGAGAGGGTCCGCTCGGAGCCGAGGACCGCGGGTCGCCCCAGGACCGTCGTCTTCTGCGCCGTGCCGCCCAGGAGGCCGGCCACGCCGGTGACCGGGACGCGGTCGTGCGAGGCCGACAGCTTCACGTGGTACGTCTTGAGCTGGATGCGCGCCACCGGAGTGGCGATCTTCTCCCCGCCGACCGGGGTGGACCAGGACACGCCGCCCGTGGCGGTCAACGCGCTCTCCTCCGGCGTTCCGAGGAGCACCGGAAGGTCGGGGCGGTTCAGCGCCGCGCAGAGCTGCCCTCCGGAGAGGTATCCCGCCGGCAGGTCCTCGTCCTCCGTGTTCGAGCAAGCGGCCGGCCTGCGGTCGGAGCTGCCCTGCCCGGTCTCCCCCAGGGCCCACGCGCCCCCGAGGAGCCCGCCGACCACCACCACCGCCGCGACGGCCTGCGCCCCCGCGTTGATGCCCTGCTTCGATACGGCCACGCCGTCGGCCATGTCCCCACGCTCCCCCGCACGCGATCCGATGCGCGCTCGCGGAGACTAGCCGGTGATCGTTTGGCAGGGAACCGAAAAGCTCCCCGCGGCGGACGCGGGGAGCCAAACGCCGAGGGCGGCGGGGCCCGGTAACGAGCCCCACCGCCCTGAACTGCTGTTTCACGCCCAGCCGGCGCGCTGTCAGCTGCAGCCGCTGGTGGAGCCGCAGCCCTCGCAGATGTAGCAGGAGCCGGCGCGCTGCATCTTCGTACCGCAGGAGAAGCACAGCGGGGCGTCGGCGGAGACGCCGAGCTGCATCTCGACCAGTTCGGCGTTGCTGTGCGCCGTCTTCGGAGCCGGGAGCGGCACGGCGGGCGCGACCGGCTTCGGGGCCGACGGCACCGCGGCGAGCGGGGCCGACTGCGCCAGGGACTCGGTGTCCAGCTCCTCATCGAGGGGCTCGTAGGAGCCGGTCTCCAGGTGGCGCTGGCGCTCCTCGGCGGTGTGGATGCCGAGGGCCGAGCGGGTCTCGAAGGGCAGGAAGTCCAGCGCCAGGCGGCGGAAGATGTAGTCGACGATCGACTGCGCCATCCGCACGTCCGGGTCGTCCGTCATGCCGGCCGGCTCGAAGCGCATGTTGGTGAACTTCGAGACGTAGGTCTCCAGCGGCACGCCGTACTGCAGGCCGACCGAGACGGCGATCGAGAAGGCGTCCATCATGCCCGCGAGGGTCGAGCCCTGCTTGGACATCTTCAGGAAGACCTCGCCCAGACCGTCGTCCGGGTAGGAGTTCGCGGTCATGTAGCCCTCGGCGCCACCGACCGTGAAGGAGGTGGTGATGCCCGGGCGGCCCTTGGGGAGGCGCTTGCGGACGGGGCGGTACTCGATGACCTTCTCGACGGCGGCGCGGATGGTCTCCTCCGTCTTGGCGGTGACCTCCTCCTTCTCCTCCTCCTTCTTCTTGGCGGAGAGGGGCTGGCCGACCTTGCAGTTGTCGCGGTAGATCGCGAGCGCCTTGACGCCCATCTTCCACGCCTCGAAGTAGATCTCCTCGATCTCCTCGACGGTCGCCGTCTCCGGCATGTTGACCGTCTTCGAGATCGCGCCGGAGATCCAGGGCTGGATCGCGGCCATCATGCGGACGTGGCCCATCGCGGAGATGGAGCGCTCGCCCATCGCGCAGTCGAAGACCTCGTAGTGCTCGGGCTTCAGGCCCGGGGCGTCGACGACCACACCGTGCTCGGCGATGTGGGAGACGATCGCCTCGATCTGCTCCTCCTGGTAGCCCATGCGGCGCAGGGCCTGCGGCACGGTGCCGTTGACGATCTGCATCGAGCCGCCGCCGACGAGCTTCTTGAACTTGACCAGGGCCAGGTCCGGCTCGACACCGGTGGTGTCGCAGGACATCGCCAGACCGATGGTGCCGGTCGGCGCCAGGACGGAGGCCTGGGAGTTGCGGAAGCCGTTCTTCTCACCGAGGCGCAGGACGTCCTGCCAGGCCTCGGTCGCGGCGGCCCAGATCGCGTTGTCCAGGTCCTCGGTGCGCGGCGCGACGGCGTTGGCGTCGGAGTGCTGCTTCATGACGCGCTTGTGCGACTCGGCGTTGCGGGCGTAGCCGTCGTACGGGCCGACGATGGCGGCCAGCTCGGCGGAGCGCTTGTAGGCGGTACCGGTCATCAGCGAGGTGATCGACGCGGCGAGGGTGCGGCCGCCGTCCGAGTCGTACGCGTGGCCGGTGGCCATCAGCAGGGCGCCGAGGTTGGCGTAGCCGATGCCCAGCTGGCGGAAGGCGCGGGTGTTCTCGCCGATCTTCTGCGTCGGGAAGTCCGCGAAGCAGATGGAGATGTCCATCGCGGTGATGACGAGCTCGACGACCTTGGCGAAGCGCTCGGCGTCGAAGGACTGGTTGCCCTTGCCGTCGTCGTTCAGGAACTTCATCAGGTTGAGCGAGGCGAGGTTGCAGGACGTGTTGTCCAGGTGCATGTACTCGCTGCACGGGTTGGACGCGGTGATGCGGCCGGACTCGGGGCAGGTGTGCCAGTTGTTGATCACACCGTCGTACTGGATGCCCGGGTCGGCGCAGGCCCACGCGGCCTCGGCGAGCTTGCGGAAGAGCGCCTTGGCGTCGACCTTCTCGATGACCTCGCCGGTCATGCGGGCACGCAGGCCGAACTGGCTGCCGTTCTCGACGGCCGTCATGAACTCGTCGTTCACGCGGACGGAGTTGTTGGCGTTCTGGTACTGGACGGACGTGATGTCGTCGCCGCCCAGGTCCATGTCGAAGCCCGCGTCGCGCAGGGCGCGGATCTTCTCCTCCTCCTTCACCTTGGTCTCGATGAAGGCCTCGACGTCCGGGTGGTCCACGTCCAGGACGACCATCTTCGCCGCGCGGCGGGTGGCGCCGCCCGACTTGATCGTTCCTGCGGACGCGTCGGCGCCGCGCATGAAGGAGACCGGGCCGGAGGCGTTGCCGCCGGAGGAGAGGAGCTCCTTGGAGGAGCGGATGCGGGAGAGGTTCAGGCCGGCGCCGGAGCCGCCCTTGAAGATCATGCCCTCTTCCTTGTACCAGTCGAGGATCGACTCCATGGAGTCGTCGACGGCCAGGATGAAGCAGGCGGAGACCTGCTGCGGCTGGGGCGTGCCGACGTTGAACCACACCGGGGAGTTGAAGCTGAAGATCTGGTGCAGCAGGGCGTAGGTCAGCTCGTGCTCGAAGATCTCCGCGTCGGCGGGCGAGGAGAAGTAGTCGTTGTCCTCGCCGGCCTTCGTGTACGTCTTCACGATCCGGTCGATCAGCTGCTTCAGACCGGTCTCGCGCTGCGGGGTGCCGACCGCGCCGCGGAAGTACTTGCTGGTGACGATGTTGACCGCGTTCACCGACCAGAAGTCGGGGAACTCGACACCACGCTGCTCGAAGTTGACCGAGCCGTCGCGCCAGTTGGTCATGACGACGTCACGGCGCTCCCAGCTCACCTCGTCGTACGGGTGCACGCCGGGGGTGGTGTGGATGCGCTCGATACGCAGGCCGCCCTTGGCTGCCTTGGTCCCCTTGGCGCGGGAACCACGTGCCGAGCTGCTCGCCGTCTCTGTCATGCCAGGCCTCCCATATGCGGGCAAAAACGCCCTAAAGTGCCAGCGTTATTCCGCGGCACGGTGCTGTGTCTCTGTATCTACGTCTCTTCGCGCGACTGACCGGCCACACCGCGGAGCGCGAGCGCCGCGGGGAGGGCCGTCCGGTCAGTCGGCGGCGGAGGCGGGCACGGGGACCGATCCGGTCCCACCGGGCCCGCACTCTTCGGGGTGAGGCCGCCGCTCGCGCAGTTCCGCGATGGCGGTCTCGAAGTCTTCAAGGGTGTCGAACGCTTTGTAAACGGACGCGAAGCGCAGGTACGCGACCAGGTCGAGTTCCTGCAACGGGCCGAGTATGGCCAGACCCACGTCGTGGGTGGTCAGCTCGGCGCTCCCGGTGGCGCGCAGCGCCTCCTCGACCCGCTGGCCGAGCTTGGCGAGGGCGTCCTCGGTGACCGGCCGCCCCTGGCACGCCTTGCGCACGCCGGAGATGACCTTGGTACGGCTGAAGGGTTCGGTCACCCCGCTGCGCTTGATCACCATCAGCGAGGCCGTCTCCACCGTCGTGAAGCGACGGGAGCAGTCGGGGCACTGACGGCGCCGGCGGATCGACGTGCCGTCGTCCGTGGTGCGGCTGTCGACGACGCGGCTGTCGGGGTGCCTGCAGAAGGGGCAGTGCATGGTTCCCTCACCCTCCCTCTTGGCACGACTGAATCACCTCACGAGGCCCCGGAACGACCGAGACGGGCTCTGCCGGGGGCTCGTGGAGCAGCCACCAGCATATGCGATGTCCGGACCCTCAGCGGACCCGGGGACCACAACTTCTGGGCGGCTGCGCTCATCCAACCACTAGATCTTGGGTTGTGGTGGATTTACCCGGCTCCGCGTGTCGCGGCGTCCGATAGGCGGATACGAGGCCTTTCGGTGCCACACTGGGCGCTGACCCGGAGGGCCTTGATCCGACCGGGAAGGGTACCGTAAGCAGCGAACGCCGGGCCGAACCCGCGTTCGGCCAGCCGATCGCCCATACACCTCTCGATTTGCCCACGCGGGACGATCTGCGATTTTTCACTCGAACGTGTGTTTGGCGCAACCTTTCGAAAGCAACTACCGTTGTCCAGCTAGGGAGAACATTTCGAGAGGGGCCGACGTGACCACGACCGCAGACAGTGCCGCCATCACTGCCCAGAACCGCTCCCAGAGCCGACTTGAGCCGGTGCATGCCATGAACGACGCAAACCTGAACCCGGAGGCGGAGCCCGTACGCCCCGCACGCTCGCTGCCAGGTCGACCTCCAGGCATCCGCGCCGACAGCTCCGGGCTCACGGACCGGCAGCGGAGGGTCATCGAGGTCATTCGCGACTCCGTGCAGCGGCGGGGTTACCCGCCGTCGATGCGGGAGATCGGCCAGGCGGTCGGCCTGTCCAGCACGTCGTCCGTCGCCCACCAGCTGATGGCCCTGGAGCGGAAGGGCTTCCTGCGCCGCGACCCGCACCGCCCCCGGGCCTACGAGGTGCGCGGCTCCGACCAGCCCAGCTCGCAGCAGACGGACACCACCGGCAAGCCCGCCGCCTCCTACGTTCCCCTGGTCGGCCGGATCGCAGCCGGCGGCCCGATCCTCGCCGAGGAGTCGGTCGAGGATGTGTTCCCGCTCCCCCGCCAGCTCGTGGGTGACGGCGAGCTCTTCGTCCTCAAGGTCGTCGGCGACTCGATGATCGAGGCGGCCATCTGTGACGGGGACTGGGTCACGGTCCGTCGCCAGCCGGTGGCGGAGAACGGCGACATCGTCGCCGCGATGCTGGACGGCGAGGCCACGGTCAAGCGCTTCAAGCGCGAGGACGGCCACGTCTGGCTCCTCCCGCACAACTCCGCCTACCAGCCGATCCCCGGCGACGAGGCGACCATCCTCGGCAAGGTCGTCGCCGTACTGCGTCGGGTCTGACCCCGCCGCCTCCGTCCAGCCCCCGGGATCCACTGCGCCGGTCCCGGGGGTTGCCCTTGTCCTCGCGAACTACTTCCCGTCGGCCTGCGCGGACGCGTCGATGGCGGCCAGCGAGCGGCGGGCCTGGTTCCGGTCCGTGGTGTACCAGAAGTCCGGCAGCGTGGCCCGCAGGAAGCTCCCGTACCGAGCCGTGGCCAGGCGGGGATCCAGGACCGCGACGACGCCCCGGTCGCCCATGGCCCGCACGAGACGCCCCGCGCCCTGGGCCATCAGCAGCGCGGCATGCGTGGCCGCGACGGCCATGAACCCGTTGCCGCCGTGCTCCTCCACCGACTTCTGCCGGGCGCTCATCAGCGGATCGTCGGGACGCGGGAACGGAATCCTGTCCATCACCACCAGCTGGCAGCTGGGGCCGGGCACGTCCACGCCCTGCCACAGTGACAGCGTCCCGAACAGGCACGTCTTCGGGTCGGCGGCGAACGCCTTGATCAGCTCACCGAGCGTCTCCTCGCCCTGGAGCAGGATCGGGTTGTCGAGCCGGCCGCGCAGTTCCTCGGCGGCCGCCTTGGCCCCGCGCATGGAGGAGAAGAGTCCGAGGGTGCGTCCGCCGGCGGCCTCGATCAGCTCCGCGAGCTCGTCCATCATGTCGCCGCGGGTGCCCTCGCGGCCCGGTGTGGCCAGGTGCTTGGCGACGTAGAGGATGCCCTGCTTCGGGTAGTCGAAGGGCGAACCGACGTCCAGGCCCTTCCACACCGGCGCGTCGTCCCCCTCCACCCCCTCGGGGGCCAGGCCCATGGAGGCCGCGACGCCGTTGAAATCGCCGCCGAGCTTGAGGGTCGCCGAGGTCAGGACCACGGAGCGGTCCTCGAAGAGCTTCTCGCGCAGCAGGCCCGACACCGACAGGGGGGCGACCCGCAGCGTGGCGCCGAAGCGGTCGTGGCGCTCGTACCAGACGACGTCGTACTCGGAGCGGTTGGTGATCCGCTCCGCCACGCCGTGGATGCTCTCGACCGCGGCGAGGGCCTGCTTGCGGACGGCGTCCTCGTCGTGGACGGACTTGTCACGGGTCGCGCCGATCGCCGAGATCACGTTGCGCGCCGCGTCCCGCAACGCCATCAGGGCGTAGCCGAGGTCCTCGGGGGTCTCCTCCAGCCGGCCGGGGAGCGCCAGCTCCATGACCCGCTCGAAAGACTCCGAGGCGGTCTGCAGGGAGTCGGCCGTCTTCTCGTCGACCAGCTTGGCCGCCCGCTTCACCGCCCGGTTGACCTGCCCGGGGGTGAGCTCGCCGGTGGCGACGCCGGTCACCCGGGAGACCAGTTCGTGGGCCTCGTCCACGATCAGCACCTCGTGCTGCGGCAGCACGGGCGCGCCCTCGATGGCGTCGATGGCCAGCAGCGCGTGGTTGGTGACGACCACGTCCGCGAGCTTGGCCCGCTCGCGGGCCGCCTCGGCGAAGCACTCGGCCCCGTACGCGCACTTCGTCGCGCCCAGGCACTCGCGCGAGGACACGGAGATCTGCGACCAGGCCTTGTCCGAGACGCCCGGCGTGAGGTCGTCGCGGTCGCCGGTCTCGGTCTCGTCCGCCCAGTCGCGCAGGCGCAGCAGGTCCTTGCCGAGCTTGCTGGTGGGGGTGGCCGCCTCGAACTGGTCGAAGAGGCCCTCCTCCTCGTCCTGCGGAGCACCCTCGTGCAGGCGGTGCAGGCACAGGTAGTTGGAACGGCCCTTGAGCATGGCGAACTGCGGGCGGCGGCGCAGCTGCGGATGCAGGGCCTCCACCGTCCGGGGCAGGTCGCGCTCGACGAGCTGCCGCTGGAGCGCGAGGGTCGCCGTGGCCACGACCACGCGCTCGCCGTGGGCGAGCGCCGGCACCAGGTAGCCGAGGGACTTGCCGGTGCCGGTGCCGGCCTGGATGAGCCGGTGGGAGTTGTCGTCGATCGCTTCGGCGACGGCTTCGGCCATGGCCACCTGGCCGGGGCGCTCCGTACCGCCGACGGCGGAGACGGCGGCGTGCAGCAGGTCGGGGAGGGAGGGCTTCGTCATAGCACTGCCAACCCTACGGGGCGCCACCGACAGCGACCGCACCGGCGAGGATTCATGGCTGGTACAAGGGGTTGGGGACGGTGCCGTGCTGCACGGCGTGGGGGCGGACGGGGCGGTCGCGGTAGCCGTCCTCGTAGAGCCGGTTCCGGTTCAGGCAGAGCCGTACGATGCGCTCGCCGAGCAGGTCGAAGAGCTCGTAGCGGTCCTTCAGCTCGGGGAACCGGGCCTGGTGGCGGAGGATCTCCGCCCGTACGAGCGACCAGAACTCGCCCTCCGGGACCCCGAGGCGGTCCTCGCACAGGGCCGCGAGGTAGCGGAAGACGCCGACGAAGAGCCCGGAGTGGATGAACTGGGGCAGGAAGTCGGCGGGCTCGGTGAGCAGCACCGCCCGGACCTCGTCGGGCAGGGAGGCCAGCTCGGGCAGGGGTTCGGCGGCGATGTTGACGTCGTCCACAAAGTCCTTGACCGCGAGCCGGACCGGCACGTCGTGCTCGTCGAAGATCACGATGGCGTTCTCGCCGTGCGGGGAGAAGACGGTGCCGTAGCGGTAGAGGAAGTGCAGGAGCGGTGGCAGCAGGGCGGCGAAGAGGCGCTGCAGCCAGACGCTGGGGGTCAGCCCGGACCGGGCGACGAGCTCGGCGGTGAAGGACCGGCCGCGGGGGTCGGTGTGCAGGAGGCACGCCAGGGTGCGGGCGCGCTCGCCGGGTGCGAGGCGTCCGGTCAGCGGCTCGCGCCAGATCGCGCCGAGGAGCTCCTTGTACTGGTAGGGGACCTCGGGGAGTGCGTCGTAGACGGGGTGGCGGACGGTGACGGAGGCGACCTCGCCCAGCAGGACGACCCCGCATTCCTCGCGGAGGAAGGGGTCGGCGTCGCGGAGGGAGTGGATCCACTCGGTGACGGCGGGGGCCGCGAGGGCCAGATCGCTGGGCAGGCCGCGCCAGACCATGGTGTTGAAGACGGAGAGCGGGAGCTTGACGCTGTGCCGGTCGGGGCGGGTGAGGTTGAGGAAGGTGCGGATCGACTGCTGGGGCAGCCGCATGTCGGGGTCGGCGGGCAGGGGTACGAGGGCGCCGTTGGCGAGTGCGGGGGCGAAGAGCGGGAGGACGACCTCGTCCCACTGCCAGGGGTGGACCGGCAGGTAGAGGTAGTGGAGCGGGTCCAGCCCGCGGTCGCGCAGGGCCTGGTCGAAGCCGGCCCGGGTTGCGGGGTCGAGCTCGGCGGCGTAGAGGCGGGCGGGCTCCTCCAGGCCGGCGGTCCCGCGGTACGCGGCGAGCGAGGTGTGGGCGGCGAGCCAGGGCAGCCGCTGCCGGGTGCGGGCCTCCGGCGCCCAGGCCGCGGCGTCGGCGGAGGAGAGGCCGATGCGGCCCTTGTTGAGGACCAGCCAGGGGTGTCCGGTCTGGTGGCCTTCGAGGTGCGCGTAGTCCAGGTCGGCGAGGACGTCGGCGGTGAGCGCGGTGTGGTCGATCCGGGCGTCGGCGGCGAGGGTGGCGCTGAGCTCGCGGACGAGGTGGCCGAGGGTGGCTCCGTCGAGGCCGAGGAGCGCCCGGGAGCGGACGAGGAAGGCGTACGGGTCCCCGAAGGAGGTCGGCGGCCGCGTGGAGGGGGCGGGCGGGGTGAGGGTGATCGTGTCGGGGTCGACGTGCCAGCTGCCGTACGAGCGGCGGCGGGCGCGGAAGCCGAGGAGGCTGCCGTCGTCCAGGGTCAGGATCCACGCGTCCTGGGCCGCGACCGGGGTGGGCTCGGGGCTGATGATCTCCTCGTAGGCGAACTCGGCGAGCATCTTGGCGAGCAGGCGGCGGGCGGCTCGGTCCCAGGTCGCGGCGGTCAGCTCGGGTGGTGTGCAGGGGTGTTGGGGCGACGGCGGCAGCGGGGATTCCGCGGAGTCGGGGGCTGCGGGGAAATTCGGCACGGGACTCCTCGGAGATCGGGAACTTTGCTGCGTGGCGCAGAGTTTTCGAAGGGAGAGGTGCGAAGCGGCGATGACCGTCGGGACGCGCGGGGCGGCACTCAGAGGAGATTGCGCAGCGCCCGCTCCCGGACCATCAGGGCGGCGCGCTTCTCGGGCAGGTCGATTTCGGTGTGGCAGCGGAAACCAGAGCTCAGGAAAGCCGATACGGAGGGGGTGTTGCGGATGTCCGGTTCCGCGATGACGCGTGTACAGCGAGGGCGGTTGTCGAGCACCAGGTCGGCGACGGCGCGCAGCAGGGCGGTGCCCAGACCGCGGCCGCGGTTCGTGCCGTCTCCGATGAGCAGGTGGATACCCGTGTCGTGCGGGCGCGCCGGGTAGTGGCGGGAGAGCGGGTCGAGGTCGGCCCGGTAGATCTCCCAGTAGCTCATCGGTGTGCCGTTGAGGAGGCCGAGGCAGGGGATGCTGCGGCCGTCGCCGTTGAGTTGGGCCCGCAGGTGGGCGGCGGTGACCTCGGCGGGACCGGCGAGTTCCCAGTAGGCGGCCACTGCGGGGTCGTTCATCCAGCCGGTGAGGAGCTTGAGGTCGCGTCCCGGTCGTACGGGTTCCAGGCGGAAGGCTCCGGCGGCGGTGCGGATGCTGCCCCAGGTGGCCGGGGAGTCGAGGAGGTCGGCTTCGGCGAGCAGGGGGAGCAGCCCGGCGGGGAGCCGCAGTTCGAGGGTGTCGTCGAGGGCGCGGCCCGTGCCGGTGGCGTGGGTGGTGGAGCCGGCAAAGGCGGCGGGGGCGTCTGTGGTGGGCATGGGGCTCTTCCCCGCGTCGGTTCCGACGCGTCAATCGTGGAGGGGGTTGGTGATGGTGACGTAGACGGACTGGGTGTCCACGGGTCCGACGAGTTCGTCGAGGCCGCCCAGGCGGGTGAGCAGGTTCGCCTTGCAGCGCAGCGTGGGCGAGTCGAGCAGCTTCGCGGGGAGCGGGCCCAGGCCTGCGGCCTTGCCGAGGAAGCGGCGGAAGGCGGCGAGGAGCACGCGTTCGTCGGCGAGCCGCTGGGATCCGAAGGCGCCGATCAGGCCGAGCACGTTGTTGATGCCGAGGTAGTAGGCGAAGCGTTCGTCGGTGACGGCGTCGGAGACGAAGGTGTCGCTGAGGCTGCCGATTCCGGGGAGCCGGCGCTCCAGCTGCGTGCGGTGGGACTCGCGGAAGTAGTAGCCCTGGTTGTCGCGGTAGCGGCCGCCGACCGGCCAGCCGGCCGGGTCGAGGAGGACCAGGGTGTTCTGCTGGTGCGCTTCGAGGGCGATGCCGGCGAGCGCGTCGAAGGCGAGGACCGGCAGGACCACGTGGTCGAGGTAGCGCAGGAACCACTCGGCGGCGACGGCGGAGGTGGTGTGTCCGGTGGCGGCGGCCAGGGCGCACACGATCTCGGCGAGCCGGGAGCTCGTGGTGGTCCGGCCGGGCCAGGGGCGGGGTGAGGTGAGCGCGGCGATGCAGACGGCGTCGTCGCCTGAGCGGAAGGGGTTGTGGCGCAGCAGGGCGTCGAGTCCGGGGACGGGGGTGCCGTCCGGGGCGTCGACGGCGACCCAGGCAGGGTCGCGGACGATGTCGAAGCCGGGGTGGGCCGCCTGCCATTGCTCGGCGAGGCCGGTGCGGAGCAGCCGGTGCACTTCGACACCGCGGTGGAGTTCCTTGCGGAGGTTCTCGCGGCGGGAGTTGGTGATGCGCAGGCCCAGGGAGAGCTTGAGCATCGCGGGTGAACCGGGTCGGTGGACGGTGCGGACGGAGGAGGTGGGGTACCAGGGGGCGCCGTGGGGGCCGAGGTCGTGCAGGAGTCCGGCGTCGCGGAGGGCGGCGACGGCGGGCCGCTGGAGCAGGTCGCGGGCCTGCCAGGGGTGGAGGGGAAGGGGGGTGGTGCCGTCGGGGAGCGGAAGTCCGGGGGCGAGGCGGCCCAGGAGCTGGGGAGCGGAGACGGGGCGGCCCCGCTCGGTCCAGGCGGATTCGGTGGCGAGCGCCGAGGGCTCGATGGCGAACCAGTGCAGGGGGAAGGAGCCGTGGAGTTCGGGTGAGTAGCCGCGTACTTCGGCTTCGGAGAGTCCTTCGCGGCTCTTCGGGTCCGGCTGGAGGGGGTGACCGAGGAGGAGGGACTGTTCGGCGGTCAGGAAGCGGTCCACGCCGATGGGGGCGGGGGCGGCCGGGCGTTCGCGCCGGTCGGCGATGAACTCAGCGGTGCGGCGGACCGAATCGGCGACCCGGCCGACGAGGTCGGCGCTGCCTCGGACTGCTCCGGTGTGCGCGTCAGCGCCGGGGCCCGGGGTGGTGCCCGGGCTGGGGGTGGCGCCTTCGCGGGCGATGAGGGCGGCCACGGTGACGGCGTCCAGGGCGCGGGCGGTGGCCGGGGCGCCGGCCAGGCGGGCCGGGCCGAAGCGGTGCCAGCCGGTGGCGGACCAGTACCGGACGGGGACGAGCAGCGCCGAGCCGGAGGCGGGGAGCGGGATGCGCAGGGGGATCCCGGCGGGGCCGTCGGGTCGTCGGATAGCGGCTTCGCGGATCCAGCAGCGGAGCAGGTTCTCCACCGCCGCGGCCTCTGCGGCGATGGCCGGGTCCGGGTGGTCCAGCGGATCGGGGCCGCCGCTCGGGACCGCTCCGGCGGGAACCGCCCACCCGGTCCGGGGTCGGGGCGTGCCGTCCTTCTGCCGTGGCACGGTGGGCGCCGCCCCGACACCGGCCCCGGAACCCTGCGGGTGCGAGGCTCCCCCGGCGGCGGCCGCGATCCCCGGCTGCGGCTGCTCCACCGGGCCGACGGGGGGCGTCGGGGGCACGGCCGGGGCCGATTCCGGGGGCAGGGGGCTGGGCTCGGCTTGGGGAAACCCCTGCCCATGGGCCTCGGCCGGGCCCAGGGCCGAGGCATGCGCCTGCCCCGAAGCCGCGGCCTGAACCTGGGCGGGGCACGCCTCCGCGGGGCCGCCGACCTGGGCTTGTCCCGGGGCCGGGGCCGGGGCCGGGGCTGGGGCCTGGCCATGCACCGGGTCCTGGCCAAGCCCCGAGGCCAAGGCCTGCCCGTGCGCCGGGGGCTGGCTGTGGGCCGGGGTCGGGGGCTGGCCCAGCTCCGAGGCCCAGGTCTGCCCGTGCACAGGAGCCTGGCCATGACCCGCGGCCGGGGTCTGGCCAAGCTCCGAGGCCAAGGCCTGCTCATGCGCCGGAGCCTGGCCATGAGCCGCGGCCGAGGTCTGGCCCTGTACCGGAGCCGGGGCAGCGCCGTGGGCCGGGGTGTCGGCCTGCGCCTTGCCCAAGACGTGGGCCGGGGTCTGCCCGTGGGCCGGAGCCTGGCCGAGAGCCGGGGTCGGGGCCTGGCCAGGCTCCGAGGCCCAGGTGTGCCCGTGCGTCGGAGCCTGGCCATGAGCCGCGGCCGGGGTCTGGCCCTGTACCGGAGCCGGGGCAGCGCCCTGGGCAGGGGCGTCGGCCTGCGCCCTGGCCAGGCTGTGGGCCGGGGTCTGCCCGTGCCCCGAAGCCGGGGTGTGCCCGTGGGCCGACTCCGGGGCCGGGGCGCGCCCCGGAGCCGAGGCTGTGCCGTGGGCCGGAGCCTGGCCGAGCGGTGGAGCCCACGGCTGGCCCTGGGCCGGGGGCTGGGCCGGTCCCTGGGTCGGGGTCGGGGGGTGGCCCGGAGCCCAGGCCTGGCCTTGAGTCGGGGTGGGGGCTGGGGGGTGCGTCGAGGCGTGGGCTTGGGATGGAGGCGGGGGCGAGGGTTGCCCTTGGTGCGGGCCTTGGGGCGGGGTTTGAGCGTGTACCGGGCCCTGCGCCGGGGCTTGGGGTGGGGATTGGCCGGGTGCCGGGGGCAGGGCCGGGGCTTGGGGTGGGGATTGGCCGTGCGTCGGGGCCCTGGTTGGGCCTTGGGGTGCGGTGTGACCGTGCGCCAGGCCTGGGGGTGAGGATGGGGGCGGGGCTTGGCCGGGTGCCGGGGGCAGGGCCGGGGCTTGGGGTGGGGCTTGGCCGGGTGCGGGGGGCTGGGCCTGGGCTTGGGGTGGGGGCTGGGTGGGCGGGGTTGGGGGTGGGGTGGGCTGGTGGGGATCGGGCATCGGGGGTCCTCGGGGTGCGGGTCAGGGGGTCCGGCGGGCGGCGGACGGGATGGCGTCGGCCAGGCGGTCGAGGACCGCCGCGGCCTGCTCGTCGGTCAGGGTCAGTGGGGGAAGCAGGCGGACGACGCTGTTGTGGCGGCCGCCGAGTTCGACGATCAGGCCCCGGTCCAGGCATTCCTGGCGGACGGCCTCGGCGAGGGCCGGCGCGGCCGATCCGGTGTCGGGGTCGACGAGTTCGACGCCGATCATCAGGCCCCGGCCCCGTACGTGCCCGATGCACGGGTGCGCGGCGGCCAGGCCGCGCAGCGCCGTCAGCATCCGCTCGCCCAGGGCGCCGGCGCGCTCGGCGAGGCGGTTCTCGCGGACGAAGGCGAGCGTCGCGGTTCCGGCGGCCATGGCCAGCTGGTTGCCTCGGAAGGTGCCCGCGTGGGCGCCCGGGGCCCACACGTCCAGGCCCGCCCGGTAGACGATCACCGCGAGCGGCAGGCTGCCCCCGATCGCCTTGGACAGGACCATCACGTCGGGCACCACCCCGGCGTGGTCGACGCCCCAGAAGGCCCCAGTCCGGCCGACGCCCGTCTGCACCTCGTCCGCGATCAGCGGGATCCCCCGGGCCGCGGTGATCTCCCGCATCCGGCGCAGCCAGGCGTCGGGGGCCGGGATGACCCCGCCCTCGCCCTGGACCGGTTCGAGGATCATCCCGGCGGGTGCGGGCACCCCGCCCTTGGGGTCGTCCAGCAGGTTCTCCGTCCAGCGGGCGCCGAGTTCGGCTCCCTCGGCGCCGCCGACTCCGAACGGGCAGCGGTGGTCCTGCGGATACGGCAGCCGGGTCACCCGTACGTCCTGGGCGCCGCCCGAGGCGTCCAGGGCTCCGGCGGTCATCCCGTGGTAGGCCCCGGTGAAGGCGAGCAGCCCGGAGCGGCCGGTCGCGGTGCGGACCAGTTTGAGGGCGGCCTCCACGGCGTCCGTGCCGGCCGGTCCGCAGAACTGGATCCGTGCGTCGGCGGCCAGTTCGGGCGGCAGGTTGGCGAACAGCTCGGTGGTGAAGGCGTCCTTGACCGGAGTGGCGAGGTCCAGCACGTGCAGCGGGGCCCCGGAGTCGAGGACTGCGCGGATGGCCTGGAGGACGACCGGGTGGTTGTGCCCGAGGGCGAGGGTCCCGGCCCCGGAGAGGCAGTCGAGGTAGCGGCGCCCGTCCGCGCCCTCGATGGTCAGCCCGCGGGCCCGGACGGGGACGATGGGCAGCGAGCGCGCATACGTCCGGGCGGCGGACTCCCGTTGTGCCTGCCTGCGCAGGATGCCGTCCGCGAGCACCGGGCCGCCGGCTCCCGGCAACCGGCTTCCCTGCACCGGTACCTGGGCCTGCGATACCTGGGCCTGTGGCACCTGGGCCTGTGGCACCTGGGCTTGGGGTGTCCGGCCCTGAGGTTCCAGGTGCTGGGGCACCTGGAGCGGGGGTGGCTGCGGCGGTGTCTGTGCGGCGGCCGCGGCCGCCGCCGGCTCGGTCAAAGCCACGAGTGTCGGTCCTCCCGCACGGAGTGCTCTTCCGGATTGCGCCTCGAACACGAGCGCTGCCCGCCCATCCCCCGTACGTACCAACGACGCCGGCGGCGACGGATCACGGGTGGGTCCAAGATCCTTGCCCGCCGGGCGGGGACGGCCGGGGAACCGCCGCCCCGGGCTGTGCCGTCCCCAACCTCGGCGGCATAGTGGGGGACTGCACTCCACGCCTCGAATCCACCAGGGGGACGAACGACATGCGACCGAACCGACCGGTCACCGCGATCCTGTGCGCGGCCGCGCTCGCGCTGACCGCCGCCTGCGGGCCCGGCGACGGGGAGGCCGGCGGCGACGCCAAGCCGACCGTGGCGGCGAGCCTTCCGGGCACGGACGGGATCAAGATCCCGGACCAGCTCAAGGACAAGCTCAAGGAGCACGGCATCGACCTGGAGAAGTGGAAGGGGGGCGCGTGGAAGAACTGGAAGAAGGAGGACTGGCTCCGCGAGGCGGGCGACTACATCAACCCGATCATCGAGGACCTGTGGGACCCGGACCGCATGCGTGACGCGGAGCAGCCGAAGCAGCCGGCCGTCGACCCGGACGCGGGCAAGGACCAGGGCGTCACCGACCCGGCCCCGGCGCCGGTGGCGGCCAAGGCGGCGAAGCCGCCCTACCACCAGAGCGTTCCGGAGGCCGGCAAGGTCTTCTTCGACGGGCCCGAGGGCTCGATGGTCTGCTCGGCGACCGTGGTCAAGGACCCGGCCCACCCCGGCAAGTCCAACCTGGTCTGGACGGCGGGCCACTGCGTGCACGCGGGCAAGTCCGGCGGCTGGTACCGCAACATCGCCTTCGTCCCCTCGTACAACAACGCGGGCAAGCCCGCTGCGCAGCTCAAGGGCGCGCCCCGCGAGCAGGTGGCCCCGTACGGCGTCTGGTGGAGCGACTGGGCGCAGACCTCGGACCAGTGGATCGCGACCGGCGGTCCGACCGGCGGCGCGGGCGCCCCGTACGACTTCGCGGTGCTGCACGTGACCCCGGAGAAGGGCAGCGGCAAGTCCCTGGAGGAGACGATCGGTTCGGCGCTCCCGGTGGAGTTCGCCGCTCCCGCGGTGCCGAAGGTCGCGGGCATCACGGCCACCGGCTACCCGGCGGCCTCGCCGTTCGACGGGCAGAAGGCCTACCAGTGCGCGGACAAGCCGGGCCGGCTGTCGCTGACGGCGAACGACCCGGTGATGTACCGCATCGGCTGCACCATGACGGGCGGTTCCTCCGGCGGCGGCTGGGTCGCGGCGGGTGCTGACGGCAAGCCTGCGCTGGTGTCGAACACCTCGATCGGCCCGGCCAAGGCGGGCTGGCTGGCCGGACCCCGGCTGGGTCCGGAGGCGAAGGGCATCTTCGACGCGGTGAGCGGCAAGTTCAAGTAGCGGCCCACGTCCAAGTGGCAGCCCACGTCCGAGTGGCAGCCGAAGTTCCTGGCAGCCGCAGCAGCCCCGGGTGCGAGCAGCCCGCGGCACCCGGCACCCGGAACGGCCGAGGCCCCCTGCGTCGCAGGGGGCCTCGGCCGTTTTCACACGTGTGCGTGCGTCACCGCTTGGCGAGCGCGTACGGAGCCAGGTCCGCCGCCAGCTCCTGGTGGACGCGCACCTTGATCAGGGTGCCGTCGGGGGTGTGCTCCTCGGAGAGCACCTCGCCCTCGGCGTGCGCCTTGGCGACGAGCGAGCCTCGGGTGTACGGCACCAGGGCCTCCACCTCGACCTCGGGCCGCGGCAGCTCGGAGTCGATGAGCGCGAGGAGTTCCTCGATGCCCAGGCCCGTGCGCGCCGAGACGGCGATGGAGTGCCGCTCGATGCGCAGCAGCCGCTGCAGGACCAGGGGGTCCGCCGCGTCCGCCTTGTTGATCACCACGATCTCGGGCACGTTCACCGCGCCGACCTCGCGGATGACCTCGCGGACCGCCGCCAGCTGCTCCTCCGGCGCCGGGTGCGAGCCGTCCACGATGTGCAGGATGAGGTCGGAGTCGCCGACCTCCTCCATCGTGGAGCGGAACGCCTCGACGAGGTGGTGGGGCAGGTGCCGGACGAAGCCGACGGTGTCGGCCAGGGTGTAGACCCGGCCGCTCGGCGTCTCGGCCCGGCGCACGGTCGGGTCGAGGGTGGCGAACAGTGCGTTCTCCACCAGTACGCCCGCGCCCGTGAGGCGGTTGAGGAGGGAGGACTTGCCGGCGTTGGTGTAACCGGCGATGGCGACCGAGGGGACCTTGTTGCGGCGCCGTTCCTGCCGCTTGATGTCGCGGCCCGTCTTCATATCCGCGATCTCCCGGCGCATCTTCGCCATCTTCTCGCGGATCCGTCGCCGGTCCGTCTCGATCTTGGTCTCACCGGGGCCTCGGGTGGCCATGCCGCCACCGCCGCCGCCACCCATCTGCCGGGACAGCGAGGCACCCCAGCCGCGCAGGCGCGGAAGCATGTACTGCATCTGCGCGAGTGCGACCTGTGCCTTGCCCTCTCGGGACTTGGCGTGCTGGGCGAAGATGTCCAGGATGAGGGCGGTCCGGTCGACCACCTTCACCTTGACGACGTCTTCGAGGGCGATGAGCTGGCCGGGGCTGAGCTCGCCGTCGCAGACGACGGTGTCGGCGCCGCTCTCCATGACGATGTCGCGCAGCTCGCGGGCCTTGCCGGAACCGATGAAGGTGGCCGGGTCCGGCTTGTCGCGGCGCTGGATCACACCGTCGAGTACGAGGGCACCTGCCGTCTCGGCGAGGGCGGCGAGCTCCGCGAGGGAGTTCTCCGCGTCGTTCACCGTGCCGGAGGTCCAGACACCCACGAGGACGACGCGCTCCAGGCGGAGCTGTCGGTACTCGACTTCGGTGACGTCTTCGAGCTCGGTGGAGAGGCCGGCCACGCGGCGCAGGGCCGCGCGCTCGGAGCGTTCGAACTGCTCGCCGTCGCGGTTTCCGTCGATCTCGTGGCTCCAGGCGACGTCCTCTTCCATCAGGGCATCGGCCCGAAGGCTCTCGGTGAAGCTCTGCGACTCGCGCACGTCCTGTGCGTCCCGCGCGTCCTGGGAAGGGGAAGAAGAGGAGGTCATTGGATCCTTACGTCGATTCGATTCGGATAGCTGACACGTCCAACGTGTCAGACCGCCCCGGGATTCCCGAACGGCCCTGTCGATGGTGACATGCCCGCTGCGGGCGGGTCACACGCTTTTCCCGCTCCATTCCGGGTGGCCGGGCATCGCGGGGGTGGTCTTCCCGTACAGCCACGGCTCCAGGAAGGCGGCCAGGTCCCGCCCCGCCACCTGCGAGGCCAGGCGTACGAAGTCCTCCGTGCCCGCGACCCCGTCCTTGTGCTCCGCCACCCAGCGGCGCTCGAGGCGATCGAAGGCCTCGGTGCCGATCTCCTGGCGCAGTGCGTAGAGGATCAGTGCGGCCCCGTCGTAGACCACCGGCCGGAACAGGCCGATCTTCTCGCCGGGCGCGGCGGCCTTCGGCGCGGCCGGCGGGCCTCCCGCGGCCCGCCACTGGTCGGAGCGCTGGTACGCCTCGCGCATGCGCCGCTCCAGGGAGTACTTGCCGAGACCGTCCGCGTACAGGGCCTCGTACCAGGTGGCGTGCCCCTCGTTGAGCCACAGGTCGGACCAGGTGCGGGGGGCGACGCTGTCGCCGAACCACTGGTGGGCGAGCTCGTGGACCATGACGGACTCCACGTACCACTCGGGATAGCCCTCGCCCGAGAACAGGCTGTGCTCGAAGAGCGAGAGGGTCTGCGTCTCGAGCTCGAAGCCGGTGGTGGCGCGCGCGATCAGCACCCCGTAGTTCTCGAAGGGGTAGCGGCCGACCCGCTCCTCCATCCACGCGATGTGGCCGGCGGTCTTCTTCAGCCAGGGATCCAGCCTCTTGCGGTCGGCGGCGGGCACCACGTCGCGCAGCGGCAGGCCGTGCGGGCCGGTGCCGTGGACGACCGCGGAGCGCCCGACCGAGACCTGGGCCAGTTCGGTGGCCATCGGGTGCCGGGTGCGGTACGTCCAGGTCTTGGAGGAGCCCGTGCGCAGGGCGGCCGCGACGGGCACTCCGTTGGTGACGACCGTGAGCGCCTCCGGGGCCGTGATCCGGAAGGTGAAGAAGGCCTTGTCGGCGGGGTGGTCGTTGCAGGGGAAGACCCGGTGGGCGGCGTCGGCCTGGTTGGCCATGGCCAGGCCGTCCTCGGTGGGCACCCAGCCGCCGTCCGCGCGTCCGCGCGGGTCGCTGGTGTGCCGGACGGTGATGTGCAGCGGCACGTGCGCGGTGACCGGCCGGGCGGGCGTCAGGACGAGGTCCTCCCCCACGCTCTCGAACCGGGCGGGCTCGCCGTTGACCTCGGCGGACGCCACCTTCCCGTGGGTGAAGTCCAGGTTGATGCGGTCCAGCGGCTCCAGTGCGCGGGCGTGGATGACGGTGACGGCGTCGAGGGGGGTGCGGTTGTCCTTGTACGTGAAGGAGAGGTCGTACGAGAGCACGTCGTACCCGGGGTTCCCGAGCTCCGGGAAGAGCCGGTCGCCGATGCCCAGCGGGGTCGGCGGGGGCAGGACGGCGGCGACGAGGGTGAGGGAGGCCGCGGCCAGCAGGGCGGCGCGCAGGCGCGGGGAGGTGAGCTGCATCCACCACCGCATACCAGCGTCCGCCGCACGGTCGGGCACGGCGCGCGACGGGGCCACCCGAACGGGACCTTCCGGCGCGGACGCGGGCTAGCCGCGGGCCGCCCCCGTGGCACGGCCGCACGGGGTGGACGGGCCGGGTGGACGGGCCAGGTGGACGGGCCGCCCTTCCGGCCCGGCCCGATCGGCGCGAGTGACGGCCTAGGCGCGGCTGACGTCGTACACGCCGGGCACGTTCCGCATCGCCCGCATCAGGGCGGGCAGGCCGGCCGCGTCGGGCAGCTGGAGGGTGTAGGAGTGCCGGACCCGCTGTTCCACGGGGGGTTCCACGGTCGCGGAGACGACCTCGACCCCTTCGCGGGCGATGGCCTCGGTCAGGTCGGCCAGCAGATGGGGGCGGCCGAACGATTCGGCGAGCAGCGTGACCCGGCAGTCCGCCGTGGCCCGCCAGTGCACGGCGACGGAGGTGCGGCCCACCGCCCGCATCTGGGCGACCGCGGCGCAGTGGACGCGGTGCACGGTGACGGCCCCGCCCCGGACCACGAACCCGGCGACCGCGTCCGGCGGCACCGGGGTGCAGCAGCCGGCGAGCCGTACGGGGGCGTTCGGCAGGTCGGCGACCGCGTTGGCCCCGCCGCCGCGCGCCCCGACCACCGACAGGGGTGCCCGGGCGGCCGAGGTGGTGGCCATCGCGCGGTCGGGATGGGCGTCGAGCCAGCTGCTGATGGCGATCCGGGCGGCGGGGGTCCGGGCGTGGTCCAGCCATTCGGCGGCGGGGCCGGAGGAGGCGTCCTGGGCGAGCAGCAGCTGCACGGTGTCGCCGTCGGACAGCGGGGAGGACAGGGAGGTGAGGCGCCCGTTGACGCGGGCGCCGATACAGCCGTGGGCCGCCTCGCCGTGCTGCGCGTAGGCGGCGTCGATACAGCTGGCCCCGGCGGGCAGGCCCAGCGTCCCGCCGTCGGCCCGGAAGACGGTGATCTCGCGGTCCTGGGCCAGTTCGGCGCGCAGGACGCTCCAGAAGGTGTCCGGGTCGGGCGCGGACTGCTGCCAGTCGAGCAGCCGGGACAGCCAGCCGGGCCGCGTGGGGTCCACGCGCTCCTCGTACGGATCGGCGGCGGCCGGCGCCCCGGCAGCGGCGGCGGCCGCGGCGGGCGCCGTGGCGTACGGGTTGCCGAGCGCGACCACGCCCGCCTCCGCGACGCGGTGCATCTGCCGGGTCCGCACGATGACCTCGGCCACGTGGCCGTCGGGGGTGGCGACGGCGGTGTGCAGCGACTGGTAGAGGTTGAACTTCGGGGTGGCGACGAAGTCCTTGAACTCCGAGACGACCGGGGTGAAGCAGGTGTGCATCTCGCCCAGCACCGCGTAGCAGTCGGCGTTCTCGCCGACGAGGACGAGGATGCGGCCGAAGTCGGAGCCGCGCAGCTCGCCGCGTTTGAGGGCGATCCGGTGCACCGAGACGAAGTGCCGCGGCCGGACCTGCACTTCGGCGGCGATCCCCGCGTCGCGCAGGACGGTCCGTACGGAGTCGGCGATGGCGGGCAGCGGGTCGCGTTCTCCGGCGTGGGCCGCGATGAGCGCGCGGGTGCGCTCGTACTCCTCGGGGTGCAGGATGGCGAAGACGAGGTCTTCCAGCTCGGTCTTGAGGGCCTGGACGCCGAGCCGTTCGGCGAGCGGGATGAGGACGTCGCGGGTGACCTTGGCGATGCGGGCCTGTTTCTCGGGTCGCATCACTCCGAGGGTGCGCATGTTGTGCAGCCGGTCGGCGAGTTTGATGGACATCACGCGGACGTCGTTGCCGGTGGCGACGAGCATCTTGCGGAAGGTCTCGGGTTCGGCGGCGGCGCCGTAGTCGATCTTCTCGACCTTGGTGACGCCGTCGACGATGAAGCGGACCTCGTCGCCGAACTCCTCGCCGACCTGATCGAGGGTCACGTCGGTGTCCTCGACGGTGTCGTGCAGGAGGGAGGCCGTCAACGTGGTGGTCTCGGCGCCGAGTTCGGCCAGGATCAGGGTGACGGCGAGCGGGTGTGTGATGTACGGCTCACCGCTCTTGCGCATCTGGCCGCGGTGCGAGGTCTCCGCGAGGAGGTAGGCGCGCCGCAGAACGGACAGATCGGCGTCCGGATGGTGGGCGCGGTGTGCCTCCGCGACGTGGCCGATGGCGTCCGGGAGGCGGTCGCGGGACGTCGGCCCGAGCAGGGCGGCGCGTCCGAGCCGGCGCAGATCGAGCCTGGTCCGGCCGCGTCTGCGGAGCTCAGGGCGCGCTTCGGGGTGTGCTTCGGGGTTCGTGGCCTCTGCACTCATGGGCACCTCCGGCGGCTTCGACCGGCGGTGGTGGGCATGGGGTGAGCCCTCAGGGCCGGTGCCTGATGTTACCGACCCCACCACGTGGCGCAGTCCGCCTCTCGCTCAGCGTGAAATGGATCACCCATTAGAGGGAAGCTTCAGGCGAAAGCCGTTTCGGTGAGCCAGGCCGCCTCGAACTCGCCCGCGGCCACGATGACGGCCGGTCCGGTCATGTCGATCCGCCCGTCGGGGTGCTCGGTGATGAGCAGGGTCCCGCCGGGGAGGTCGACGGTGTAGGTGGCCGGGTCGCCGGTGGCGGCCGGGTCCGCGCCGTCGCGGCGGATGGCGGCCACGGCGACGGCGCAGGCGCCGGTGCCGCAGGAGCGGGTCTCGCCGGAGCCGCGCTCGTGCACGCGCATGGCGACGTGGCGGGGTCCGCGGTCGACGACGAACTCGACGTTGACGCCGGTCGGGTAGGCGGACGCGGGGCTGAACGGCGGGGCGGTGTGGAGGGTTCCGGCGTCGTCGAGGCTGTCGACGAAGGCCACGGCGTGCGGGTTGCCCATGTTGACGTTGCGCGCGGGCCAGCTGCGCTCGCCGACGGAGACGGTGACCTCTCCCTCGGGCAGGACGGCCCGGCCCATCGCGACGGTGACGTCGCCGCTCTTGTCGAGGTGGACGTGCTTGACACCGCCCCGGGTGGCGATCGCGAGGTCACCGGGCTCGACGTGGCCGGCGTGCTGGAGGTAGCGGGCGAAGACGCGCACGCCGTTGCCGCACATCTCGGCGATGGAGCCGTCACTGTTGCGGTAGTCCATGAACCACTCCGCTTCGCCGGCCAGGTGGGCGGCGTCGGGGTGGGCGGCGGACCGCACCACGTGCAGGACGCCGTCGCCGCCGAGGCCCGCCCGCCGGTCGCACAGCTTCGCGACGGCGGACGCGGACAGCCCGATGGCGTTGTCCGGGTCCGGAAGGATCACGAAGTCGTTCTCCGTGCCGTGGCCCTTGAGGAAGGAGAGGCTGTTGTGCGTCACCCGCCCATGGTACCGATCCCCTGGTCACGGGCGGTCAGCGGAGCCGCGCCACCCGGTACACCGCGAGGGCTACGAGGGCCAGCGCGGCCACGGCGTACAGCCCGGCCACGCGCCAGTCGGGCCGGCGGCCGCTGCCCCGGGCCGGGAGCCCGGGCCACGTGTAGCCGACGCGGCGGGCGGCCATCATGCCCCAGCCGCCGGCGCAGCAGCTGATGAGGAAGCCGAGCATGGCGACCACGGCTCCGCCGTCGCCGAACTCGAAGGCGAGCGGGAAGGCGAACATCAGCGAACCGGCGGCGCCGAGCATCACGATGGGGGCGATCTGCCACAGGCGCAGGCGGCGCTGTGGACGCAGCTCGACCTCGAACTCCGGCCCGCCCACCTCGATGCCCGCGGTGTCCGGCGCGTCCGGTCCGTCGGGCGTCAGCCCCGCCGGGTCGGCGGGCAGCCCGAGCCCGGCGGCTTCGGACCCCGCTCCGATTCCGGTTCCGATTCCGGTTCCGATTCCGGTTCCGATTCCGGTTTCGCTGCCGCTCCCGTTGCCGTGCTCGTCCGACCGGTGGAGAAGCTTCGGGTCCGCTTCCCGCCGGGTGTTGCCCTGCCCGGTGTCACGAGGGCCGGCCTCCATCGCCACGCGCCCTCCCCACTCGGACCCAGTACGCCGCCATGCACTGCCGGTGACCGCACCGCCAGGAGTTTGATGATGGCACGCCGCCGACCCCCGGACGGGCGCCCGGGGCGTCCCGATGCCATCACGTGATCAGGCTGTGACCGCTCGTTCGACCAACCTCTGCGCGATCCCGGGGAGTTCCCCCCGGTCGGCGGCCGCTCCGCTGAGCCAGTGCACCCGCGGGTCGCGGCGGAACCACGAATCCTGCCGCCGGGCGAACCGCTTCGTGGCGCGCACGGTCTCGGCCCTGGCCTCGTCCTCGGTGCACTCCCCGGCGAGCGCGGTGAGCACCTGCTGGTAGCCGAGCGCCCTGGAGGCGGTGATTCCGTCACGCAGGCCCCGGGCCTCGAGGGCGCGGACCTCGTCCACCAGCCCGTCCTCCCACATCCGGTCCACACGCAGCGCGATCCGCTCGTCGAGCTCGGGCCGGGCGACGTCCACACCGATCTGCACGGTGTCGTAGACGGACTCGTGGCCGGGCAGGTTCGCGGTGAAGGGGCGGCCGGTGATCTCGATGACCTCCAGCGCGCGGACGATCCTGCGGCCGTTGCTGGGCAGGATCGCCTGTGCGGCGGCCGGGTCGGACGCGGCGAGGCGGGCGTGCAGGGCGCCGGGGCCGCGCAGGGTGAGCTCCCCCTCCAGCCGGGCGCGGACCTCGGGGTCGGTGCCGGGGAACTCCATGGCGTCCAGGGCGCCGCGCACGTACAGGCCGGATCCGCCGACGAGGACGGGCGTACGGCCCTGCGCGAGGAGCTTGTCGATCTCGATGCGGGCCAGGCGCTGGTACTCGGCGACGTTGGCGGTCTCGGTGACGTCCCAGATGTCGAGGAGGTGGTGCGGGACCCCGCCCCGTTCCGCGGTCGTCAGTTTGGCGGTGCCGATGTCCATCCCCCGGTACAGCTGCATGGAGTCGGCGTTGACGACTTCCCCGTCGAAATGGCGGGCCAGGGCGACGCCCAGATCGGACTTTCCGGCCGCGGTGGGTCCGACGACGGCGATGACCCGCGGTGCGGGGGCTGCTTTCCTCACCGCCCCAGTCTCGCAGCCCCCGGTCAAGACACGCTCATGTACCCGATCGGGTGAGGTGACGGGGCGGGGACGGGGTCGTTGCCCTGGCGAGGTTACCGGCCGGAGTGCGCCATGCGGCGTACGTCCGGCAGGCCGGTCCGGCCGGGGCGGAACTTCACTCACACGAGTAACGTTATGGGAGTAGACATGGGCGTTTTTGATCGGTTTTTTCGTCGTAAGGACGAGGTTGCGACCGAGGAGGTCGCTGCCGAGGCCGTGACGGCGGAGTCCGGTACGGCCGCCGAGGCCGAGGCCGAGCCGGCGGTTGCGGAGGCTCCGGCGGCGGAAGCCGTGGAGATCCCGAAGCAGCAGTCGGCCGAGGTGGCCGTGGACAGCGAAGCCGGCGAGGGCGCCCGTACGTAGCGACCGCCAACGGAAGGTGACCCATGGGCCTGCTGGACAATCTGAAGGCCAAGCTCGCTCCGGCGAAGGACAAGGTCGGCGACCTCGCCCAGAAGAACGAGGGCAGGATCACCGAGGGTCTGGACAAGGTGGCGAAGGCCGTGGACTCCAAGACCCACGGCAAGTACAGCGACCGGATCACGAGCGGCAAGGGCAAGGCGAAGGACGCCCTGGGCAAGATCGCGCACAAGGACGCCGGCGGGCCGACGCCGCCCGGCGGGCCGACCCCGCCGCCCGGCGGGCCGACCCCGCCGCCCGGCGGCCCGACGCCGCCGCCCGCTTCCTGACGCGGTGACGACGGAGGGGCGCGGGACCGGCTGATGCCGGTCCCGCGCCCCTCCGTCGTTCCGGAAGGCGGGTCCCCACCCGCGGCGGCTAGGACCAGGCCGCGACGAAGTACCCGACCCCGTACGGCGCGTCCTCGTACAGCAGCCGCCCGTCGAGCCCCGCGCCCTCGGCGGCGCCCGCCAGGACCTGCCAGGGGGCCCGTCCGGCGGCCAGGAGCTCGGCCGCGAGCTCCGCGTCGAGGGCGGCGAGCGCGGCCACGTCGGCGGCGCCCAGCGCCCGGCCGGCCGCCGCGTCGAAGGCGGCGGCGCGCTCGTCGAGGTAGCCGGGGGCCTTCAGCGTCCGGCAGGCGCTGCCGTCGCCCATCACGAGCAGGGCGACGCGGGCTTCGCGGGCGGCCAGCTCGCGGCCCGTCTCCAGGCACCGCCCGGTGTCCAGCGGCTGCGCGACCCCCAGCCCCTCGACGGGGGCCGCGCCCCAGCGGGCGCGGCGCAGCAGCCAGGCGCCCACGGCGAGCGAGGGGGGCAGCAGGCGGGGCCCCTCCTCCCCCTCGCCGAGGTGTACGTCGGCCTCGACGCCGAATCCCCGGAAGGAGCCGCGGGCACCCTGCGGGTAGGACCCGAGGTGGTCCCGGTCGGCGGCTCCGACGACGACGAGCAGGTCGGGCCGGGAGGCGGCGAGCACCGCGAGCGCGTCGGAGCAGGCGGTGCGGGCGTCGCCGAGTTCGGCGGCGGCCCCCGCGGCGACCTCCGGCACGAGCAGCGGCGGGGCGGGACAGACGGCAGCGGCTACGAGCATGATCCGCAGCCTAGCCGCCGTCCCCGGCCGGCGGTCAGTCGATCGCGCAGCCCGAGGTGGCGGCGGGCAGCGGGGCCGGGACGCCCAGGGTCGGGATCCCGAGCATGACCCCGGCGGGCTGGGCCGGGGCGGCGTTGCGCTTCTCCCAGGCGTCGCCGGCGCGGGTGCGGCGCACGGCCGGGGTCGGGCCCTCGGCCAGCAGGTGGTGCGGGGCGGCGTAGGTGATGTCCACGGTGACCACGTCACCCGGCCGGACCTCCGCGTCCGGCTTCGTGAAGTGGACCAGGCGGTTGTCGGCGGCGCGGCCCGACAGGCGGTGGGTGGCGCCGTCCTTGCGGCCCTCGCCCTCCGCGACCATGACCTCCAGCGTGCGGCCGACCTGCTTCTTGTTCTCCTCCCAGGAGATCTCCTCCTGGAGGGCGACCAGGCGCATGTAGCGGTCCTGCACGACCTCCTTGGGGATCTGCCCGTCCATGTCGGCGGCGGGGGTGCCGGGCCGCTTGGAGTACTGGAAGGTGAAGGCGCTCGCGAAGCGGGCCTCGCGCACCACGTGCATCGTCTGCTGGAAGTCCTCCTCCGTCTCGCCGGGGAAGCCCACGATGATGTCGGTGGAGATCGCGGCGTGCGGGATCGCGGCGCGGACCTTCTCGATGATCCCGAGGAAACGCTCCTGCCGGTACGACCGGCGCATCGCCTTGAGGATCGGGTCCGAGCCGGACTGCAGCGGCATGTGCAGCTGCGGCATCACGTTCGGGGTCTCGGCCATCGCCGCGATCACGTCGTCCGTGAAGTCGCGCGGGTGCGGGGAGGTGAAGCGGACCCGCTCCAGGCCCTCGATCTGCCCGCAGGCGCGCAGCAGCTTGCTGAAGGCCTCGCGGTCCCCGAGGTCGGAGCCGTACGCGTTGACGTTCTGGCCGAGCAGGGTGATCTCGGAGACGCCCTCGGCGACCAGGGCCTCCACCTCGGCGAGGATGTCGCCGGGCCGGCGGTCCTCCTCCTTGCCGCGCAGGGCCGGGACGATGCAGAAGGTGCAGGTGTTGTTGCAGCCGACGGAGATCGAGACCCAGGCGGCGTACGCGGACTCGCGGCGGGTCGGCAGAGTCGAGGGGAACGCCTCCAGCGACTCGGCGATCTCGATCTGCGCCTCCTCCTGGACGCGGGCGCGCTCCAGCAGCACGGGGAGCTTGCCGATGTTGTGCGTACCGAAGACGACGTCGACCCAGGGGGCCCGCTTGACGATCGTGTCGCGGTCCTTCTGGGCGAGGCAGCCGCCGACGGCGATCTGCATGCCGGGCCGCTTCGTCTTCATCGGGGCCAGTCGGCCGAGGTTGCCGTACAGCTTGTTGTCGGCGTTCTCGCGGACCGCGCAGGTGTTGAAGACCACGACGTCGGCGTCGCCGTCGGAGCCCTCGGGCGCCCGGACGTAGCCGGCGCCCTCGAGCAGACCGGAGAGCCGCTCGGAGTCGTGCACGTTCATCTGGCACCCGTAGGTGCGCACCTCGTATGTTCCCTTGACGTCCACTGCCGTGCTCCGGTCGCTGCTGCTGGTCATGGAACAAGGGTAGGCGGTGCCCGGAGGCCCTCCGGCCGCCCGGGGCGGCGGCCCGCGCCGTGACAGGACGGCGGGCGGGTGGCAGGATCGCGGCCATGCCTCACGTACCGCCCCGGATCAGCAGGCGCCACGCCCTGCGGGCCCTGGTGGCCGTACTCGCCCTGCTCGGCGTCCTGGTCTGGTGGCTGAAACCCTTCGGGGAGCCGGAGCTCAAGGGGGAGCTGACCTTCAGCACGGGCGTCAGGACCGGGGTCTACCACCGGTACGGGGAGCTGCTGGAGCAGCAGCTCCGCCAGGACATGCCCGGGGTTCGGGTGCGGCTGGAGACCAGCGAGGGCTCGCAGCAGAACCTCCAGCGGCTGGCCGCCGGGGAGGCGGATTTCACGGTGGCGACGGCGGACGCGGTGGCCAAGTACCGGCAGGACGGCAAGCCCGGCGCCGACTCGCTGCGCGGGGTCGCCCGGCTCTACGACGACTACGTGCAGCTGGTGGTGCCGGCCGGGTCCCCGGTGCAGTCGGCGCGGGACCTGCGGGGCAAGCGGGTGGCGATCGGCCAGCCGGGATCCGGGGTGCGGCTCATCTCGGAGCGGCTGCTGACGGCGGCCAGGCTGGACCCGGTACGGGACATCACCCCGGTGTCCATCGGCATCGATACCATGCCGGCCGAGCTGGAGGCGGGGCGGATCGACGCCTTCTTCTGGTCGGGCGGGCTGCCGACGAACGCGGTGCGCGAGCTGTCGGAGCGGTTCGACATCAGGCTCGTGCAGCTCGGCGACCTGGTGGAGCAGCTGCAGGGCAGCGGAAGCCCGGCGCGCTACTACCGGGCGGCGGTGATGCCGCAGGACGCGTACGCGCGGGCGCGCAACACCAGCGCGGTGGCCACCCTGGCCGTGCCGAACCTGCTGGTGACCACGGAGGGCACGGACCCCGGGCTGACCGAGCAGTTCACGCGGACGGTGATCCTCAGCCGCGACGGCATCGGGAGCGAGGTGCACGCCGCGCAGCTGGTGGACCTGCGGACCGCGATCTACACCGATCCCCTGGACCTGCACGAGGGCGCGCGGCGCTACTACCGCTCGGTCAAGCCGTAGCGGTCGGGGTGCCGGCCTGGGGCAGCAGCATGGCCGCCGCGGCGGCCGCGCCGATCAGGCCCGCGTGCGTGCCCAGGGTCGCCGGGACCACCTTCAGGCCCTGCACGAAGGACAGCGTGGCGTAGTCGGCGAGATGGCCGCGGATCGGGGCGAAGAGGGTCTCGCCGGAGGCCGCGACGCCCCCGCCGATGACCGCGATGTCCGTCTCGACGAGGGTCGCGGTGGCCGCGATGGCCGCCGCCAGGGCGCGGCCCGCTCGGTCGAACGCGGCCAGGGCGACGGGGTCCCCGGCCTCGGCGGCGGCGGCCACGCCCGCCGCGGTGGCATCGCCCCCGGGCTCCGCCGGGGTCCAGCCCTGGGCCCGGGCCCAGGCGGCGATGGCGGTGCCGGAGGCGATCGACTCCACGCAGCCGCGGCTGCCGCAGACGCAGGGGTCGCCGTCGAAGGCCACGCTGATGTGGCCGATGTGGCCTGCGTTGCCGGTGGGGCCGGGGTGGAGCTGGTTGTTCAGGATGAGGCCGCCGCCGACCCCGGTGGAGACCACCATGCACAGGGCGTTCGCGTGGCCCCGGGCCGCTCCCAGCCAGTGTTCCGCCGCGGTCATCGCCACGCCGTCACCGGCCAGCACGGCGGGGACGGCGGCTCCGCGCGCCGCGAGCTCCTCCGTGATCCGGTCGTGGACCGGGAAATCCCGCCACGCCCCGATGTTGACCGGGCTGACCGTCCCCCGGGAGGAGTCCACCGGGCCCGCGCTGCCGATGCCGCAGCGGACCGCGGAGGACCACTGCGGGGAGCCGGACAGCTCGGCGATGACCTCGGTGACCGCCGCCATCACGGCGTCCGCGTCCGCGCCGCGCGGGGTAGGACGGCGGGTGGTGGCCGTCATCGTGCCGTCGGGGTGCACGAGCGCCCCGGCGATCTTCGTCCCGCCGATGTCGATCGCCACCGTCAGGCCTGCGGCCGAGGCGCCGGCGCGCGGCGTGGGGAACGGGGCGGTGGGAGTGGTCACGGTGGCGGCTCCAGGCAGGGGGTCAGGATTCAGTATGCGCCGCCGGCGGCGCCGTACTCTCGCGCGGCTCCAGCCGCGGCTGCTCGCTGGTGCGCACCGCGGGGGGCCGTCCCGCGAGGACGGCGAGGAGCTCCTCGGCGGCGAGCCGGCCGAAGCCCGCGGTGTCCCGGACGAGGGCGGTGAGCCGGGGGTGGGTGACCCGGCACAGCGCGGAGTCGTCCCAGGCCACCATGGAGAGCCGGCCGGGTACGGGGATGCCGAGCTCGGCAGCGACCGCGATCCCGGCGACGGCCATCACGTCGTTGTCGTAGACGAGTGCGGTGGGGGGCTCCGGCTCGGCGAGGACCCTGCGGGTGGCCGCCGCGCCCTCGGCGTCGGAGTAGTCGGTGACGACCGAGCGCACCCGGCCGGGGCCCAGCCCCCGGCGCGCGGCCTCGGTGCGCAGCGCCTCGATCCGGCGGGCCGTGTGGGCGAGGTCGGGGAGGCCGGCGACGTGGACGATCCGGCGGTGGCCGAGCCCGTGGAGGTGGTCCAGGATCCTGGTCATCGCGCCGGCGTCGTCGGCCCGGACCGAGGAGACGGCGGCCTCGGCCCGGGAGAGGTCCCCCTCGCCCACCACGACCGCGGGCAGGGCCAGCTCGCCGAGCAGCGCGGGTCGCGGGTCGCGGGTCCGAGGGTCGACGACGAGGACGCCGTCGACCCGCCGCTCGGCCCACCAGCGGCGGTAGACGGCGCATTCGGCGTCGATGTCCTCGACGACCTGGAACAGCAGCGCGGTCCGGGCGGCGGAGAGGACCTCCTGGATGCCGGAGACGAGCTGGAGGAAGAAGGACTCGACGCCGAGGGTGTGCGCGGGGCGCGCGAGGACCAGTCCGACGGCTCCGGAGCGTTCGCCGGACAGGGCCCGGGCGGCGCTGTTGGCCTGCCAGCCGAGCTCTTCGGCGACGCGGCGGATGCGGGCGCGGGTGTCCTCGGAGACGCCCGGCCGGCCGTTCAGCGCGAAGGAGACGGCGCTCTCCGACACCCCGGCGCGGCGGGCGATGTCCTTGATGGTGGGTCTGCGGGCCATGCCTGCCTCGTCCTTGGGCGACCGCGGGAATTACCGCTGTCCCATTCCGCGCGCCGCACCGCGGCCAGTCGCGGCTAAAGCGCATTAGTTCCCCCAGGGTCGGATGGCCGCAACCCCTGTGTCAACAGGGCTGAAGCGCATAAGTACACCCCCCTGGGGCCCTGTTGACTTTCCCCGTCCGCCCCGGCAGGTTGTGGCTCGCCCGGTGAATTCCTCAGGACTCCAGGGACGCCCAGTGCCCGACCACGCGCTCCGTTTCGGTGCCAACTACACGCCCTCCCGCGGCTGGTTCCACCACTGGCTCGATTTCGACCTCGACGAGGTCAGGGCGGATCTCGACTCCCTCGCCGCACTCGGTCTGGACCACGTCCGCGTGTTCCCCCTGTGGCCGGTGTTCCAGCCGAACCGGACGCTGATCCGGCCGCGCGCCGTGGAGCAGCTCGTCGCGCTCGCCGACGCGGCCGCCGAACGCGGCCTCGACATCGCGGTGGACGGGCTCCAGGGGCACCTGTCGAGCTTCGACTTCCTGCCCGCCTGGACCCGGACCTGGCACCGGCGCAGCCTCTTCGCCGACCCGGAGGTGGTCTCCGGCCAGGCGGAGTACCTGCGCACGCTCGCCGCCGCCCTCGCGGACCGGCCCAACTTCCTGGGTATGACCGTCGGCAACGAGATCAACCAGTTCTCCGACGACCCCCACCCCGACCCCGATCGGATCACCCGGGAGCAGGCCGCGCACTGGCTGGAGCGGATGCTCGCCGCCTGCGAGGAGGGCGCGCCCGGGCGGTTCCACGTGCACGCCGAGTACGACGCCGCCTGGTACCGCGACGGGCACCCCTTCACCGTCGGCCAGGCCGCGCGGCTGGGCGCGGCCACCGCCGTGCACTCCTGGGTGTTCAACGGCACCGCCCAGCGCCACGGCCCGACGGGGACGGCCACCGAGCACCACGCCGCGTACCTGATCGAGCTGTCCAAGGCCTGGGCGCTCGACCCGCACCGCCCGGTGTGGCTCCAGGAGGTCGGCGCCCCCGCCCCGCTGATCGGGGCCGGACGGGCGGCCGCCTTCACCGAGGCCACCGTGGCCAACGCCCTGGACTGTCCGGACCTGTGGGGCGTGACCTGGTGGTGCTCCCACGACGTCTCCCGGGAGCTCGCGGACTTCCCCGAGCTGGAGTACGGCCTGGGCCTGCTCACCAACGACCGCCGCACCAAGCCCGCCGGGGCCGCCGTCGCCCGGATCGCCGCCCGGTGGCGGGGTCGCGCGCACCGTCCCGCCGTGCGGTCCACCGCGCTGGCGGTGGACGTCGGCGGGGCGGACGCGGCCCCGCGGCGCTCGGTGTGCGCGCCCGGCGGCGCGTTCTTCGAGGCGTGGGCGGCGCTCACCGCGCAGGGGGTCCGGCCGGCGGTGGTGCTGGCCGAGCTCGCCGAGGACCCCGCGCACCTGTCCGCGCGCGGCATCACCGAGGTGCTGCGCGTTCCCGAACCGACCTGACGCCCCGCGGAGGAGCCGCCATGACCGAGAGCGAAGCCTTGAGACGCGCCGCGCTAGGGCGCGACGGGTTATGGCGCGACGGATCCCGACGCGCCGCGTCACAGCCCGAGGCGTTACAGCCCGACGCGGCACAGCACGACGCGTTACGGCACCACGTGTCACACCCCGACGCGTTACGGCACGACATGTCACGGCCCGACATGTCACAGCCCGACGCGTCGCGACCGACCCGGCGCACGGTCCTGGCAGCCGGGGCGGGGGCCGTCGCTCTCACCGCCGGGTCCGCAACGGCTCCGGCCGCCGCCACAGCGGCCCCGGGCGGCACGGCCGCCACACCCGCCCCCGCCGATCTGGCCCCGTACGCCTCCTACTGGTTCCCCGACTCCCTCCCCGAGGGCTCCCCCGGCCCCGGGATCGTATGGCGCTCGCTCAAGCGCTGGACCCCGCAGAGCGACCCCGACCTCGCCCACAACACCGCGACCGTGCCGCTCGCGCCGCGCTTCACCCCGGTCCCGCCGCACCCGGACGCCCGCGCCGGCCAGGCCCGGATCGCCTCGCTCGTCTCCTTCGGCCCCACCGCGCAGAACCCCTCGCAGGGCTCGGCCACCGCCGACTCCTACGCGCTGACGCACTGGGCGTACATCGACGAGCTGGTGTTCTGGGGCGGCTCCGCCGGCGAGGGCATCGTGCTCGCGCCGAACGCTCCCGTCGTCGACGCGGCCCACCGCAACGGGGTCCGGGTGCTGGGCAACGTGTTCCTGCCCCCGGCGGCCTACGGCGGCGACCTCCAGTGGACCCGCGACCTGGTCCGCCAGGACTCCCTCGGCCGCTTCCCGATCGCCGAGCAGCTGGTGCGGGTGGCCGCGGCGTACGGCTTCGACGGCTGGTTCGTCAACGCCGAGACCGAGGGCGGGGACAGTGAACTCGCCACCCTCGTGCGGCGGTTCCTGCGCGCGCTGCGGACGGCCGGCGAGCCGCACGGGCTGCGCATCACCTGGTACGACGCGATGAACACCACCGGGCGCGTCGGCTGGCAGGGCGCGCTCAACGAGCTCAACCAGGAGTTCTTCGAGGACCGGGCCGGCCGGGTCTCGGACACGATGTTCGTGGACTTCCGCTGGACCCCGCAGACCCTGGCCGCCTCCGGCGCGCTCGCCGACCGGCTGGGCCGCTCCCGCCACGAGCTGTGGGCGGCGGTGGACACCGAGTCCCGCGGCTGGGATTCCGCCGTCCGCTGGGACGCGATCGTCCCGCGCGAGGGCGGCCACGTCGTCAGCTTCGGCTTCTACCGGCCCGAGTGGACCCGCAACCACCTCACCGACCGCTCCCCCGGCGCCTTCCACCGCGCCGACGACCGGTTCTGGACGGGCAGGTCCCTCGATCCCTCCCGCCCGGACCCCGAGGACCCCTGGCGGGCCCCGGCCACGGCCGTCGCCGACCGGGCCACGGTCGCCTCGCTGCCGTTCGCCTGTTCCTTCAACACCGGGCACGGGGAGCGCTGGTACGAGGAGGGCGAGGTCGCCTCCGACACCCCCTGGAGCCACCTCGGGCTCCAGGACCGGCTGCCGGGACGCCGCTGGGTCGTGGACACCGCCGGGCCGCGGCCCGCCGTGACCCTGGACTTCGCGCGTGCCTGGCGCGGCGGCTCCAGCCTGCTCGTGGCCGGCCCCCTCACCGCCCCGGCCGCCGTGGGCCTGCACGCGACCCGCTGTCGGCTGACCCGGTCCTCGGTCCTGGAGCTGGTGCACGCCACCGAGGCGGGCCCGGTCGCCGTGGAGGTCGGGGTGGCCACCCGCGAGCCGGCGGCTCCGGGCGAGCCCGTCCCGTACACCTGGTTCCGGGCGCAGACCCTCGGCGCGGGGCGGGCCTGGCGCCGGACCCGGGTCGGGTTGTCGGCACTGGCGGGCAGGACGGCGTACGGGCTGGCCGTACGGATCACGGGGCTCGGGAAGGAAGCCGTGGCGTGGCGGCTCGGGATCCTGTCGGTACGCGACACCGCCGCCGGTCGGCGCCCGGCGTCTCCTGCCGCCCTGACCGTGGACGCCGCGGCCCGCCACGAGGACCGGGCCCGGCTCCGCCTGTCGTGGCGGCGGGCAGCCGGGCCGGTACGGCAGTACACGGTGTCCCGGGTGCTGCCCGACGGCACCCGCCGCTTCCTCGGGGGCACCTGCGGCACGGCCCTCTACCTGCCCGCCGTCGAGCGGGTCGGCCGGGAGCGGGCCACGGTCCTCGAGGTGCGGGCCGTGGACGAGCTGTACGCGGCCTCCCTCCCGGCCCGCACCACCCTGACCTGGTAGAAGCGCAGGTCAGGCGGCGTGCGGTGCGGTGCGCGGCACCGCCACCGTCACCCGCAGCCCGTGCGGCGGGTTCGTCTCGTAGGAGAGGGACCCGCCGCCCGCGGCGAGCAGCGCCCGGGAGATCGACAGGCCGAGCCCGGACCCCTTGACGTTCTGGTGCCGGCCGCTGCGCCAGAACCGGTCGCCGATGCGGTGCAGCTCGTCCTCGGTGAGGCCGGGGCCCCGGTCGGCGACGACCACGCGGACGGTGCGTTCGAGGACCGAGACCGATACCTCGACTTCCTCTCCCGTGGGGGTGAACTTCAGGGCGTTGTCGATGACGGCGTCGAGCGCGCTGGACAGTGCGATGGGGTCGGCCCAGCCGGTGACGGCGGAGCGGCCCGTCCCGGTGAGCCGTACGCCCTTCTCCTCGGCGTACGGCCGCCAGGCGGCGACCCGCTCGGAGGTCAGCGCACCGATGTCGGTGAGGCTGATCTCGGCGGAGGCGTGCTCGGCCAGCGCCAGGTCCAGCAGGTCGTCCAGGACCTGGGTCAGGCGCTTGCCCTCGGCACGCACGGAGGCGATCTCCTCGTTGCCCTCGGGGAGTTCGAGGGCGAGCAGCTCGATCCGCAGGAGCAGCGCGGCGAGCGGGTTGCGCAGCTGGTGGGAGGCGTCCGCGACGAACGCCCGCTGCTGCTCCAGTACCTCTTCCACGTTGTCGGCCATCTCGTTGAACGAGTGGGCCAGACGCTGGAGTTCCGGAGGTCCTCCGGCGGCCGCGACGCGCGAGTTCATCCGCCCGGTGGCGATGCCGTGGGCGGCCGCGTCCAGGGTCTGCACGGGCTTGAGGACCCAGCTGGTGAGCCGCAGGGCGGCGCCGAAGGCGACCAGCATGGCGGCGGCGAGCCCGCTCGCGATGAGCAGCCAGCCCCGCAGGATCCGGCTGCGCATCTCGGCGGTGGGCGATTCGGTGGCGACGACGGCGACCACGTCCCCGTCGAGGACCACCGGGGAGGCGACGAGGAGTCTGGCGTGGGTCTGCCAGGGCCATACCTGGCCCGGGTCGTGGCTGCGCCGCCCGGCCAGTGCCTCCTTGAAGGCGTCGCGGCCCTCTCCGGACTCGGGGAGCTGCCACCAGCCGGGGGCCCGGGCCATGGCGTTGTCGTCGCGGTAGAAGATGCCGACGCGGATGCCGTACACGTCCTGGTAGCGGGCGAGTTCGTGCTGGAGGGTCGCGATGCGCTCGTCGGCGCCGCTGGATCCGGCGCCCTCGGCGTCGATGACGAACTGGGCCAGGGCGGCGAAGCGGGCGCTGTCGTCGATCCGGTCGACGACCACCCGCTGCTGCTGTCCGGCGGCCAGGCTCACGGCGAGCGGGAAGCCGAGCGCGAGGAGGATGCCCGCCATCAGGACGACGAGCAGCGGGAGCAGCCTGGCGCGCACGGAGCGGGTTCCTTAGGGGGTGGTGGGGGCGACGAGCCGGTAGCCCACCCCGCGGACGGTCTCGATGAGGGCGGGCATGCGCAGTTTGGAGCGCAGCGAGGCGACGTGGACCTCGAGGGTGCGGCCCGTCCCCTCCCAGCTGGTGCGCCACACCTCGCTGATGATCTGCTCGCGGCGGAAGACGACGCCGGGCCGCTGCGCGAGCAGGGCCAGCAGGTCGAACTCCTTGCGGGTGAGCGGCACATCGGTGCCGTCGACGCTGACCCGGCGGGTGGGCAGCTCGATGCTGACGGAGCCGAGCCGGACCGTGGTGGGCGTCCCGGTGCCGGTGGCGGCGGCCTCTTCGGAGGCGCCGGTGCGCCGGGCGACCGCGTGGATGCGGGCCAGGAGTTCGCCGGTGTCGTAGGGCTTGACGACGTAGTCGTCCGCGCCCATGTTCAGGCCGTGGATGCGGGAGCGCACGTCGGCCCGTGCGGTCACCATGATGACCGGCGTGGCGGTGCGCTTGCGGATCTTGCCGCACACCTCGTAGCCGTCCTGGTCGGGCAGTCCCAGGTCGAGCAGGACGACGCCGAAGGGCGGGGCTCCGGCGGGCAGCAGGGCCTGGAGGGCCTCCTCGCCGTTGCGGGCATGGGTGACCTGGAAGCCGTGCCGGGCGAGGATCGCGGACAGGGCGGCGGCGACGTGGTCGTCGTCCTCGACGAGCAGCAGTCTCATGTCGTCCCCCTCTCCTTCTCTCGGTCTTCGGCTCCCGTTCAGGGCCACCTTGCATCCATGCTGATGCGGAGTCCCACGTCAAGGGGGTTCCGGCTCGGCGCGCCTTCCGTTATGCACCCGGTACGAGCAGATCGCGGGGGCGCACGGAGCGTATCCGGACGAGGCCCGATCGTTATGCTCAATTCTCCCTCAGATGTGGTGACGGTGTGGACGCATCGTCACTACTGTCCTCCCAACCGAGGAGGACGGAGCAAGAAGCCGATGAGCGGAGTATCAGTGACCAAGGACGTGCAGGACGCGGCCGGCGCCGCGGACGACCTGGTCGTACTGAGCAACGTCAACAAGCACTTCGGCGCGCTGCACGTGCTTCAGGACATCGATCTGAGCATTGCCCGCGGTGAGGTCGTCGTGGTGATCGGTCCTTCGGGATCGGGCAAGTCCACGCTGTGCCGGACCATCAACCGGCTGGAAACCATCGACTCGGGCACCATCACGCTCGACGGCAAGGAGCTGCCCTCTGAGGGCAGGGAACTCGCCCGGCTGCGCGCCGACGTCGGCATGGTGTTCCAGTCGTTCAACCTCTTCGCGCACAAGACGGTGCTCCAGAACGTGATGCTGGGCCAGCTCAAGGTCCGCAAGACGGACCAGGCGGCCGCCCACGCCAAGGCGGTGGCCCTGCTGGACCGGGTGGGCGTCGGCTCGCAGGCCGACAAGTACCCGGCGCAGCTCTCCGGCGGCCAGCAGCAGCGTGTGGCGATCGCCCGCGCGCTGGCCATGGAGCCGAAGGTGATGCTGTTCGACGAGCCGACCTCGGCGCTCGACCCGGAGATGATCAACGAGGTGCTGGAGGTCATGCAGCAGCTCGCCCGTGAGGGGATGACCATGGTGGTCGTCACGCACGAGATGGGCTTCGCCCGCTCGGCGGCCAACCGGGTCGTCTTCATGGCCGACGGCAAGATCGTCGAAGAGGCCACGCCCGAGCAGTTCTTCAGCAACCCGCGCAGCGACCGGGCGAAGGACTTCCTGTCGAAGATCCTGCACCACTGAGGTTCCGGGTCTGGTAGTCATCCGGTGACGGACCACCGGCGGGCGGCTCGCGCTGCCCGCGCGTGCGGTCGTACGCGTCGCTCGTCGTTCAACAACGTCTCATCCGAGGGAAGTTCACCATGAAGATCTCCAAGGCCGTTGCGGCCGCGGCCGCGGCCGTCGCTCTCGCCCTGACCGCGACCGCCTGTGGCGGCGGCAGCGACAAGGGTGCCAGTGACGGCGGTGCGTCCGGTGACGCCAAGAACAAGATCGTCATCGGCATCAAGTTCGACCAGCCGGGCCTGGGCCTCAAGACCCCGGACGGCAAGTACACGGGCTTCGACGTCGACGTCGCGACGTACGTGGCCAAGGAGCTGGGCTACCAGCCGAACCAGATCGAGTGGAAGCAGGCGGTCAGCGCCGAGCGCGAGAACCTGATCTCGAACGGCGACGTGAAGCTGGTCGTGGCGAGCTACACGATCAACGACAAGCGCAAGGAGAAGGTCGACTTCGCCGGCCCGTACTTCCTCGCGCACCAGGACCTGCTGGTCCGCGCCGACGACACCTCGATCACCAAGGCCGAGGACCTGAACAAGAAGAAGCTCTGCTCGGTCACCGGCTCGACGTCCGCGCAGAACGTCAAGACCAAGCTGGCGCCGGAGGCCGACCTGCTCGAGCAGGGTGGCTACTCGGACTGCCTGACCGGTCTGGAGAACAAGAAGGTCGACGCCCTCACCACGGACAACTCGATCCTGGCGGGCTACGCGGCGCAGGACAAGAACAAGGGCAAGTTCAAGCTGGTCGGGCTGAGCCTGAGCAACGAGCCCTACGGCATCGGCCTGAAGAAGGGCGACAAGGACCTTCAGACCAAGGTCAACGCCGCGCTGAAGAAGATGGTCGCGGACGGCGCCTGGGAGGCGGCCGTGCAGAAGAACTTCGGCCCGGCCAACTACAAGAGCGAGCCTGCCCCGCAGATCACCGAAGGCAGCTGATTCATCGGTGAGGAGCGTCGCCGCCCGCCTGTCACGGGCGGCGGCGCACCTCACCGGCCATCCTGGGGAGAGCGCAGGGCATCGTGTTCGATTTTCTTGATTCCGGGCAGTACGACGTGCTCGGAGCCTTCTGGGTGACGGTTCAGCTCACCCTCTACTCGGCGGCCGGATCCCTGATCTGGGGCACCGCCCTGGCCGGGATGCGGGTCAGCCCGGTCCCGCTCCTGCGGGCCTTCGGCACCGCATACGTCAACCTGGTGCGCAACACGCCGCTGACCGTGCTGATCATCGCCTGCTCGCTGGGCCTCAGCCAGACCCTCGGCATCGAGCTCGGCGGCGACACCTTCAAGGAGACCGGCTTCCGGCTCGCGGTCCTCGGACTGACGGCCTACACCGGAACCTTCGTCTGCGAGGCGATCCGCTCGGGCATCAACACCGTGCCCGTCGGCCAGGCCGAAGCGGCCCGCGCGCTCGGGCTGAGCTTCTTCCAGGTGCTCACCCTGATCGTGCTCCCCCAGGCCTTCCGGGCGGTCGTCGCGCCGCTCACCAACGTACTGATCGCCCTCACCAAGAACACCACGGTGGCGGCGACCATCGGCGTGGCCGAGGCGGCCCTGCTGATGAAGGAAATGCTGGAGAACGAGGCGGACGCGCTCTTCGCGGTGTTCGGGGTCTTCGCCCTGGGCTTCGTCCTGCTGACCCTGCCCACCGGCCTGCTGCTGGGCTGGGTGGCCAAGCGAGTGGCGGTGAAGCGATGACCTCCGTGCTGTACGACACCCCGGGCCCCAAGGCCAAGGCACGCAACTGGATCTACAGCGGCATCTTCGTCGTGCTGTTCGGGCTCGCCCTGTGGTGGGCGCTGTCCCTGATGGCCGAGAAGGGCCAGCTCGACGCCGACAAGTGGACCCCCTTCGTCACCGACGGCCAGATCTGGACCACCTTCCTGATCCCCGGCCTGCTGGAGACCCTGAAGGCCGGCGCGATCGCCATGGTGATCGCGCTCCCGCTGGGCGCCCTGCTGGGCATCGGCCGACTCTCCGACCACGCCTGGGTGCGCGGCCCGGTCGGCGCGGTCGTGGAATTCTTCCGCGCCATTCCCGTACTGATCCTGATGGTGTTCGGCAGCCAGCTGTACGTGCAGTTCACCGACATCCCCTCGGAGCACCGGCCGCTCTACGCCGTGGTCACGGGCCTGGTGCTCTACAACGCCGCCGTCATCGCGGAGATCGTCCGGGCGGGCGTGCTGTCCCTGCCCCGCGGCCAGACCGACGCGGCCAAGGCGATCGGCATGCGCAAGGGCCAGACCATGGCCTACGTGCTGATCCCGCAGGCCGTCACCGCGATGCTGCCCGCCCTGGTCAGCCAGCTCGTGGTGATCCTCAAGGACACCGCCCTCGGCGGCTCCCTGCTCGGCCTCGGCGAGCTGCTGTCCATGAACCGGCAGATCTCGGCGAACTACAGCAACACCATCGCGACCCTCTTCGTGATCGCGCTGATCTACATCGTCGTGAACTTCGCCCTCACCTCCTTCGCCTCCTGGCTCGAAGGCCGGCTGAGGAAGTCCACGAAGAGCACCGGCGCAGTGGTAGGCGTGAACGACGTCAACGACATGGCCACCGGCGCCAACACCGGGGGCGCCTGAGCCGAACCCGTTCCGGGTGCGGAACCCCCCGGCGGCCTGACATAGGGTCAGTCATAGTGCGTAGCCAGTGTGGTGCGGCGGAACTCTTTCCGCCGCACCACACGGCGTTGCCACGACCGGCGTCACTTGACGCAGGCACCTCCAGTGGGTTGCATACGTTCTGTGATCACATACCGGACATCGGGAGCCGCGCCATGGACCCGGTGATCGTCGTCGGCGCGGGGCCCGTAGGACTGTCCCTGGCCCTTGCCCTGGCCGGCCAGGGCGTGCCCACCGTCGTGCTCGACGAAGGGCCCGGCAAGGACGAGCCCCGCCCGGCCCGGACCGTCGTCCTGCACGCCGACACGGCGGCCATGGCGCACCGGCTGGGCTGTGCGACGCTGCGCGACGAGGGGGCGTACTTCGCCGCCTGGCGCACCATGCGGCGCAGCCGGCCCGCCCAGCGGATCACCTTCGACGACGGCCCGCCCCCGCTGCACCTGCCGCAGCACGCCCTGGCGCGCGGGCTGCGCGACGCCGCCGGCGCGCACCCGCTCGTGCAGCTGATCACCGACAGCCGGCTGGACTCCCTGGAACAGGACGACCGGGGGGTCACCGCGCACACCCGGGGCGCCGAGACCACGTGGTGGCGCGGGAGTTACCTGGTCGGCTGCGACGGCGCCCGGTCCACCGTGCGCAAACTGCTCGGCATCCGCTTCCCGGGGCGCACCGCCGTGGAACGGCACGCCGTGGCCGCCCTGCGCACCGAACTCCCCTGGCCCGGCGAGGCGTTGCTGCACCGCAACCCGCCGCAGGAGGTCACCTCCCGGCCGCTGCCCGACGGGGTGTGGCGGCTGGACTGGCTGCTCCCCGCCCGCGGGGAGCTGGTCACCCCCGACGCGCTGGTGACCCTCGTGCGGGACACCCTCGCGGTGTGGTGCGGGGGCACGACTCCCCCGTACGACCTCCTGGACACCGGGGTGCACACGCTGCACCACCGCCTCGCGCGCCGCTGGCGCGACGGCCGCGCCTTCCTCGCCGGGGACGCCGCGCACCTGCTGGGCGCCCTCGGCACGCAGGGGGTCGAGGAGGGGCTCCGGGACGCGGAGAACCTCGCGTGGAAGCTGTCCCTGGCCTGGCACCAGGGGGCCTCGGAGGCGCTGCTCGACAGCTACGAGGGCGAACGGCGCAAGGCGGTGGCCGCACGGCTGCGCGCCGCCGACCAGGCGATGCCGGCGCTGCGGGCCGGGGGCACCCTGCGCACGTACCTGCCCGGCTCCGCGCGGTCCGCCGAATCGCTCCTGACCGACGGGCACCTGGGGCGGGGGCCGCTGGGCGCGGCGCCGTCCTACGCCCCGCCGGTGGCCGTGCGGGAGGTCCCGACGGCCACGGAACCGGGCGGTCCGGTGCAGAACGTGCCGGTGACCGCCCCCGACGGAGCCACCGTGCCGCTGCGCGACCTGCTGGGCCGGGGCCGGCTGCTGGTGGTGCTGGTCGCGCCGGGCACCGGGGTCTGGGACCGGCGCCACTGGCTCGGCGCCGGTCTGATGCCCCGCCTGGCGGCCGCGGTGAGCGCACTGCCCGTCCGCACCGAGCTGCTCGTCGCGGACGGCTACCCGGGCGCCCCGGCGCACACCGTGCTCCTGGTCCGGCCGGACGGGCATCTGGCGGCGACCTTCGCGGGGGTGCGTCCGGCGGAGCTGTACGAGGCGGCGGACGCGGTCCGGGCGGGCGCGCCCGCCTCCCGGGTGCCGGCGCCTTCGGCCGCCACGCCCCCGATCGTGGTGATCGATTGACCGGCTCGTGGCGCTCGTGGTTCACTCGCGGACATGACCGGCAATGACGTACGCCTGTGGCGGAGGGTCCATATGGACCTGCTCCGCTACGCGGGCTGCGTGTGTCGCCCTTCCTGCTGATTCGCCCTTTCCTCCGCGCGCCCCGTGCCGATGCAGGCCTGCGCGCATTCCGCGAACCCAGGAACGGTCCCCCTCCATGTCCGCATCCGCGCAGTCCACGCTGTCCGCACCCGCATCCGCGCACGCCCCACAGCCCGCAGCCGCCGGCGGCCCCACGGCCGCCGAACTCCTCGACTTCGCCCTGCGCACCGCCGCCGATCCCCAGATCGTGTCCTCGCTGCCGCTCGACCCCGAGGGCCGCACCTGGATCCGGCTGGACGGGCCTTCGGGCAGCGAGGCGTGGCTGATCGGCTGGCCGCCGGGGACCGGCACCGGCTGGCACGACCACGCCGAGTCCCGGGGGGCGTTCGCCACCGCCCGGGGCCGGCTCACCGAGCATGCGCTGGCCGTACGCCTGCCCGCGGAGGGCTGGCAGTCACTGGAGCTCGCGCCCGGGCTGGACCGCAGCCGCAGCCTGGCCGCGGGGAGCGGGCGGGCCTTCGGGGAGCACCACGTACACGAGGTCCTCAACGAGTCCACGGCCGAGCACGCGGTCTCGGTGCACGCGTACTATCCGCCGCTTCCGCTGATCCGGCGCTACAGCCGCAGCGGCCCCGTGCTCAGCCTGGAGCACGTCGAGCGTCCGGCGGACTGGCAGTGAGCGCCCCGACCGGCATCGACGAGCTGCTGGAGCGGGTCCGCTCGGGCTACACGCGGCTGGACGCCCAGGAGGCGTACGACGCCTCCCGCGCCGGGGCCCTCCTGGTGGACATCCGCTACCAGGCCCTGCGGGAGCGCGACGGACTGATCCCGGGCGCGCTCGTGGTGGAGCGCAACGAACTGGAGTGGCGCCTGGACCCCCAGGGCAGCCATCGAGCCCCCGAGGCCGACAGCCACGACCTGCGGGTGGTGGTGATCTGCAACGAGGGCTATGCCTCCAGCCTCGCCGCAGCCTCCCTGCACGCCCTGGGCCTCCACCGCGCGACGGACCTGACCGGCGGCTTCCAGGCCTGGAAATCGGCGGGCCTGCCGGTGACCGACCCGTCCTGAGACCCCTACCCCGGGTACTCCAGACCGTCGGCGTCCTCGCCCTCCGCCTCCAGGGCGCGGCGGACCACCCGCAGGGCCATGCCCTCCGGGTATCCCTTGCGCGCGAGCATTCCGGCAAGGCGCCGGATCCGCTTGTCGCGCTCCAGCCCCCGGGTGGCGCGGAGCTTGCGCTCCACGAGCTCGCGGGCGGTCTGCTCCTCCTGGTCGGAGTCCAGCAGTTCCAAGGCCTCCGACACGAGGGTGGCGTGCACCCCCTTGGTCCGCAGTTCCTGCGCGAGGGCACGGCGGGCCAGGCCCCGGCCGCGGTGCCGGGACTCGACCCAGGCCCCGGCGAAGGCGGCGTCGTCGATCAGGCCCACCTCCTCGTACCGGGAGAGGACCTGTTGGGACACCTCCTCGGGGATGCCCCGCTTCTCCAGGGCGTCCGCGAGCTGGCGCCGGGTCCGCGGGCTCCCCGTGAGCAGGCGCAGGCAGATCGCCCGCGCCTGCTCCTCGGGGCTCTGGGGCGGCAGTTCCTGGCGGTCTTCACGGCCGCCCCGGTCCCTGCCGCCCCTCTCCTGCTCCCGCACGGGTCAGCTCTTGGCCACGGCGGCCTTGGCCGTCGTCTTCGCCTTCGTGGCGGGCGCGGGCACGGCCGCGGCCTCGGCGGGCGCGGCAGCAGCGGCCTCGTCCGCGGCGGCGTCCTTGCGGACCCCCACGCCCAGCTTCTCCTTGATCTTCCGCTCGATCTCGTTGGCGAGATCCGGGTTGTCCTTCAGGAAGTTACGGGCGTTCTCCTTGCCCTGGCCGAGCTGGTCGCCCTCGTACGTGTACCAGGCGCCGGCCTTGCGCACGAAGCCGTGCTCCACGCCCATGTCGATCAGGCCGCCCTCGCGGCTGATGCCCTGGCCGTAGAGGATGTCGAACTCGGCCTGCTTGAACGGGGGCGCGACCTTGTTCTTGACGACCTTGACGCGGGTGCGGTTGCCGACCGCGTCCGTGCCGTCCTTGAGGGTCTCGATACGGCGGATGTCGAGGCGGACGGAGGCGTAGAACTTCAGCGCGCGGCCACCGGTGGTGGTCTCCGGCGAGCCGAACATCACACCGATCTTCTCGCGGAGCTGGTTGATGAAGATCGCGGTGGTCTTGGACTGGTTGAGCGCACCGGTGATCTTCCGGAGCGCCTGGCTCATCAGGCGGGCCTGGAGACCCACGTGCGAGTCGCCCATCTCGCCCTCGATCTCGGCGCGCGGCACCAGGGCCGCCACGGAGTCGATGACGATCAGGTCGAGGGCCCCGGAGCGGACGAGCATGTCCACGATCTCCAGCGCCTGCTCGCCGGTGTCCGGCTGCGACAGGATGAGGTTGTCGGTGTCGACGCCGAGGGCCTTCGCGTACTCGGGGTCGAGCGCGTGCTCGGCGTCCACGAAGGCGACGGTGCCGCCGGCCTTCTGCGCGTTGGCCACGGCGTGCAGGGTCAGGGTCGTCTTACCGGAGGACTCCGGCCCGTACACCTCGATCACGCGGCCGCGGGGCAGCCCGCCGACGCCGAGGGCGATGTCCAGCGCGGTCGACCCGGTGGGGATGACCTCGATGGGGTCGTTCGGCTTGTCGCCGAGGCGCATGACCGCACCCTTGCCGAATTGCCGTTCAATCTGTGCGAGCGCGGCGTCGAGAGCCTTCTCGCGGTCGGTGCCTGCCATGGGTTCCACCCGGTTTGCTTGAGTCGATCGCTTCACGCCATTGACGCTAATGCCTGCCACTGACAATGCGCCTCCACGACCGGTTCGGCTGTGGATAACCCATCAGAATGGATGTTCGATTTCCCTGTCAAGCGCACCACGCCGCCCCGCCACCGCGCCGCCCACCCTGCCCGCTCCGCACGCCGCACGCCGCCCGCCGCCCGCCCCGTACGTGCCATCGTGGACATCAGGTGAAACGACCACCGGAAGGAAGGGTCATGGCCGTCGAAGTCCGCCCGGCGTCGGTCTTCGAGGACGTCCGCACCCTGGTCGGCCCGAAGTCGCCCGGAGCCAACGTCTGCTGGTGCCTGAGCCACCGGATCCCCTCGAAGCTCAACAACGACCCGCGCGGGCCGGCCCGCGGCGAGTACGTCGCCGGCCTGTGCCGCGGGCGGACCCCGCCGGGGGTGATCGCCTACGACGGCGGCGAGCCGGTCGGCTGGGCCGCGGTGGCGCCGCGCGCGGACACCTCCTTCGCGCACAGCCGCAAGATCCCGCACGTCGACGACCTGCCGGTCTGGTCCCTGTGGTGCATCCGCGTCCGCCCGGGCCACCGCAAGCAGGGGATCTCCCACGCCCTCATCGCCGGCGCGGTCGAGTTCGCCCGCGCGCACGGGGCGCCGGCGGTCGAGGCCTACCCCCTGGACAACGGCGGCGCCAAGGTGGACCTGACGATGGCGTACGCCGGGCTCCGGAAGAACTTCGAGCGCGCCGGGTTCACCCGCGCCGCCGACACCTCCTCCGTACTGGCCGGCCATCCCCGCGTCCTGATGCGGCTCGACCTGCGCGACCACCCCGTCGCCCGCCAGGGGCGCCTCAACTGACAACCACTGGTTGACAGTCGCGCGACTGTCAACCTAGGGTTGCACTCATGACGAACCCTTCCGTGGAACCTGTTCGCATGACCAATCCGGTCCGCCTCGACGACCTGATCGAGGCCATCAAGAAGGTCCACACGGACACCCTGGAGCAGCTCAGCGGCGCCGTCGTCGCCGCCGAGGCCCTAGGCGACGTGGCCGACCACCTCATCGGCCACTTCGTGGACCAGGCCCGCCGCTCGGGTGCCTCCTGGACCGACATCGGCCGCAGCATGGGCGTCACCCGCCAGGCCGCCCAGAAGCGCTTCGTGCCCAAGGCCGACAAGGAGGGCGACCCCGGCCTCGACCCCAGCCAGGGCTTCGGCCGGTTCACCCCCCGCGCCCGCAACGTCGTGGTGGTCGCGCAGAACGAGGCCCGCGCCGCCGGCAACAGCGAGATCCGCACCGAGCACCTGGTCCTCGGCCTGCTCTCCGAGCCCGAGGGGGTCGCGGCCTTCGCCCTGACCGCCCAGGGGGTCGAAGCCGGCGCCGTGCGGACCGCGGCGACCGCCGCCCTGCCCCCGGCAGCGGCGGACGTCCCCGACCTCATCCCCTTCGACGCGTCCGCGAAGAAGGCCCTGGAGCTCACCTTCCGCGAGGCCCTGCGCCTCGGCCACGGCTACGTGGGCACGGAGCACATCCTCCTCGCGCTCCTGGAGCAGGAGCACGGCGAGGGCGTGCTGACCGGCCTCGGGGTGGACAAGGACGGCGTCGAGGCCACCGTCACCGAAGCCTTGGCAGCCGTACTCGGCGGCGAGGACGGGAAGTAGAGGCGTCGGCGTCCCGCGTCAGCTCGTACTTCTTCACGTACGCGCCGAGGAACGCCTGCAGCGTGGCGATGGCCGGGATCGCGATGAGCGCCCCGACCGCGCCCAGCAGGGCCGTGCCCGCGACGACCGATCCGAAGGCCACCGCCGGATGGATGTCCACGGTCTTCGAGGTCAGCTTCGGCTGCAGGACGTAGTTCTCGAACTGCTGGTAGACCACCACGAACCCGAGGACGTACAGCGCGTACCAGGGGTTGACGGTGAAGGCGATCAGCATCGGGAGCGCGCCCGCGAGGTAGGTGCCGATGGTGGGGATGAACTGGGAGACCAGCCCCACCCACACGGCGAGCGCGGGCGCGTACGGCACCCCGAGGATCACCAGCAGGATGTAGTGCGCGATGCCGGAGATCAGCGCCATCAGCCCGCGCGAGTAGAGGTAGCCGCCCGTCTTGGTGACGGCGATCTCCCAGGCGCGCAGCACCTCGGACTGCTTGGCGGGCGGCAGTACGGAGCACAGCGCGCGCCGCAGCCGCGGCCCGTCGGCGGCGAAGTAGAAGGAGAACAGCCCGATCGTCAGCAGCTTGAAGAGCCCGCCGAGCACGGTGGCGGACACGTCGAGCACGCCGGTCGCGCTGTTCTGCACGTACTTGCGCAGCCAGTCGGAGCGCAGCAGGCTGTCCTGGATCTCCAGCCGGGACAGCTCGGTGTGGAAAGTGGTGTTGATCGAGTTGATCACCGAGTCGAGGTAGCGCGGGAAGCCCTCCACCATCTCGATGATCTGCCCGGCGAGCATCGAGCCGAGCAGCGTGAGGAAGCCCGCGGCCGCGACGAAGACCGCGAGGAACACCAGGAAGGTGGCGAGCCCGCGGCGCATTCCGCGGGCCGCCATCCGGGACACCGCGGGTTCGATCGCGAGCGCGAGGAAGAACGCGATCAGGATGTTGACGAGCAGCCCGATCAGCTGGTGGAAGGCCCAGCTGCCGAGCTGGAAGCAGGCGACGAGGGCCAGTACGAGGACCACGGCGCGCGGCAGCCAGCGCGGCATCCGCGCCTCGTCCCCGGCGGGGGCCGCCGCCGCCGCGCCGGCCGCGGGAGCCGGGGGGATCGCGTCCCCCGCGGCCCCGGCCTGCGCGCTCCCCGACCCGGCCGACGCGACGGCGTCGGCGGGCCCGGCAGCTCCGGCGGGGCCGACGGGCGGTATCCCGGGTCCGGCGGGCTCGGCCTGCGCGGCGGGGTCGGCCGGCCGCGGCGGGGTCACGCCGTGGGCGTCTGCGGGCTGATCGGGTGTCGTCTCATCACTGGGTGCCACACAGCCAAGTCTGTCCCACCGGCGGCCCGTACCACGAAGCGGTGCCTCGCGCGCGCTCGCGCGGGCCGGCCCGCGGGGCGCGGGCCCGGGCCGCGCGGCCCCGCCCGCCGAGCGGCGGGTTCGGGCCCCCGGCGGGCGTCAGCGCCGCGAGGCCGGCACGTCCATCGCCGAACACACGGCGCGCCACACGTCCTTGGCCTCCCAGCCGGCGTCCAGCGCCTGGTGGACGGTCCGCCCGCCGAGCTCCGCCATGACGTGGTCCCGCGCGAAGGAGTCGGCGTACCCCGCTCCGAAGTGGTCGGCCATCCGCTCCCAAAAAATCGTCAACCGCATGCCTCCAGTATCCCGCCCCGGGAGAGTGCACCGGCCTCGTTCGGGCCTCCCGGCCGCTCCCCCGCGTCCTACGTTGCACGCATGTCTGGAGACGAAGCTTCCCCGCCGGGCCCGCTCGCCCGCGCCGAGCAGTTCATCTGGCTCACGGCCCGGGTGTTGGAGCAGCGGCGGTTCGCGTTCCACTTCCTCGGGGGAGATGCCGACCCGGTGGACACCGCCCTCGGCTCCTACCTCAACGACGACGGGGGCTACGGGCACGCCCTCGATCCCGATCTGCGCGGTCCGCTCAGCCAGCCGCTGCACACCGCGCACGCGCTGCGCGTCCTGGACGGCCTGGGCCGCTGCGGCGGGCAGCGCATCGAGCGGCTGTGCCGCCACCTGACCGGGGTCTCCACCGCGGAGGGCGCCCTTCCGGTGGTCGCGCCGGCCCCGCGCGGCTACCCGGCCGCCCCGTACCACCCGACGTACGACGATCCGCCGGGCGAGCTGCTGACCACGGGCCCGGTCGTCGGCCTGCTGCACCGCAACCGGATCTGGCACGCCTGGCTCTTCCGGGCCACGGACTTCTGCTGGGACCGGATCGAGGGCATGCGCCACTCCCACCCGTACGAGGTCCAGAGCGCGGTGGCATTCCTCGACGGCGCCCCGGACCGGGCCCGCGCCGCGGCGGCCGCGGACCGGCTGGGGCGGCTGGTGCGGGAGCGGGACCTCGTGGTGCTGGACCCGTGGCGCCGCTCGCAGCACGCCCTGTTCCCCGGCTACGCGCCGGGCGAGCACCTGTACGCGTACGACTTCGCCCGCCGCCCGGAATCGCTGGCCAGGAGCTGGTTCACCGACCGGGAGACGGCCCGGGCCCTGGACTTCCTGGCCGCCGAGCAGCAGGCGGACGGCGGCTGGCCGGTGCGCCGCCGGGCCTGGGCGCCCGGCAGCTCGCTGGAGCGGCGGCCGATCGCCACGCTGGAGGCGCTGCTGACGCTGCGCGCGTACGGGCGCCTGCCGGCCGGGGTCAGCCCCCGAGGGCCCGTACCCCCGCGGTGACGACGACGGCGGCCGCGACCACGAGCAGGAACGGCGCGCGCAGCAGCAGGGCGAGCCCGGCGGCCGCGAGCCCGGCGGCGCGGGCGTCGATGACGAGCGCGCTGCCGGTGCTGAAGGTCTGCTGGGCGGTGAGCGCGGCGAGCAGGGCCACGGGCAGCAGGGCGGCGAGCCGGCGCACGAGCGGCCGCTCCAGGGCCCCGGCGGGCACGAGCAGCCCGGCGAGTTTGACGGCGTAGCAGCCGACGACGGTCAGTCCGATGGCGATCCAGACGTTCACGAGCGGCGTCCCTTCATCCACAGCACGGCGGGCGCGGCCAGCGCGGCGATCAGCACGGGCACCCCGGCGGGCAGCAAGGGCAGGAAGCCCAGCCCGAGGACGAGCGCGAGGGCGGCGACGGCCCGCTCGGTGGCGGTCTTGAGCATCGGCGCGAGGAGGGCGAGGAACACGGCGGGCCCGGCGGCGTCCAGCCCCCACGCGGCCGTGTCCCCGATGGCCTCGGCACCGAGCGCGCCGAGCAGCGTGGTGAGGTTCCACAGGACGTAGAGGCTGAGCCCGGTGACGGTGAAGCCGAGCCGGGCGGACCTGCGGTCCGGCTGGGCCAGCGCGACGGCGGTGGTCTCGTCGATGACCCAGTGCGCGGCGAGCGGCCGCACGGCCCGCGGGAGCGCGAGCAGCTGAGACAGCCGCAGCCCGTAGAAGGCGTTGCGCGTCCCGAGGAAGAAAGCCCCGGCGGCGGCGGTGAACGGGTTGCCGCCCGCCGCCAGCGCCCCGACCAGCGCGAACTGCGAGGCGCCGGTGAAGACGAGCAGGCTCAGCACACAGGCCTGGAGCACGCTGATGCCGGCCCCCGCCGCGGTCACCCCGAACGCGAACCCGGACAGGCCGACGGCCACGCCCACCCCGAGGGCGTCGCGCACGACGGCGGCGCGCGGCCGCCCCGGTCCCTCCGGGTTCTCCCGCGTCTCCGGCTCTGTGATCATCCGCTGTTCTCCCACGCCCCGAAGCTATGCGGGGCACTGCCGGGCCGTCTTGTACGTTCTTGCGCGCGCCCGGGGCAGGTGGCCGAGTCCGCCGCTACGCCCGACCCGCCGCCCGCTCCCGCCGGTAGGCGCCCGGGGGGACCCCCACGATGCGGGTGAAGTGCCGGTTCAGGTGCGGCTGGTCGCTGAAGCCGACGGCGACGGCCGCCTCCGCGGGCGGGGTCCCGGCGTCGAGCAGCCGGCGCGCCCGCCGGACCCGGGCGTCGGTCAGCCAGGTGTGCGGCGGCATCCCGTACCGCTCCCGGAAGGCCCTCAGCAGGGCGAACGGGCTCGTCCCCAGCTCGGCCGCGAGCTGCTCCAGCGACGGCGGATCGGCCATCCGGTCCTCCAGTACGGCCCGGGCCCGCTCGGCGTCGGCGAGGGCCGCGCGGCGCAGCGTACGGGCGGGCAGCGGGCCCGCGTGGCGGCTGAGCATCCGCGCCACCACGCCCCGCAGCAGCGTGTCGGCGGCCAGCGCGTTCCCGGACTCGGCGGCCCGGTGGACCTCGGCGATGACCCGGGAGCCCTGCGCGTCGGCGACCATGTCGGCGGTGAAGCCCGGGGTCCCGCGCAGCGTGCCGATCTCGGCGGCGACCTCGGTGATCAGGCCGCGGGAGGGGTAGAGGGTGGCGTAGGCCCAGCCCTCGGGCACCCCGGCGCGGGCGGTGTGCGCCACCTCGGGGTTGATCAGCACCACGCTGCCGGGCCCGGCCCGCACGGTGCCGCCGGGGAGGCCGATCTCCTCGACGCCGCCGGTGACGGCCGCGATGACGTAGCCGTCGTGGGCGTGGCGCGGGAAGGTGTGGCGGACGTAGTGGGCGCGCAGCAGGTCCAGCCCGGGCAGTTCCGGGTACCGCCAGTGCCGGGCCCATTCCCGGCGCCCCTCGTCCGTCCCCATCATCCCATTCTGCGCCCGCCGGGCCGGGGGTGTCCGCGCAGGTCCGGGCCGTTGTCAGTGCCGGGGTGCACGATGGGGGCATGTCCGGCACTGACAACGGCCTCGCCTCGTTCTCCCCCGCGACCCGCTCCTGGTTCACGGGGGCCTTCCGTACGCCCACCGCCGCCCAGGAGGGCGCCTGGCGGGCGATCGGGCAGGGCTCCGACGTCCTGGTCGTGGCGCCCACCGGTTCGGGCAAGACGCTGGCCGCCTTCCTGGCCGCCCTCGACCGGCTGGCCTCGTCCCCGCCTCCGGCGGAGGCGAGGAAGCGCTGCCGCGTGCTGTACGTGTCGCCGCTGAAGGCCCTGGCCGTGGACGTGGAGCGCAATCTGCGCAGCCCGCTGACCGGGATCCGCCAGGAGTCCGTGCGCCTCGGTCTGCCCGAGCCGGAGATCCGGGTCGGGATCCGTTCGGGCGACACCCCGCCCGCCGAGCGCCGGGCGCTGGCGACCCGACCGCCGGACATCCTCATCACCACGCCCGAGTCGCTGTTCCTGATGCTGACCTCGGCCGCCCGGGACGCCCTCGCGGGGATCGAGACGGTCATCCTGGACGAGGTGCACGCCGTGGCCGGGACCAAGCGCGGCGCCCACCTCGCCCTGTCCCTGGAGCGGCTGGACGAGCTGCTGCCGCGTCCGGCGCGCCGGATCGGCCTGTCGGCGACGGTCCGGCCGGTGGACGAGGTGGCCCGGTACCTCGCGCCGCGCGGCCGGGTGGAGATCGTGCAGCCGCCGTCGGACAAGGAGTTCGACCTGTCGGTGGTCGTCCCGGTGCAGGACATGGGCGAGTTGGGCGGCTCTCCCGCCACCGAGGGCCGGGAGGGCGGGGACAAGCCCTCCATCTGGCCGCATGTGGAGGAGCGGATCGCGGATCTGGTGCAGGCGCACCGCTCCACGATCGTGTTCGCCAACTCCCGCCGCCTCGCCGAGCGGCTGTGCAACCGGCTCAACGAGATCGCGTACGAGCGCGCCATGGGCGAGAAGCTCCCCGAGGGCGCTCCTCCGGCGGAGGTCATGGCGCAGGCGGGCGCCGCCCACGGCGCCCCGCCGCTGCTGGCCCGCGCGCACCACGGCTCGGTGTCCAAGGAGCAGCGGGCGCTGGTGGAGGAGGACCTGAAGGCGGGCCGGCTGCCCGCCGTCGTCGCCACCTCCAGTCTGGAACTGGGCATCGACATGGGCGCGGTGGACCTGGTGGTGCAGGTGGAGTCCCCGCCCTCGGTGGCCTCCGGGCTCCAGCGGGTGGGCCGTGCCGGGCACCAGGTGGGCGCGGTCTCCACCGGCGTGGTCTTCCCCAAGTACCGGGGCGACCTGGTGCAGGCGGCCGTGGTCACCGAGCGGATGCGCACCGGCGCCATCGAGTCCCTGCGCATCCCGTCGAACCCCCTGGACGTCCTGGCGCAGCAGCTGGTCGCGATGGTCGCGATGGACACCTGGCAGCTGGACGACCTGCTCGCGCTGGTCCGCCGGGCGGCGCCGTTCGCCGCGCTGCCGGAGTCGGCGTTCACGGCGGTGCTGGACATGCTGGCGGGCCGCTATCCCTCGGACGCGTTCGCGGAGCTCAGACCGCGGGTGGTGTGGGACCGTGTGGCCGGGACGATCACCGGCCGGCCCGGCGCGCAGCGCCTCGCGGTCACCTCCGGCGGCACCATTCCCGACCGCGGCCTCTTCGGCGTCTTCCTCGCCGGATCCGACCCCAAGAAGGGCGGCGGCCGGGTCGGCGAGCTCGACGAGGAGATGGTCTACGAGTCCCGCGTGGGGGACGTGTTCACCCTCGGCACGACCTCGTGGCGGATCGAGGACATCACCCGGGACCGGGTCCTGGTGACCCCGGCGCCCGGGGTGCCGGGCCGGCTGCCGTTCTGGAAGGGCGACCAGCTGGGCCGCCCGCTCGAACTGGGCCGCGCGGTCGGCGCGTTCCTCCGCGAGCTGGGCGCCCTCTCGGACGAGGACGCCCGGCTGCGGCTGCTGGCGGCCGGGCTGGACGCGTGGGCCGCGCAGAACGTGCTGGCGTACCTCTCCGAGCAGCGCGAGGCCTGTGGTCACGTGCCGGACGACCGGACCATCGTGGTCGAGCGGTTCCGCGACGAGCTCGGCGACTGGCGGGTCGTCATCCACTCCCCCTTCGGCGCCCAGGTCCACGCCCCGTGGGCGCTGGCGCTGAGCGCCCGGCTCGCCGAGAAGTACGGCATGGACGCGCAGGTCATGCACGCCGACGACGGGATCGTGCTGCGCCTGCCGGACGCCGACCTGCTCTCCATGGACCTGCTGGACCACGACCCCGCCGCACCGGCGCCGTTCGAGTTCGACGACGAGCAGGCCCCGCTCGGCGCCGCCGATGTCGCCTTCGACCGCGGCGATGTCAACCAGCTGGTGACCGACCAGGTCGGCGGCTCGGCCCTGTTCGCCTCCCGCTTCCGCGAGTGCGCGGCCCGCGCCCTGCTGCTGCCGCGGCGCAGCCCGGGCAAGCGCACCCCGCTCTGGCAACAGCGCCAGCGGGCCTCGCAACTGCTCCAGGTGGCCTCGGAGTTCGGTTCCTTCCCGATCGTGCTGGAGGCCGTACGCGAGTGCCTGCAGGACGTCTTCGACGTGCCGGGCCTCACCGAGCTGATGGGCGACATCGAGGCCCGCCGGGTGCGGCTGGTCGAGGTCACCACGCCCGAGCCCTCGCCGTTCGCCCGTTCCCTGCTGTTCGGCTACGTCGCCCAGTTCCTCTACGAGGGCGACTCGCCCCTCGCCGAGCGCAGGGCCGCCGCGCTGTCCCTGGACTCCCGGCTGCTGGCCGAGCTGCTGGGCCAGGCGGAGCTGCGCGAGCTGCTGGACGCGCAGGTGCTGGAGGAGCTGGAGCGCGAGCTGCAGTGGCTCACGGAGGACCGGCGGGCCAAGGACACCGAGTCGGTGGCCGACCTGCTGCGCCTGCTGGGGCCGCTGACCGATGCCGAGCTGGCCGAGCGCGGGGCGGAGCCCGCCTGGGCGCCCGAGCTGGCCGCCGCGCGCCGGGCGATCCGGGTCCGGATCGGCGGCACGGACCACTGGGCGGCGGTCGAGGACGCGGGCCGGCTGCGCGACGCGCTGGGCACCGCGCTCCCGGTCGGTGTCCCGGAGGCCTTCACCGAGCCGGTCAAGGATCCGCTGGGGGACCTGCTCGCCCGGTACGCGCGCACCCACGGGCCGTTCACCACGGCCGCCGTCGCCGACCGCTTCGGCCTGGGCCCGGCGGTCACCGAGGGCGCCCTGCACCGGCTGGCGGCCGCCGGCCGGGTGGTCGAGGGCGAGTTCCATCCCGCGGGCATCGGCCGTGAGTGGTGTGACGCGACGGTGCTGCGCAGGCTCCGCCGCCGTTCTCTGGCGGCGCTGCGCCAGGAGCTGGAGCCGGTCCCGCCGGCCTCGCTGGCCACGTTCCTGCCCCAGTGGCAGCACCTGGGCGGAGCCCTGCGCGGCATCGACGGCCTCGCCCGGGCCGTCGAGCAGCTCCAGGGCGCCCCGGTCCCGGCCTCGGCGCTGGAGCGCCTGATCCTCCCGTCCCGGGTCAGCGGCTACTCCCCCGGCCTGCTGGACGAACTGACCACGGCGGGCGAGGTCGTCTGGGCGGGGGCCGGAGCCCTCCCGGGCAAGGACGGCTGGATCTCCCTGTACCTGGCGGACGCCGCCCCGCTGCTCCTCCCCCCGCCGCACCCGCTGGAGCTCGGCCCGCTCCACCAGGCGGTCCTGGAGTGCCTCTCGGGCGGGTACGGCCTGTTCTTCCGGCAGATCGCCGAGTCGGTGCGGGCCGCGTCCCCCGAGGCCTCCGACCTCGCGCTGTCGGAGGCGGTGTGGGACCTGGCCTGGTCGGGCCGGCTCACCAATGACACCCTGGGCCCGCTGCGGGCCCTGCTCGGCTCGGGCCGCACGGCCGGTTCGACGGCCCACCGGGCCCGGCGCACGGTCCCGCGCGGCCGGTACGGCACGCTCAGCGCGACCGTGTCCCGCACGGGCCCGCCCACCGTCTCGGGCCGCTGGTCCCTCCTGCCGTCCCAGGCCCCCGACCCGACCCACCGGGCGCACGCGCTCGCCAGGACCCTGCTGGACCGGCACGGGGTGGTGACCCGGGGCGCGGTCGCCGCCGAGGGCGTGGAGGGCGGGTTCAGCGCGGTCTACCGCATCCTGTCGGCCTTCGAGGACAGCGGCCAGGCCCGCCGGGGCTATGTGGTCGAGGGTCTCGGCGCGGCCCAGTTCGCGATGGACGGCGCCGTGGACCGGCTGCGGGCCGCCGAGCGGACCCCGCCCCCGCTGGCGGCCGTGGTCCTGGCGGCCGCCGATCCGGCGAACGCGTACGGGGCGGCCCTGCCCTGGCCGGAGCCCCCGTCGGGGGCCACCCACAAGCCGGGCCGCAAGGCGGGCTCCCTGGTGGTCCTGGTCGACGGCGAGCTCACCCTGTACCTGGAGCGTGGCGGCAAAACCCTCCTCGCCTGGCCGGACGCCGGAGACCCGCGCCTGGAGGCGGCCGTCGCGGCCCTGGCCGCCGCGGCCCGGGCGGGCACCCTCCCGGCCCTGACGGTGGAGCGCATCAACGCCTCGCCGTCGCTGACCTCGCCCCTCGGCCGGGCCCTGGAGGTCGCCGGGTTCCATGCCACCCCGAGGGGGCTGCGGCTGCGGAACTGATCAGCGGACCACCTTCATCCCGAAGCGTGCGCCGCCGAGTGCGAACTGGACCGCGCTGTGCATGTGGGCGTACATCTCCATGCCCCGGGAGGAGACGATCGGGCCGAGGTCCAGGACGTCTCGCCACCCGTAGGCCCGCAGCAGCTCAGTGACCTGCTGCTTCGCGGCGGCGTCCTCGCCGGCGACGAACATGGTGTGGTCGCCTCCGCCGATCCCCTGCGGGTTCACCACGGTCTCCTGCTCCTGGGTGACGCCCGCCTTGACCACGTGGGCCTGCGGCACGGCCCGCTGGATGCGTTCGCCGAGGCTGTCGAAGTCCACCGGGTCGAGGGCCGGCATGACGCCCCACGGGGTGGGCCAGGGGTGGGCGCGTTCCGGGTTGTAGATGAACGGAACGGCGTAGTCCATGACGGTCTTGCCGGTCAGGTGCCCGCCGATGCCGCTCAGGACCCGCACCGCGTTGGCTCCGTCGATCCCGTTGATGACGAGGTCGGCGCCGGCCGCCGCGTCGGCGAAGGGCGCGAGCTCGATGCCGGGGTAGTCGGCGAGCCACTGCCCGAACGGTTCGATGCCCATGAAGTCCGGCTCGGTCCGCCCCAGCGTGGCCTCCGAGTCGCGGGTGCCCACGACCACCTCGTGGCCGAGTTCCAGGAGCCTGCGGGCGTGGGCGCGGCCACCGCCGCCGGTACCGAGGACTGCGATCTTCACGCGGGGACTCCGTTCTCGCACGGGAACCGCCGGCTGCCCCGGGGGTCGCCCGGCAAGGAGCCTGACCAAGGTGGCCGGGAAAAACCGCAGGACCCGCCGGTGCGACCCGAACCGGCGGGAGCGGATCGCCGAAGTGGCCGAGGAGCCGAGGAGCCGCGGAGCTCACCGCCGCGACGCTTCCCGTCCCGCGCCGGGCCCCGGCCGTGCCCCCCATCCCTCCCTGACCCGCGCCTGAAACCGCGCCCGAATCCGCGCCCGGAGCCTCCCGACCCGCCTCCGGCGGGACAATGGCGTCATGCCCGAAGGAGACAGCGTCCTGCGTGCGGCGGCCCGCCTGCACACCGCCCTCGCCGGCAGGACCCTCACCCGCAGCGACCTGCGCGTCCCCCGGTTCGCCACGGCCGACCTCACCGGCCGCACCACGCTCGACGTCACCCCGCGCGGCAAACACCTCCTCGCCCGCTTCGAGGGCGGCCTCACCCTGCACAGCCACCTGCGCATGGACGGCGCCTGGCACGTCTTCCCGGCCGGCGCGAAGTGGCGCGGCGGGCCGGACTACGAGATCCGGGCGATCCTCGGCACCGCCGAGCACACCGCCGTCGGCTACCGCCTGCCCGTCCTGGAGCTGATCCGCACCGCCGAGGAGGACCGGGTCGTGGGCCACCTCGGCCCCGACCTGCTAGGCCCCGACTGGGACCCGGACCGGGCCGCCGCCAACCTCCTCGCCGCCCCCGACCGCCCTCTCGGCGAGGCCCTGCTCGACCAGCGCAACCTCGCCGGGATCGGCAACATCTACAAGGCCGAGGTCTGCTTCCTCGCCCAGGTCACCCCCTGGACGCCGGTCGGCGCACTCCCCGCGGCCACGGTGACCCGCCTCGCCTCGGCGGCCCAGCGCCTGCTGGCGGCGAACATCGGCGACCGGCCCGCCCACCGCAACACCACCGGCAGCCGGCTGCGCGGCCAGGACCTCTTCGTGTACGGCCGCGCCCACCGCCCCTGCCTGCGCTGCGGCACCCCGATCCGCGAGGCGCCCCAGGACGACCGCCCCACCTACTGGTGCCCCCGCTGCCAGACGGGCCCCACACCCGGTTGACGGACCGTCAGATCCACTCGTACGGTCCCGGCATGCCCACAGCCTCGTACGACCTCACCGGCCGCACCGCCCTGATCACCGGCGCGGCGAGCGGCATCGGCCGCGCCACCTCCGTCGTCCTCGCCGGGGCGGGCGCGCACGTGCACTGCGCGGACCGCGACGCACAGGGGCTCGCCGAGACGGCCGCCCTCGTGGCCAAGGTCGGCGGCGCCGCCACCGTCCACCCCCTCGACGTCACCGACCGCAACGCCCTGCGGGCCGCCGTCAGCGCCGCGGGCCCGCTCGACATCGCCGCCGCCATCGCCGGGGTCATGCACACCAGCAGCGTCCTGGAGACCGCCGACGAGGATCTCGACCGGGTCCTGGACATCAACTTCAAGGGCGTCCTGCGCACCTGCCAGGAGGCCGCCCGCTCCATGATCGCCTCGGGTCGGCCCGGCTCGATCGTCACGATGGCCTCCGGGGCCGTGGACGCCGCCCAGCCCGGCCTGCTCTGCTACAGCGCGGCCAAAGCCGCCGTCGTCCAGCTGACCAAGACGCTCGCCACCGAGGCCGGGCCGCACGGCATACGGGTCAACGCCGTCGCCCCCGGCTGGATCCGCACCCCGATGACCGGCCGGCACGGCGCCGAGGTCCAGGAGCAGACCGAGGCGGTGATGGCCCGCATGTCCCCGCTGCGGCGGGTCGGCGAGCCCGAGGACATCGCCCAGGCCGTGCTCTACCTGGCCTCGGACGCCTCGTCCTTCATGACGGGCCAGATCCTGCGCCCGAACGGTGGAGTGTCGATGCCCTGGTAGCCCCCGCCGCGCCGGAGGCCTTGCGCCGCACCGGGCCGGGCACGCAGTGCACCGGCAGCAGCCCCAGCCCCCAGCCGCCCACGGCCACCGCGCCCTCCACGGGGCCGGACTCCGCGGGCGCCAGCACCAGCCGCAGCACGGCCCACCACCACAGCAAGCCCACACCCCACGCGAAGGCTGTCGTTAACGGCCTCACGGCTACCTCCCTGGGGGCACCCCCGGACGAAGTCTGGGGGAGGGCCGGAGCCCGGACCGCACCATCCTCCCGCACCCGCCCCCGGCCCGCACCCAGAACGACCTGCCCCGCAACGGCCGGGAGCCCCGGCCGGCGCCTAGGGCACCGACCGGGGCTCCGGCCACACTCACACGCTCACGCACTCGCTCACGCGGCTACGACATTCACCGCTTCCGCAGGCGCCTTGATGGTCACCCGCTCCGGTCCGGCCGTGACCGAAGCCATGGAGACCGAATTGAGCATCGGGCGGACCGGTACACCGACCGGTTCGCTTGCCGCGGCCGACTGTGCCAGCTCGGCCAGCGACAGTTCATCGCTGACTTCGCGCATCAGCTCGGACATCCGTACGTCCAACGCGTCGCAGATCGCGGAGAGCAGCTCGGAGGATGCCTCCTTCTGCCCCCGCTCCACCTCGGAGAGATAGCCGAGCGAAACTCGGGCCGACGAGGAGACTTCGCGCAGAGTACGGCCCTGGCGCTGGCGCTGCCGACGCAGCACGTCACCCAGCAGGCGACGGAGCAGAATCATCGGTGGCTCCCTCCTCTGACCGTGTAGCCGCATCCTTCACGCCCCACCGTACCGCCTCGCGCCGCGGCCGTGCGGGGAGCGATGTCGTGTTCACTCAGGGCTGCAAACATCAAATCCCCCCGTTCTGTTCCGTATCCTGCCCCCGCGCATTCTCACGGAGTTGGCTTGAGAGAAGTTCGAGCACTGTCCGTGCACTCTCCATACGGATTTCCGCCCGGGAGCCGTTCAACCTCAGCCGGACCGTTTTCCTGACCTCCGGTCCCGCCACGGCCACGAAGACGGTGCCCACCGCCTGCCCGTCCTGCGGGTCGGGGCCGGCCACTCCGGTGGTCGCGATTCCCCACGACGCGCCCATCACGCTCCGCACCCCCGCCGCCATCTCCGCCGCGACCTGGGCGTTCACCGCGCCTTCCGCCTCGAGCAGCGCGGCGTCCACGCCGAGCACCCGGTGTTTGAGCTCCGTCGTATAGGCCGTGACCGAGCCGCGGAAGGCCCGGGAGGCTCCGGGGACGGCGGTCAGCTCCGCGGCCACCAGACCGCCGGTCAGGGATTCGGCGACGGCAAGGGTCTGGTCACGCTCCGCGAGCAGCCGCAGCACCTCCGTGGCCGCCGCGACCCCACCGGCCGCCCCGGACGCGTCCACCGCCTCCGGGGAACCCCCTGCCGCGTCCCTCACCTGGCGGCCGCCTCCGCCGCGAGGCCCTTGCGGCGCAGGACGACGGCCTGCCGGATGTAGTCCAAACCGGTGACCACGGTCAGCACGACGGCGAGGGCCATCACCCAGAAGCGCAAGGTCGCCAGCGGGCCGGTCAGCGCGAGCACGTACATGCCCACGGCCGTGCCCTGCGCCAGGGTCTTGAGCTTGCCGCCCCGGCTGGCCGGAATCACGCCGTAGCGGATCACCCAGAAGCGCAGCAGCGTGATGCCGAGCTCACGGCCGAGGATCACCCCGGTCACCCACCACGGCAGGTCGCCGAGCCAGGACAGGCAGATCAGCGCCGACCCCATGATCGCCTTGTCGGCGATGGGGTCGGCGATCTTGCCGAAGTCCGTGACCAGGTTGTACGTCCGGGCCAGGTGCCCGTCGAAGATGTCCGTGATCATGGCGACGGCGAACGCCGCCCACGCCCAGGCCCGCCAGGCCGGGTCGTAGCCGCCCTCGGCGAGCAGCAGGAAGACGAAGCCCGGCACCAGCACGAGCCGGATCATCGTCAGGATGTTGGCGATGTTCCACAGGCTGGCCTGATTGACCGCCGCGACTCCCAGCTTCGCGCCGGGCGCGGGCCGGCGGCCGGTCCCGCCCGCCGCAGATGCCGGGACTCCGGTCATCCGGCCGCCTCCTCAAGATCCGTGCCCAGGGGCTCGGCCACCAGGTCCACACCCAGGGTGCCGACCACCTTGGCCGTGACGATACGCCCGGGGACCAGTCCCGCGCCGTCCGTGAAGACGACCTGCCCGTCCGTCTCGGGGGCCTGGTGGGCGGCGCGCCCGTAGGCGCCCTCGCCGTCCTCGGCCTCGTCGAGCGGGACGACCGTCTCGACGAGTACCTCCAGCGTCTCTCCGATCCGCTCCTCCGCGCGCTGCGAGGTGAGCTCCTCGGCGAGCCGCTGCATGTGGGCGAGCCGCTCGGCGATGGTCTCCTCGTCCAGCTTGCCGTCGTACGTGACGGCCTCGGTGCCGTCCTCGTCGGAGTAGCCGAAGACGCCGATGGCGTCGAGGCGGGCGTGGGTGAGGAAACGCTCCAGCTCGGCGAAGTCCGACTCCTTCTCGCCGGGGAACCCGACGATGAAGTTGGAGCGGACGCCGGCCTGCGGGGCCTTGGAGCGGATGGTGTCCAGCAGCTCCAGGAACCGGTCGGTGTCGCCGAAGCGGCGCATGGCGCGCAGCACGTCGGGGGCCGAGTGCTGGAAGGACAGGTCGAAGTACGGCACGACCTTGGGGGTCGAGGTCAGTACGTCGATCAGGCCGGGCCGCATCTCGGCGGGCTGGAGGTAGCTCACGCGGACGCGCTCGATGCCGTCGACCTCGGCCAGCTCGGGCAGCAGGGTCTCCAGCAGGCGGATGTCGCCGAGGTCCTTGCCGTACGAGGTGTTGTTCTCGGAGACCAGCATGATCTCCTTGACGCCCTGCTCCGCGAGCCAGCGGGTCTCGCCGAGCACGTCGCTGGGGCGGCGGGAGATGAAGGAGCCGCGGAAGGACGGGATGGCGCAGAAGGAGCAGCGCCGGTCGCAGCCGGAGGCCAGCTTGACCGAGGCGACGGGGCTCTTGTCCAGGCGGCGGCGCAGCGGCGCGCGCGGCCCGGAGGCGGGCGCGAGCCCCTCCGGCAGGTCGGCGGGGGCCTCGGCGACCGGCTCCTGGGCGTGGCCCGGGAGCGCCACCGCGGCGTCCTGGCGCTCCGCCGGGCTGATCGGCAGCAGCTTGCGCCGGTCGCGCGGGGTGTGGGAGGCGTGGATGCCGCCGTTGAGGATGGTCTGCAGGCGGTCCGAGATGTCGGCGTAGTCGTCGAACCCGAGCACGCCGTCCGCCTCGGGGAGCGCTTCGGCGAGTTCCTTGCCGTAGCGCTCGGCCATACAGCCCACGGCGACGACGGCCTGCGTCTTGCCGTGGTCCTTCAGATCATTGGCTTCGAGCAGGGCGTCTACGGAGTCCTTTTTGGCGGCTTCGACGAAGCCGCAGGTGTTGACGACGGCTACGTCCGCTTCGGCGGCGTCCTCGACGAGCTCCCAGCCATCCGCCGCCAAGCGGCCTGCGAGCTCCTCCGAGTCCACCTCGTTACGGGCGCAGCCAAGAGTGACAAGGGCGACGGTACGGCGTTCGGGCATGGACTCAAGACTACTTCGTCCCGGCGGCGGCACCCGCCCCACGCCCCTCACAGCAAGATCCCCGGGGCCTGCGGCAGGTGCCGCGCAGCGCCCCGGGGATCCGGATCAAAGCGTTCCGCCCTAGGGCGGACTCGGGTCAGCCCGGCTGGGGCTGGCCCTCGAGGGGGTCTTCCTTGGTGTATGTGAGACGTTCCACCTGGCCCGGCTGGAAGTCGTCCTTGATCTCCTTGCCGTTCACGAAGAGCTTCACGGCCCCGGCATCGCCGAGCACGAGGTCGACGGACTCCTTGTCCGTGAAGGTCTTGGACTCACCCTGGGACAGGGTGCCGTCGAACAGGAGCCGGCCGTTGTGGTCCTTGGCCGAGATCCAGCTCTCGCCGGTGTCGGCCGTCAGGACGACCGTGACGAGGTCCTTGGGCGCGGCGGCGATCGCACTGTCGGAAGGCTCCGGCTTGGGAGCCTGCGGGGTCGGGGACTGCGACGCGGCCGGCTTGCCGCCGCTCTGCTTGGGGGCAGGCTGCGGGGCGGAACCTTCCGCCACCGGCTTCTTGGCCTTGTCATCGCCACCGCCGAAGGCGGTGAAGCCGACGAAACCGATCACGGCGACGATCGCGGCGACCATGGCGGCGGTCCAGTTGGGCCGCTGCCGCTCGGGGCGGAGGCGCTCGGCCTCGAACATCGGCGCGGCGGGGGTGGGTGCCGGCCGGCCGCCGTGGGCCGCGTCGTAGCTCTCGACCAGGGGTGCCGGATCGAGGTGGACGGCGCGGGCGAGCGTACGGATGTGGCCGCGGGCGTAGACGTCGCCGCCGCAGCGCGTGAAGTCGTCCTCTTCGATCGCGTGCACGATCGGGATGCGCACGCGGGTGGTGGAGCTGACCTCGTCGACGGTGAGCCCGGCGGCGATCCGGGCCTTCTTGAGAGCCGTCCCGATGGAGGGACCTTCGACGGCACGTTCGACGATGCGGTCCTCGGACCGGTCGTCGGTCGAAGGCCGCTCTTCTTCGGGGGAGTTGGCGTTGCCGATGGACACGAGGGCGCCTTTCGAGCGTGTAGCCACCTGCTGGATGTCCAGTCTAGGGGGGTGACGAAAGGGTGGAGCAACCGGAGGGTGCACTTCATACGCCATCCGAATGGCGCGGAGGCCTCCGCCGGTGCGGCGGCGCTGCGCCGTGCCCGATGCCGTGCACGGTGCCGCCACCTCTCTTCAACTGGACGCGGGCCCAGGGGAAACGGTTGCCCGGGATATCCCCCGCGTTTCCCGGCGCGCCCGCGGCCTCACGGGCGGTCCTCCCCGCGGCCTCACGGCTGGTCCTCCCCGCGGATGACCGCGAGCGCCCCGTCCAGCTCGTCGGCCTTCAGCAGCACGTCACGGGCCTTGGAGCCCTCGCTCGGGCCGACGATCCCGCGCGACTCCATCAGGTCCATGAGCCGGCCCGCCTTGGCGAAGCCCACCCGCAGCTTGCGCTGGAGCATCGAGGTCGAGCCGAACTGGGTGGAGACGACCAGCTCGGCCGCCTGGCACAGCAGGTCCAGGTCGTCGCCGATCTCCTCGTCGATCTCCTTCTTCTGCTTCTGCCCGACGGTCACGTCGTCCCGGAAGACGGGCGCCATCTGGTCCTTGCAGTGCTGGACGATCCCGGCGATCTCGTCCTCGGTCACGAAGGCGCCCTGGAGCCGGACGGGCTTGTTCGCGCCCATCGGCAGGAACAGCCCGTCGCCCTTGCCGATGAGCTTCTCGGCGCCCGGCTGGTCCAGGATGACCCGGCTGTCGGCGAGCGAGGAGGTGGCGAAGGCGAGGCGCGAGGGCACGTTCGCCTTGATCAGGCCGGTGACCACGTCCACCGACGGCCGCTGGGTCGCCAGCACCAGGTGGATGCCGGCCGCGCGGGCCAGCTGGGTGATGCGGACGATGGAGTCCTCGACGTCGCGCGGGGCCACCATCATCAGGTCGGCGAGCTCGTCGACGATCACCAGGAGGTACGGGTAGGGGCTGAGCTCGCGCTCGCTGCCCGGCGGCAGTTTGATCTTGCCGTCCCGGATGGCCTGGTTGAAGTCGTCGATGTGCCGGTAGCCGAAGGCGGCCAGGTCGTCGTAGCGCAGGTCCATCTCGCGCACGACCCACTGGAGGGCCTCGGCGGCCCGCTTGGGGTTGGTGATGATCGGCGTGATGAGGTGCGGGATGCCCTCGTAGGCCGTCAGCTCCACCCGCTTGGGGTCGACCAGCACCATCCGGACGTCCTCCGGGGTCGCCCGGACCATGATCGAGGTGATCAGGCAGTTGATGCAGGAGGACTTTCCGGAACCGGTGGCACCGGCGACGAGCACGTGCGGCATCTTCGCGAGGTTGGCCATGACGTAGCCGCCCTCGACGTCCTTGCCCAGGGCGACCAGCATGGGGTGGTCGTCCTCGGCCGCGTCCGCCAGCCGCAGGACGTCGCCCAGGTTGACCATCTCGCGGTCGGTGTTCGGGATCTCGATGCCGACCGCGGACTTGCCCGGGATCGGGCTGATGATCCGCACGTCCGGCGAGGCCACGGCGTAGGCGATGTTCTTGGCCAGCGCCGTGATCCGCTCGACCTTCACCGCCGCGCCGAGCGTCACCTCGTAGCGCGTGACCGTCGGCCCCCGGGTGAAACCGGTGACCTGCGCGTCGACCTTGAACTCGGTGAACACGTTCGTCAGCGAGGCGACCACCGCGTCGTTGGCGGCGCTGCGGGTCTTGCCCGGCCCGCCGCGCTCGAGCAGGTCCAGCGAGGGCAGCGCGTAGGTGATGTCCCCGCGCAGCTGGAGCTGCTCGGCGCGCGGCGGCAGCGCCTGGGCCTGCGGCGGGGCCTTGGTCAGGTCGGGTACCGCCAGCGTCCCGGAGGCCGCGGCGGTGGTGTCGTGCGGGCTCCCGGCCGTCTCGGCGGCCGGGGCGGCCGGCGCGGCCGCGGCGGGCCGCGGCGTGGGCCGCTCCTCGCGGGCGGGCGGCACCGGAGCGGTGGACTCCGTGCCTTCGCGGTCCGCGGAGATCCCCTGCGTGAGGTCGGCGACCAGCGGGGACGGCGGCAGTCCGCCGTAGACCACCCCGTCCAGCGCGGCGGCGGCCGCCGCGGCCACGTCGACGGCGTCCATCTCGCGGTCCATCGCCGGCCGGGCCGCGGCCCGCCGCGGCCTGCGCCGCCGGGCCAGGGCCTCCTCCTCGGCGGCGTCCGCCGCACCGGGCTCCTCCCCCGCCCCGGTACGGGCCCGCCAGCGCTCCGGATCGTGCCGGTCGGCCGCGCCCCCGCGCTCCCCGTACCCCTCGTCGTATTCGTTGGGGGCGATGATCCCGAGCCGGATCCCGAGCCGCCGCAACCGCTCCGGGATCGCGTTGACCGGGGTCGCGGTGACCACGAGCAGTCCGAAGACGGTGAGCAGCACCAGCATCGGCACGGCGAGCGGCGCGCCCATGGTGAAGATCAGGGGCTTGGAGGCGCCCCAGCCGATGAGCCCGCCCGCGTTCTGCATCGCGGTGGTGCCCTCGTCGCGGCCGGGCGCCCCGCAGGCGATGTGGACCAGGCCCAGCACCCCGATGACCAGGGCGGAGAGCCCGATCCCGATGCGGCCGTTGGCGTCGGTCTGCTCGGGGTGGCGGATGAAACGTACCGCCATGACGCCGAGCAGGATCGGCACGAGCAGATCCAGTCGTCCGAAGGCGCCGGTGACCAGCATCGTGACCAGGTCCCCGACGGGACCGCTCAGGTTCGACCAGGTTCCGGCGGCGACGATCAGCGCGAGGGCGAGCAGCAGCAGCGCCAGGCCGTCCTTGCGGTGGGCCGGGTCGAGGTTCTTGGCACCCTGCCCGATCCCGCGGAAGACGGCGCCGACCGCGTGCGCGCAGCCCAGCCACAGGGCCCGCACCAGCCGCACCACACCCCCGGTCGGGGACGGCGCGGACTTGGGCGCGACCTTCTTGACCGGCGCGCGCCGGGCGGCCGCGGCCTTCTTCGCGGGGGGCTTGCGCGCGGGAGCCGCCTTCTTCGCCGGCGCCGGGGTACGGCCGGTGCGGCCCTTCGCGGTGCCCGCTGTGCTCGGGGAACCCTTGCCGGACGTACGTGAGGCCATGGGCCCGAGATTACCGGTGTCCATGCCAGTGGACACGCGTGCCCACCCCTTCACCCGTTCGTGTCGCCGGTTCTGTCGGCGCTTTGACGCACCGCCAGACCTGACGCGCCACCAGGCGGGTCGGCCCTCAGCCCTGCAGGGGCAGTACGGCTCCTCCGCCGGCCCCCGGCTCCAGCGCGTCCAGCGCCCGCCGCAGCCCGGTCAGCTTGCGCTCCAGATGGGCCGCGGTCGCGACCACCGCCGCCTCGGCCGAATCCTCGCCCAGCTGCTTGGTCAGCGCCTCGGCCTGCTCCTCGACCGCGGCGAGCCGCGCGGAGAGCTCGGCCAGCAGTCCGGCCGTCTCCTTGCTGCCGTCCACGCCGTTCGTACCGCCGCCCTCCAGCTGGAGGCGCAGCAGCGCCGCCTGCTCGCGCAGCTGGCAGTTCTTCGTGTACAGCTCCACGAAGACCGAGACCTTGGCCCGCAGCACCCACGGGTCGAAGGGCTTGGAGATGTAGTCCACCGCGCCCGCCGCGTAGCCGCGGAAGGTGTGGTGCGGACCGTGGTTGATCGCGGTCAGGAAGATGATCGGGATGTCCCGGGTCCGCTCCCGCCGCTTGATGTGCGCGGCGGTTTCGAATCCGTCCATCCCCGGCATCTGCACATCCAGCAGGATGACCGCGAAATCGTCCGTCAGCAGCGCCTTGAGCGCTTCCTCCCCCGACGACGCCCGGACCAGTGTCTGATCGAGCGCGGAGAGGATGGCCTCCAGCGCCAGCAGATTCTCCGGCCGGTCATCGACCAGGAGGATCTTGGCCTTCTGCACCATGCCCTGTCCTCCTCGCCCCGGCATGGGGCCTCCCCGGCTCCGGGCTCCGGCCTGTGCGCCGGGCCCCGCCCCAGAGGACGGCATCCTTGCGCCGTCCGTCCTTGTGCCGGTCATCGTAGCCCCAGTCCTGAGATCGCCACACCCTGTCACCAAGATGTCACTGTGCACGAAGCAGAAACGTGGTGGGAGAGCAGAAGGTTCCCCGTCCGCCGCCCTCCCACACCGCTTCGGGCATACTCCGTCGGCAATCGTCGCCGATCCGCTCGGCGGGCGGTCACTTCCCGCGCATCCACTGCTCCATCACCGACAGCAGGTAGTCGGGGTCGACCGGCTTGGTGACGTAGTCGGAAGCACCGGAGTCGATCGCCTTCTCCCGGTCCCCCTTCATCGCCTTCGCCGTCAGCGCGATGATCGGCAGCCCCGCGAACTGCGGCATCCGCCGGATCGCCGAGGTCGTCGCATAGCCGTCCATCTCCGGCATCATGATGTCCATCAGCACGACCGTCACGTCGTCGTGCTGTTCCAGGACCTCGATGCCCTCCCGCCCGTTCTCCGCGTACAGCACCGCCAGCCCGTGCTGCTCCAGCACGCTGGTCAGCGCGAAGACGTTGCGCACGTCGTCGTCCACGATGAGCACCTTCTCCCCGTGGAAGTCGTACGTCCGCGGCACGACCGGGAGCTCCTCCTCGGCACTGCCCCAGCCGTCCTCGGCGCCCGCCACGCCCGGCTGCCCCGGCACGGCCGTACGCGGCTCCAGGTCGCTCAGCGACTTGCGCCGGCGCCGGAACAGCGCCGCCCCGCCCTGGCCCGGCTCGGAGCCCGGCAGGGCCGAGCGCTCCGCCCGGCCGGGAGCGGCCTGCGCCGGAGCCGTCGGCGAGGGCGCCGCGGGGGAGGCGGGCAGCGCGGGCCGCGCCTCGTCGGAGGGCCTGCGGTACAGCTCGGCGCGGGCCCCGCCGGGCGTGGGCGGCGCGTACCCCTGCGGGGGCAGCTCGCTCGGGTGCAGCGGCAGGTACAGCGTGAAGGTGGAGCCGCGGCCGGGCTCGCTGGCCGCGTGGATCTCCCCGCCGAGCAGCCGGGCGATCTCCCGGCTGATGGACAGCCCCAGCCCCGTGCCCCCGTACTTGCGGCTCGTCGTGCCGTCGGCCTGCTTGAACGCCTCGAAGATCACCAGCATCTTGCTCGCGGCGATCCCGATGCCGGTGTCGGTCACCGAGAAGGCGATCAGGTCCGCGTCGGCCTCCCGCAGCGAGCCGGCCTCCAGCAGCTGCTCCCGGATCGCCGTCGGGACATCGGCCCCGGCCGGCCGGATCACCAGCTCCACCGCGCCGGTGTCGGTGAACTTCACCGCGTTGGACAGCAGGTTGCGCAGCACCTGGAGCAGCCGCTGCTCGTCGGTGTGCAAGGTGGCCGGCAGCTCCGGGGAGACCCGCACCGAGAAGTCGAGCCCCTTCTCCGCGGTCAGCGGCCGGAAGGTGGCCTCCACGTAGTCCACGAGCTGGACCAGCGCGATCCGCGTCGGCGAGACGTCCATCTTCCCGGCCTCGACCTTCGACAGGTCGAGGATGTCGTTGATCAGCTGGAGCAGGTCCGAGCCGGCGCCGTGGATGGTCTCGGCGAACTCCACCTGCTTGCCCGACAGGTTCTCGTCCGCGTTGTCGGCGAGCAGCTTGGCCAGGATCAGCAGCGAGTTGAGCGGGGTCCGCAGCTCGTGCGACATGTTCGCGAGGAACTCGGACTTGTAGCGCATCGAGACCGCCAGCTGCTCGGCGCGCTCCTCCAGGACCTGCCGGGCCTCCTCGATCTCGGTGTTCTTCACCTCGATGTCCCGGTTCTGCTGGGCCAGCAGCTCGGCCTTCTCCTCCAGCTCCGCGTTCGCCGCCTGGAGGGCCTTCTGCCGGTTCTCCAGCTCGTCGGAGCGCTCCCGCAGCTGCTCGGTCATTTCCTGCGACTGCTTCAGCAGCATCTCCGTCTTGGAGTTGACGCTGATGGTGTTGACGCTCGTACCGATCATCTCGGCGATCTGGCTGAGGAAGTCCTTCTGGATCTGCGTGAACGGCGTGAAGGACGCCAGCTCGATGACGCCGAGCACCTTCCCCTCGAAGAGCACCGGCAGCACGATCACGTGCGCGGGCGGCGCCTCGCCGAGCCCCGAGGAGATCTTCAGGTAGCCCGGCGGGGTGTTCTCGACCAGGATCGTCCGCTTCTCCTCCGCGACCGTCCCGATCAGCCCCTCCCCCGGCCGGAAGGACGTGGGCACCTGGCCTCCGGCGTACGCGTAGCTCCCGCGCATCCGCAGCTCGTACGAGCCGTCCGTACCGCCCTCCGTACCGATCTCCTTGGTACCGCCGGCCGGCAGGGCCAGGAAGAAGGCACCGTGCTGCGCCGAGACCACGGGCGTCAGCTCGCTCATGATCAGCGAGGCGACGTCGTCGAGCTCCCGGCGGCCCTGCATCAGGGCGGAGATCCGCGCCAGGTTGCCCTTGAGCCAGTCCTGCTCCTTGTTGGCCAAGGTGGTGTCGCGCAGGTTGACGATCATCGTGTTGATGTTGTCCTGGAGGACCTGGATCTCGCCCGCGGCGTCCACGTCGACCTTCAGGCTGAGGTCGCCGCGGGTCACCGCGGTGGCCACCGCCGCGATCGCGCGGACCTGCCGGGTGAGGTTCCCGGCCATCTCGTTCACGGACTCCGTCAGGTCCCGCCAGGTGCCGTCCACGTCCCGGACCCGGGCCTGGCCGCCCAGGATGCCCTCGGTACCCACCTCGCGGGCCACCCGCGTCACCTGGTCGGCGAACGAGGACAGCTGGTCGACCATGGTGTTGATGGTGGTCTTGAGCTCCAGGATCTCGCCGCGCGCGTCGATGTCGATCTTCTTGGTCATATCGCCCTTGGCGATGGCGGTCGTGACCATGGCGATCTGCCGCACCTGGCCGGTGAGGTTGGAGGCCATGAAGTTCACCGAGTCGGTGAGGTCCTTCCACGTACCCGAGACACCCGGTACGTGCGCCTGGCCGCCCAGGCGGCCCTCCGTACCCACCTCACGGGCCACGCGCGTGACCTCGTCGGCGAAGGACGACAGGGTCTTCACCATGGTGTTGACCGTGTCGGCGAGCTGGGCGACCTCGCCGCGCGCCTCGACGGTGACCTTCTTCGTCAGGTCGCCGTTGGCCACCGCCGCCGAGACCTGCGCGATCCCGCGCACCTGCGCCGTCAGGTTCCCGGCCATGGTGTTGACGTTGTCGCTCAGGTCCTTCCAGATGCCGGTGACCCCGCGCACGCGCGCCTGGCCGCCGAGGATGCCCTCGGTGCCCACCTCGCGCGCCACCCGCGTCACCTGCTCCGCGAACGAGGACAGCTGGTCCACCATCGTGTTCACGGTGGTGACCAGCTCGAGGATCTCGCCCTTCGCGTCGACGGTGATCTTCTTGGAGAGGTCGCCCATGGCCACCGCCGTGGTCACCTCGGCGATGTTGCGCACCTGCGACGTCAGGTTGTTGGCCATGAAGTTGACGGACTGGGTGAGGTCCTTCCAGGTGCCGGAGACGCCCTTCACCTCCGCCTGGCCGCCGAGGATGCCCTCGGTACCCACCTCCCGCGCCACCCGCGTCACCTGCTCCGCGAAGTTCGAGAGCTGGTCGACCATCGTGTTGAGGGTGTTCTTCAGCTCCAGGATCTCGCCCCTGGCGTCCACGTCGATCTTCTGCGACAGGTCACCGCGCGCCACCGCCGTGGCGACCTGCGCGATGTTGCGCACCTGCGAGGTCAGGTTCCCGGCCATGCCGTTCACCGAGTCCGTCAGGTCACGCCATACGCCGGCCACGCCGGGCACCTGCGCCTGGCCGCCGAGCCGGCCCTCGGTGCCCACGTCCCGCGCCACCCGCGTCACCTGCTCCGCGAAGGCCGAGAGCTGGTCGACCATCGTGTTGATGGTGTTCTTCAACTCCAGGATCTCGCCCCGGGCGTCCACGTCGATCTTCTGCGACAGGTCACCGCGCGCCACCGCCGTGGTCACCTGGGCGATCTGGCGCACCTGCGAGGTCAGGTTGCCGGCCATGAAGTTGACGGAGTCGGTGAGCTCCTTCCAGGTGCCGGACACCCCCTCGACCCGGGCCTGGCCGCCGAGCCGGCCCTCGGTGCCCACGTCCCGCGCCATCCGCGTGACCTGGTCGGCGAAGGAGGACAGCTGGTCCACCATCGTGTTCACGGTGTTCTTCAGCTGGAGCATCTCGCCGGAGACGTCCACGGTGACCTTCTGCGACAGGTCGCCGTTGGCCACCGCCGTCGTCACCTGCGCGATGTTGCGGACCTGGCCGGTGAGGTTGCGGAAGGCGGTGTTCACCGAGTCGGTGAGGTCCTTCCACGTACCGGCCGCACCCGGCACCTGCGCCTGACCGCCCAGCTCACCCTCGACGCCGACCTCACGGGCCACACGCGTCACTTCCGCACCGAAGGACTGGAGCTGGTCCACCATCGTGTTGACGGTGTTCTTCAACTCCAGCATCTCGCCGGCCACGTCGACCGTGACCTTCTGCGACAGGTCGCCGTTGGCCACCGCCGTCGTCACCTGCGCGATGTCCCGCACCTGCGTGGTCAGGTTGCGGAAGACCGTGTTCACCGAGTCGGTGAGGTCCTTCCACGTACCGGCCGCACCCGGCACCTGCGCCTGGCCGCCCAGCAGGCCCTTGGCGCCGACCTCGCTGGCCACACGCGTGACCTCGTCCGCGAAGGTCCGCAGGGTCTCCGTCATCTGATTGATCGTTTCGGCCAGCTGCGCGACCTCGCCGCGCGCGCTCACCCGTACCTTCTGCGACAGGTCGCCGTTCGCGACCGCCGTCGTCACCTGCGCGATCCCGCGCACCTGAGCCGTCAGGTTGCCCGCCATCGTGTTGACGGAGTCGGTCAGGTCCTTCCACACACCGGCGACCCCGGGCACCTTCGCCTGGCCGCCCAGCTCCCCCTCCGTACCCACCTCGCGGGCGACGCGGGTCACCTCGGAGGAGAAGGAGGACAGCTGGTCCACCATGGTGTTCACGGTGTTCTTCAGCTGGAGCATCTCGCCGGCCACGTGCACGGTGACCTTGCGCGACAGATCGCCCTTGGCCACCGCCGTCGTGACGAGAGCGATATCACGCACCTGAGCGGTGAGCCGGTACGCCATCGTGTTGACGGAGTCGGTCAGATCCTTCCAAGAACCCGACATTCCGCGCACCTGGGCCTGGCCGCCGAGCTTGCCCTCGGTACCCACCTCCAGCGCCACGCGCGTCACCTCGTCGGTGAACGCGGACAGCTGGTCGACCAGGTTGTTGACCGTACGCCCGACCTTCAGGAACTCCCCGCGCAGCGGGTGCCCCGCGCCCTCCGTGGCCTGGGTCCGCAGATCCATCCGCTGGTCCAGATCGCCCTCGGCCACCGCCGACAGCACCCGGCCCACCTCGGACACCGGCCGGGCCAGGTCGTCCACCAACTGGTTCGACGCGTCGATCGCGGCCGCCCAGGAGCCCTCACAGGCACCGGTTTCCAGCCGTTCGCTCAGCTTGCCCTCGCGGCCCACCATCCTGCGGACCCGCGACAGCTCCCCGGTCAGGTGCAGGTTGCGGTCGGCGACCTCGTTGTAGACGGCGGCGATCTCCGCCATCACGCCCTCGCCGGACACCGTCAGCCGCTTGCGGAAGTTCCCGTCCCGCATCGACACCAGGGCCGTGAGCAGCCTGTTCAGAGCGGCGGTATCGACCTCGGTCGTCCCCCCGCGCCGGGACCGACCGCCCTTCGGCCGCGTTCCCGTACGCCGCACCGCTGCGCCAGACTCCACCGTGTCCCTCCCGAAAGGGTCGACCGCTGTTCCACCGGGCTACGAGTGTTCCTGCCCAGCTCTTCAAGCCTGCCCAGTGTTTCACCCTGGCCGAACCCGGCCATAACACTTCGGCACCATCGCACACCCGCCGTACCCTGCGGGGGGAATCCCAGACGACGGCACCATGCCGACCGCGAAGGTAAGTAACCTGGCACCCGATGTCCAACCGCGTCGAAGGAGACCAGTGATCACGGCACGGGCGGCTGCCAGCTTCGACCCCCTCGGGCGCTCGGTCGCCGCCGCCCGCGCGTTCGTCCGCGACACCCTGCAGGGATGGGGCTTCGCGGACATCGTCGACGACGCGGTGGTCCTCACCAGCGAGCTCGTCACCAATGCCGTGGTCCACGCCGGAACCCGGGCCGAGGTCCTGTGCCTGCGCGCCGAGGACGGCGTGCGCGTCGAGGTCGCCGACCGCTACCCGGAGCGCGAGCTCCCGCTCCAGCACCCCGGCGAACGCCCCTACGCCGACCCCGACCGCGAGAACGGCCGCGGCCTGATGCTCTGCGCCGCCCTCGCCACCCGCTGGGGCGTCGAGTACACCGCCACCCACAAGCACGTGTGGTTCCGCCTGGACCTCCCAGACCGTCCGGTCGGTACCCGCTCCGCGGGCCCCGTCGTCCCCGACCAGCTGCTCCCCCTCGCCGACAGCCGGGTCCGCGTCGCCGTCCTGCAGATCGACTCCGCCGGCGCCGTCTCCGCCTGGAACGAGGACGCCGAGCACGTCTTCGGCTACCCCGCCGAGAAGGTCGTGGGCCGCCCGCTCGCCGAGCTCGCCGCCTGGCCCCAGACCCCCGGCACCGGCACCGGCATCGCCGAGGCACTGGGCCTGTCCCGCTGGGAGGGCAGTTACGGGATCCGCGGCTCCGACGGCCGCGTCATCCCCGTTTACGCCTCCCACCTCCGGGTACGCGACGCCCATGGCGAACCCTCCATCGTCTGCCTCCTCGTGCATGACGACGAGCGCGCCCTCCTCCAGACCCCGGTACGGATCCCGGCCGACGGCGGCCACCTGACCGAGCCCCGCCCCGCCGACCCGTTCGAGGTCTTCATCGGCTCGCCCGCCCCCGACGACCTCGACGGCCTCCTCCAGCGCACCGTCGAGCGGGCCCGCGACCTCCTCGACGCCGACGCCGCCTTCCTGCTCCTCGCCACCGACGACGAGACCGAGCTGGAGGTCCGCGCCACCACCGGGCTGCCCTCCACCCGCCAGCGCTTCGCCCGCGTCCCCGTCGAGGCCGGCACCAACCGGTACGGCTCGGCCCGCATGCCCGCCGTCCACGACGACCTCGCCTCCGTCCCCGGAGCCGTCCCGCTCCTGGAGTCCACCGGCATGCGGTCCGTGGTGACCGTCCCGCTGAAGGTCGAGGGCCGTCTCACCGGCTCTCTCGGCGTCGCCGCCGAGGTCCCCGGCCGCTACTCGAACGAGGAGGCCCTGCGCCTCCAGTTCGCCGCCGACCGCATCGCCCTCGCCGTCGAGTCCGCCCGCCTCGGCGAACTCGAGCGCCTGCGCCGCGGTTCGCTCTCCTTCCTCGTCGAGGCCTCCGACCTGCTGGCCGGCACCCTCGACCGCGACCAGACCCTCGCCCTCATGGCACAGATGACCGTCCCCACCCTCGCGACCTGGTGCGCCGTCTACACCATCGCCGACCAGTCCTCGGATCCGTACCTCTCCTACGTGCTGCACGAGGACGAGGAGCGCATCGACGGCCTCAAGGCCCTGCTCTCCCGGGTCAGCCCGCCCGAGCCCGTCCGCGGGGCCGGCGCCCGCCCGTGGCCGGAAACGGCTCTCGCGGTCGGCGGCGAGACCGTCGTGCTCCCGCTGATGGCCCGCAACCGCGTGATCGGCATGCTCACCCTCGGCAAGCCCAGCGAGGAGCACTTCCGCCAGGAGATCCTCGAACTCGCCGAGGACCTCTCCCGCCGGGCCGCGCTCGCCCTCGACAACGCACGGCTCTACTCCGAGCGCACCGCCATCAGCCGCTCCCTCCAGCGCAGCCTGCTGCCGCCCGGCTCCCCCGCGATCCCCGGCATGGAGGTCGAGGTCATCTACCGCGCCGCCGGCGAGGGCAACGAGGTGGGCGGCGACTTCTACGACGTCTTCCCCATCCGCGAAGGCGCGTACGGCTTCGCCATCGGCGATGTCTGCGGCACGGGCCCGGAGGCGGCCGCGGTCACGGGCCTGGCCCGGCACGCCCTGCGCCTGCTGGCCCGCGAGGGCCTGGGCGGACCCGCCGTCCTCGAACGCCTCAACGCGGCCATCCTCGACGAGGGCGCCCGCAGCCGCTTCCTCACCCTCCTCTACGGCGAGCTCCACCCGCAGCCGGACGGGGGCGCGCTGATGAAGGTCGTCTGCGCCGGCCACCCGCTCCCGCTGCGCCTGCGCCCGAACGGCGAGGTGCTCCCGGCCGCCGAGCCGCAGCCCCTGCTGGGCGTGATCGACGACCTCGACCTGTACGAGCAAACGCTGACCCTCGACCCGGGCGACGTGCTGCTCTGCGTCACGGACGGCGTGACCGAACGCCGCGAGGGCAGCCGCATGCTCGGGGACGACGGCCTTGCCGAGGTCCTCACGACCTGCACGGGCCTGACCGCGGGTGCGGTCGCCGCCCGGGTCCTGCGCGCGGTGGAGCGCTTCGCCGCCGAACCCGCCTCGGACGACATGGCGATCCTCGCGTTCCGTGTCCCGCAGCAGCGCGAGGGCGACTGAGGACCCTGCCGTCCCCTTATCGCTCGTGCCGCCGGGGCCTCGGCCGCGTCGACAGGATCATGAAGGACGGGGCCGCCATCTCGGTGGCCAAGGGCAGTCTGTCGTTGCCGACCTGGGGGCCGGCGTGCTCCGGTGCGGTCAGCGGCTGGACGGGCGTGGACGTGGCGCGGACGCCGGCATCGGCCGTCACGGGCGGCACGGGCGTCACGATCTTCGAAACGAGGCGTCGGATCCCTGCGATGCTCATGCGACGTCCCCTTCCGCCAGGGCCTGCACGATCCTCAGAACGAGGCGTCGAATCCTTGCGAGGCGCATGATCGGGGTCCTTTCGCAGCTCGAGGGGCTCGGACTGCGGATGCGGCGAGGAGGCCGTCTGCCTCCCGCTCCCTCATCCGTGATCCCATTGCGCCCCACGCCACGGCCACGGTCACGACCCGGAAAGTCGGGGCTTGACAGGAGGTCCGCCCCGGCAGGTACGGGCACCCCGCCGGCTGCGCCCAAAACGAAGAAAGGCCCCCGCCACAAGGCGGGGGCCTTTCTCTTTGGAGCCCTTTAACGGAATCGAACCGTTGACCTTCTCCTTACCATGGAGACGCTCTACCGACTGAGCTAAAAGGGCGGGTTGTTCGGCGGCGTCCTACTCTCCCACAGGGTCCCCCCTGCAGTACCATCGGCGCTGAAAGGCTTAGCTTCCGGGTTCGGAATGTAACCGGGCGTTTCCCTAACGCTATGACCACCGAAACACTATGAAATTTGAACGCTGGCTATGGACACAGCTGTTCGTTATTTCAGAACTAACACAGTGGACGCGAGCAACTGAGGACAAGCCCTCGGCCTATTAGTACCAGTCAGCTTCACCCGTTACCGGGCTTCCACATCTGG